>NZ_CP015285.1:2402500-2702500 GCF_001639105.2 Azospirillum humicireducens
TGGAGCCGGTCTATCGCGACGGCGATACCATCATCGTCTCGCCAGCGGCGCAAATCCGCCGCAACGACCGCGTCGTCGTCCGCACCAAGGGCGGCGAGGTGATGGCCAAGCAGCTGATCCGCGAGACGGCCACCAAGATCGAGCTTCTGTCGATCAACCGGGCCCACCCCGATCGCAGCATCCCGCTGTCTGATGTCGCCTGGATGGCGCGGATCATCTGGGCGAGCCAGTGAGCGTAGAGCGACGTTAGCCCCCTCCCCATCCCTCCCCCTCTTCGAGGGAGAGGGGGTAGGACGCTTGCGGGAGTTATCCAACGGAGCGGCGGCAGTCCCCTCTCCCACCGACGGTGGGGGAGGGTTAGGGAGGGGGCAAAAGCCTCTCGCACCCCCAACCCTTCCTAGGAAAATTTCCCTTTACCATCCACCCCGGCAGGCGCTACCGTCCATTCCATGGACCGCGCCGCAAGCCTGGACAGCCTTCACCGCACCCATGACGCCCGCCCGCCGACGCCCGAGCTGCGTACCGCTTTGCTCGGCGGTGCCGCCCGCGCCAACGCCATAAAGCGCACCGCAGCGCTCCGCCTGCACACGGACCTCGCGGCCGAGGCGCGCCTCGCCACCGCCCGGCGTCGCCGCGCATTGACCGCCGCAACCTGCAGGACCGACGCGTGGCTGGCCCGTCTGGCCGCCACGCTGGCCCATCACCGCCGGGCAGCGGTGGCGCTGCTCGATCAGCGGAACGCATATTCCCAATAGAGCGCCCGCGCCCGCTGGAAGATCGGACCGGCCGCGAGGCTGCGGTCCTCCACCTTGATCACCGGCACGCATTTGGCGTGGTTGCCGGTGGAGAAGACCTCGTCGGCCTCCAGCACGTCCTTGGGCGTCAGGGTGCATTCCTCCACCGTCACGCCGTCGCCCCGCAGCAGGGCGATGATGCGCTGGCGGGTGATGCCGTTCAGGAAGCAGCCGTTCGGCACCGGGGTGCGCACCACGCCGTCCTTGGCGATGAAGATGTTGGAGGTGGCGAACTCCGCCACATTGCCGATGGCGTCCAGCATGATGGCATTCTGGAAGCCGCGCTTGCGCGCCTCGGTCAGCGCCAGCCCGGCATTGGGATACAGGCAGGCGGCCTTGGCTTCGGTCGGGGCCATGGTCGGGATCGGGCGGCGGCGGGTGGAGATGCAGGCGGCGAAGCCGGTCGGCTGCGGCAGCGGGTCCTCGTAGATCGACAGGACGAAGCGCGTGCTCTCCGGCGCCGGGGCGACGAAGCCGTCATCGGCGTAGAACATCGGACGGATATACAGCTCGGCGTCCTTGGGGAAGCGGCGGATGCCGTCCCAGCACAGCTCCTCGATCTCGCCGGCGGTGACCATCGGCTCCAGTCCCAGAACCAGGGCCGAGCGGATGGCGCGGGCGCAATGCAGGTCCAGGTCGGGGGCCACGCCCTGGAAGGCGCGCGCGCCATCGAAGACCGTCGAAGAGAGCCAGAGCGTGTGGGACAGCGGTCCGACGATCGGCGGATTGCCCTCCACCCATTCGCCCTGGATCCAGCTCCACGCCTGGCCTGCCATGCCGCCCATGATTGGTCCTTCTCTTGGATAGAAATGTGTTTGCCCGCTGGGCGACGCCGGTTCGCGCCGTCCATTGGTGGTTCGTCGTCGTTGGTGATCTCCCGAAGAGCATACCCCCTCGCCGCCGCCGGTCAACCGGCCCGCACGCAATCGTCCCGTGCAAGGGAGCGGATTGCGGAGTCGGCCGTTGATAGGGGAGAGCGCGCAACCGCGACCGACCAGCAGAGGGAGAGCATTCATGCCGATCACCGATCCCGGCCTCAGCGCCACTCCGTCCAACCTCTCCTCCGGCCCATTTCCCGGACCGCACGAGGATCTCCCCGGCGTCGACCTGCCGGGCACCGACACCCCCGACCTGCCCGACCCCGGCGGCCCCGGCACCACCGACAGCCCGGTCCCCGGCAACGATCTGCCGCCGTCGCGTCCGACCGACCCGGACTTCGCCTGAAGCCACACAATGAAAAAGGCGCCCCCGAGGGGGCGCCTTTTCGTATCGCGAAACGCGGTCCGCGATCAGCGGCGCGCGACCATCAGCTTCTTGATCTCGGCGATGGCCTTGGCGGGGTTCAGACCCTTCGGGCACGCCTTGGTGCAGTTCATGATGGTGTGGCAGCGGTAGAGACGGAACGGATCCTCGAGGTTGTCGAGGCGCTCGCCCGTCATCTCGTCGCGGCTGTCTGCGATCCAGCGATAGGCCTGGAGCAGGATCGACGGGCCGAGATACCGGTCGCCGTTCCACCAGTAGCTGGGGCACGAGGTCGAGCAGCAGAAGCACAGGATGCACTCGTAGAGGCCGTCCAGCTTGGCGCGGTCCTCCGGCGACTGCAGCCGCTCGCGGCTCGGGGCCGGGGACTGCGACTGCAGCCACGGCTTGATCGAGGCGAGCTGGGCATAGACGTGATTCAGGTCGGGGACCAGATCCTTCACCACCGGCATGTGCGGCAGCGGATAGATCTTGACGTCGCCCGGCACGTCCTCGATCGCCTTCAGGCAGGCCAGCGTGTTCGTGCCGTCGATGTTCATCGCGCACGACCCGCAGATGCCCTCGCGGCAGGAGCGCCGGAAGGTCAGCGTGCTGTCGACCTGGTTCTTGATGTAGATGATCGCGTCGAGGATCATCGGCCCGAACTTGTCGAGGTCGACCACATAGCTGTCGACGCGCGGGTTCTGGCCGTCGTCCGGGTTCCAGCGGTAGATCTTGAAGGTCTTGGCCCGCTTGGCGCCGTTCGCGACGTTGACGGTCTTGCCGACGCCGACCTTGGAGTTGGCTGGCAGGTTGAATTCAACCATGGCTGATTTCCTTTATCCGGCGGGCCTTAGTACACGCGGGCCTTGGGCGGGAAGACATCGACCTCATCGGTCAGCGTGTACATATGGACCGGGCGGTAATCGATCTTCGTCTCGCCATTGTCCGCGACCCAGATGACGGTGTGCTTCATCCAGCCTTCGTCGTCGCGGTTCGGATAGTCCTCGCGGGCATGGGCGCCGCGGCTTTCCGGACGGTTCTGGGCGGAGTGCAGGGTGGCGACTGCCTGGCCCAGCAGGTTGTCCAGTTCCAGCGCCTCGACCAGATCGGAGTTCCAGACCAGCGAACGGTCGGAAATGGCGATCTCGCCCTTCTTGGCATAGACCGCGTCGATCTTCTTGACGCCTTCGTCAAGGACTTCGCCGGTGCGGAAGACGGCGCAGTTGTTCTGCATCGTCCGCTGCATCTCCAGCCGCAGGTCAGCCGACTTGATCGAGCCCTTGGCGTTGCGGATGCGGTCGAACCGCTCCAGCGCCTTGTCGCAAGCATCCGGCTTGACCGACGGAGCCTTGCCCGGCTGGACGATCTCGGCGGCGCGGATGGCAGCCGCACGGCCGAACACCACCAGATCGAGCAGCGAGTTGGAGCCCAGGCGGTTGGCGCCATGGACCGACACGCAGGCCGCCTCGCCGATCGCCATCAGGCCCGGCACCACCTGGTCCGGGTTCGAAGCGGTCGGCGACAGCACCTCGCAGTGAACGTTGGTCGGGATGCCGCCCATGTTGTAGTGGACGGTCGGCAGAACCGGGATCGGCTCCTTCGTGACGTCCACGCCGGCGAAGATCTTGGCCGTCTCGGCGATGCCGGGCAGGCGCTGGTGGATGATCTCCGGCGGCAGATGCTCCAGGTGCAGGTGGATGTGGTCCTTGTGCTCACCCACGCCGCGGCCTTCGCGGATCTCGATGGTCATCGAGCGGGACACGACGTCGCGCGACGCCAGATCCTTGGCCGACGGGGCATAGCGCTCCATGAAGCGCTCGCCGTTGGAGTTGGTCAGGTAGCCGCCCTCGCCGCGCACGCCCTCGGTGATGAGGCAGCCGGAGCCATAGATGCCGGTCGGGTGGAACTGCACGAACTCCATGTCCTGCAGCGGCAGGCCGGCGCGCAGGATCATGCCGCCGCCGTCGCCGGTGCAGGTGTGGGCCGAGGTCGCCGAGAAGTAGGCGCGGCCGTAGCCGCCGGTCGCCAGCACCACCAGCTGGCCGCGGAAGCGGTGCAGCGTGCCGTCGTCCAGGTTCCAGGCCAAGACACCCTTGCAGACGCCGTCCTCCATGATGAGGTCGAGCGCGAAGTACTCGACGAAGAACTCCGCCTCATGCTTCAGCGACTGCTGGTAGAGGGTGTGCAGGATGGCGTGGCCGGTGCGGTCGGCGGCGGCGCAGGTCCGGTAGGCCTGGGTCTTGCCGTACTGCGCGGTCATGCCGCCGAAGGCGCGCTGATAGATCTTGCCTTCCGGCGTGCGCGAGAAGGGCACGCCATAGTGCTCCAGCTCGATGATCGCCGGGATGGCCTCGCGGCACATGTACTCGATGGCGTCCTGGTCGCCCAGCCAGTCCGACCCCTTGACGGTGTCGTACATGTGGTAGCGCCAGTCGTCCTCGCCCATGTTGCCGAGAGCGGCCGAGATGCCGCCCTGCGCCGCCACGGTGTGGGAGCGGGTCGGGAACACCTTGGTGATGCAGGCGGTCTTCAGGCCCTTTTCGGCCATGCCGAAGGTGGCGCGCAGACCGGCGCCGCCGGCGCCGACGACGACGACGTCATAGGTGTGGTCGATGATGTTGTAGGCGGTCGCCATGGTCGTCAGGCTCCGATGAAGATCTTCACGACGGCCAGCACGCAGGCGGCCGCCAGGGCGAAGGACAGGAACTTGACGCCGATGATCAGCGCCATCTTCTGCCATTCGGCGTGCACGTAGTCCTCGATCACCACCTGGAGCCCGGACTGGGCATGGTGGAAGGTGACCACGGCGGTGAGGATCATCATCACGGCCGAGAAGGGCGACTTCATCCAGGCGACGAAGGCGGCGTGATCGGCACCGAGATGGCGGATGACGCCGAAGACGAACCAGACGGTCAGCGGGACGAGCGCGATCGCGGTCAGCCGCTGCGACCACCAGTGTTCGGTGCCATGCTTGGCGGAACCCAGACCGCGCGCGACCTGAAGCGGCGAACGGAGGGTCTTGCTATTGGACGCCATGTCTTATTCTCCTCACCACACGGCCAGGCCGACGATCCAGGTCAGCACGGTCAGCACTGCCGTCGCGCCGAGGACGACCTTGTTGTTGCGGTCGGCATCGGTCAACTCGAACGACTTGCCGGCGTCCCAGACCAGATGGCGGATGCCGTTGCACAGGTGGTAGTACAGCGCCGCCGACCAGCCGAACATCAGGAGCAGGCCGAAGAAGGAGCCGACGAAGCCCTGTGCGCGCGCGAACGCCTCCGGCCCGGCGGCGGCGGCGACCAGCCACCAGACCAGCAGAAGCGTGCCCACAGCCAGCCCCACGCCCGTGATGCGGTGCGTGATGGACATGACTGCGGTCAACGGGAGTTTGTAAACTTGAAGGTGCGGGGAGAGCGGCCGACCGCTGCCGTTTGCCATTGCGTCGTCCTCTGTTCGCGGCCGGGCGCGGCGCAACATGACGATTGCCGCGGCGGCTGGGTGGTGCGTGCCCTTTTTGGACGGCTGTCCGTCCTATTGGTTGGCGCAATGAATTACGCTCACGCAGCATCCGAGTCAACGGCGGGGGGTGGCCGAAAGTGCTGGTGTGACGATTTTGGCGCAGCGCGGGAAGTGGCTGAAAAGAAACGGCCTTCCGGTCCTGTGGTAATACCAGCGGAAGCGGCCAGTCGGAGGCTGTCGCGCTTGGGGTCCCGCTACTTGTCGAAGCGGCGCACGTTCTCGACCATCATCGAGTACATTTGCGTAATCAGTTCAGTCGGACGCAGACGCCCGAACGGAATGTTGTCCTTGGCCCATTCGACCAGTCCGGGCGGCGGCTTCAGCGGCGCCACCTCGTACCCCGCCTTCTTCAGCGCGGCGGTCACCGCCTTCGCCTGCTTGGCATAATCCTCGTTGAAGAAGGACTTGTCGGCGTCCTTGATCGCCTTGGCGATGATGTCCTCGATGGGGGCGGGCATGCCGATGCTGGAACCGGGTCTGGTTGGCGGGGGTGGCGACACCCTGTCACAGACGGCGGGGATGGCGCAATCCGGTCGCCGCCTTCTGCGGCCCGCCGGTCAGACCGGCAGGTCGCCCGCCTGCATCCGGGCGAGAATGTCCTGATGGTCGCGCAGGGCATGACGGAAGGGAGAGCGCATGTGGTCCGACATCCGCTCCATCGCCTTGGCATGCAGCCGCTCCGGATCCCCCAACAAGGCGGCCAGCGCATGGATTTCCGCCATTCCATAGGCGCAGCGCCGCGGTTTGGAGCGCAGCAGAAAATGCATCGATCCGGCGGTGATCAGCCCGCGCCCGTGCCGGCGCGCGATCGTTTCCAACCCTTTGCGGCTGTAGAAGAAGACATGCTGGCCGTTGTTCTCGCCGAAGTAATACCAGCTGCGGTCCTGTCCGCTGTATAGCTCGGTCGTTACGATCAGGATGTCAGGATCGAACCGGAACAACGCCTCGATGTCGCGCGCCGGATCGGGCAGATGCTCCAGCACCTCGAATGCGGTGACCACGTCCGCCCGCTCCACGCCGGCCTGTTCGGCGGAATGGAAGGGCACATAGAAGTTCGGCGTATAGGGCTCGTGCAGGAAGACGTTCCAACCGCGGTCCCGCATGATCCTTGCAAACAGGCCGTTGCCGCCGGCCCAGTCGAGACAGACGGCATCCGCGCCGACCCCGAGCATCGACAGGATCAGGTCCACCCGCATCGACAGATCGAAGCTGCGGGCGACGATGCCGACATCGGTGAGAGGACGAGGATCGGCATAGGCGTCGGCCAGCCAGTACGGCTTTTCCGTCTGCATCGATCCGCAGCCCATGCATTCGAAGAAGCCGGCCCGGTGACGCCCCATCAGCAGCAATTCGAACCTGGGAACGCTGTCGGCACCGCACAGGCGGCAGGGCACCGGTACCGGATCGCCTTGTCCGATCCCCATTGCGCTGCCTTCCGCGGCCATGTCGAAGCGTCCTTTCGCAATGCCCTGCAATCGGCCCTCACGACGCCAGCGCCGCGTCCTTCTCCGCAATGACGGCGGCGATGGCGGCGCGCTCGGCGGCGGTCATGCGCAGGCTGGCGCTCTTCAGCTGGCCGCAGGCGGCCATGATGTCCTCGCCGCGCGGGGTGCGGACCGGGCTGGCATAGCCGGCATTGTTGACGATGTCGCCGAACACCTGGATCGCCCGTGCGGTCGACCGCTCATAGGGGGCGCCCGGCCATTCGTTGAAGGGGATCAGGTTGATCTTGGCCGGGATGCCTTCCAGCAGCTTCACCAGCGCCCGCGCATCGGCCGGCGTGTCGTTGATCCCCTTCAGCATCACATATTCGAAGGTGATGCGGCGGGCGTTGGACAGGCCGGGATAATTGCGGCAGGCCTCCATCAAATCCCGCAGCGGATATTTGCGGTTGATGGGCATGATGAGGTTGCGCAGTTCGTCGGTCACCGCATGCAGGCTGACCGCGAGGTTGACGTTCAGCTCCTGGCCGCAGCGCTCCATCATCGGCACGACGCCGGAGGTCGACAAGGTGATGCGCCGCTTGGAGATCGAGATGCCGTCGCCGTCCATCACGATCTTCAGCGCCTTGGCGACGTTGTCGTAATTGAACAGCGGCTCGCCCATGCCCATCATGACGATGTTGGACAGCATGCGCCCGTCGGGCGGCGCCGGCCATTCGCCCAGCATGTCGCGCGCCAGCATCACCTGCGCGACGATCTCCGCCGAATCCAGGTTGCGAACCAGGCGCTGCGTGCCCGTATGGCAGAAGCGGCAGGTCAGCGTGCAGCCCACCTGCGAGGAGACGCAGAGCGTGCCGCGATCCTCCTCCGGAATATGGACGCTCTCCACCTCCTGGCCGTCGGGCATGCGCAGCAGCCACTTGCGGGTGCCGTCCGCCGACTTCAGGTCCTTCACCACCGTCGGCCGCGCCACGATATAGGCGTCGGCCAGCTTTTCCCGCACCGGCTTGGCCAGCGTGGTCATCTCGGCGAAATCGGTGGAACCGCGGTGATAGATCCAGTGCCAGAGCTGGCGTGCCCGGAATTTTTCCAGGCCGACGGCCAGCATCTCGGCTTCCAGCTCTTCGCGGGACAGGCCGACAAGGTTCTTGCGTCCGTCGGCATCGGTCGCCGGCAGAACGAAGGCGGAGGCATGATTGGAGGCGCTCATGGCCCCATTACATAGGGCCATGAGCGTGCGGAGTCAAAAGACTCGAAGGAAAAAACCCGAGTAAACTGCTGCGGCGATCAGCGCTTCACGCCGCAGGCCTCGTTGATGGCGTCATAGGCCTGCCCGACGCCGGCCAGGCTGTAGGTGTCGGTGGTCCTGGTGCCGCGGCCGGACACGCCCTTCACCACCATCTGCTTGCCGTTGCGCAGCGCCGCCGTCACCGCGCGGTCGCCCTCGGCATCGCGGGCCCAGGCGGTCTCACCGTCGGTGAACAGCTTGAACTCCTTGCCGTCGACCGACACCTCGGCTTCGCTGCCCTTCTTGAACGGATAACCGACGATGATGCTGACGACGTCCAGGGTCTTTTCAGACGGGCGATGGGTCACCAGCGCGTAGATGTCGCCGCGCTTGGCCTTCGGCTCCGTCTTCTTGGGCTGGCTGGAGATGTAGCAGACCTTCTGCCCCTTCTCCTCGAACGCGAAGGCGTTCCAATCCTTGAAGGTGCCGAGATGGCGCGGGTCGGCTGCGGCGGCCGGCGCGGCAGTCAGGGCGGCGGCGAAGAGGGCGGAGAGGACAGAACCGGCAAGGGCGGCCCCGGCAAGTCGGCGGACGGCGTTGGGAAGCAACATCGGTCTTGCGTCTGCTCGTTGTTGGTCCGTGGGGTGCGGGCGGACACTACCCCAAACGGACAGACCATTCCAAGACCGGCGGGCACGGCCGGGACCGTTTCTCACAGCCCGCTCTGCACGCCGCGTGACATTTCCACAGGCCTGAGGACAATGGGGAGTCATGAAATTGCCGCTGGCGTAGCCTTGGCTTCACGCTATATCTGCGCCCGGCATGAACGCGACGGGGACTTGCATGGCCAAGCTGCTGGTGGTGGAAGACGATCCGGTCACGCGCAACCTGATCCGCGCGATCCTGACCCGCGAGGGTCATGACCTGACCCTGTGCGCCAGCGCCCCGGAAGCCATCGGCATCCTGTATGTGGAGAAGTTCGACCTCGTCCTGACCGACATCATCATGCCCGACCATGACGGGTTCGAGGTGATCAAGGCCGCACGCACCCTGCGGCCGGAAATGCCGGTCGTCATCCTGTCGGCCATCGAGGACAAGGTTCCGTCAGAATTGACCGCCGCCGCCTTCGCCAGGCTGGGCGTGACGCGCGTCATCTCCAAGCCGGTCAATCCGACCCTCCTCGCGTCCGAGGTGGTGGCCGCCATCGTTGCGGATTGAGGGTGCGGACCGGCCTCTGCCGCCGGCGTTTCCGACTGGACGGCACGGTCCGGCGCCGCGGGCCCGCTACATCGTCGCAGGCGCGGATATCGGTGGCCGCCCCTTCGTCATCGGTTGAATGAATTCCCGCATAGGATTACTTTGGCGGACGCGCAGCACCCACGCGCAACCGCTGAGAATGCCATGCTCCACGACGATGCACGGCCGGAGATGGCCGGTCCGGTCGCCAAACCGCCCTTCAAGGTTCTGGTCGTCGATCCCGACCCGTCGCTGCTGGCGACATCGCGGGCAGCGCTGGACGGACTGTCCATCGAAGGCGCGGGCGTCGCGCTTGTGGGTGCCGCCTCCGCCGCCGAGGCACGCAACGCGCTGCAGCAACATCCGGATACAGCCCTGATCCTGTTGGAGATCGCGCTGGAAAGCGAGCGGGCCGGGCTGGATCTGGTCACCCATCTGCGCCGCGAGCTCGGCAACCAGCGCACCCGCATCCTGGTCTGTGCCGGCAATCCAGAGCTGGCGGCGGAGGACGAGGCGATCGCGGCCAACGATGTCGGCGATTGGCGCGTGAAGGCGGAGTTGACGCCGCGAGCGCTCCGCGCCGCCGTCACCGGACAGCTGCGCACCTTCGCCAGCCTCCAGGCGCTGGCCGCCGGACGCAAGGGGCTGGCCCGCATGCTGGTCGCCACCACCGGCCTCCTGGAGATGCGCACGCCAGACGTGCTGTTCCCCAACATCCTGCCGCGCGTCGTCGGGCTGCTCGGCATCGGTCATCATGCGCTGTTGTGCATCCAGGGCGACACGCTGCCGCGCGACCGCAAGATCCGCGTGCGCGCCTCCACCGGCCGCTTCGCCAAGTGGAAGGATGTGGAGGTGTCGGCGCTCGGCGAACCGCGGGTGGAGGCGGCGCTGGAGCGGCTGTCGCCCAGCAGCGAAACCATCATCGAGCCGGATTTCTGCGCGCTGCGCCTGCGCGCCAACGGCGGCATCACCGGCATGATCTATGTCGAGGGCCGCAACGACGGCAGCGCCCGCGAATGGCAGCTGCTGGAGCTGTTCCGCAACAAATGCTCCATCGCCTTCGAGAACGCCCTGCTGATCGAGGAGCTGAACACCTCGCAGAAGGCCACCGTCCTGGCGATGGGGGCGCTCGCCGAATACAAGGACAACGCCGCCAGCGGCCACCTGCAGCGCATCGAGAGGCTGGTGGGGTCCATCGCCCGCGAGTTGCACCGGCGCGGCAAGTTCGGCGACGAGCTGGACGCCGATTTCGTCGAGAAGGTCGGGCTGGCCGCCTTGCTGCACGATGTCGGCATGCTGAGCGTGTCCGACGAGACGCTGGGCATGCCGGGCGAGTTGACCGGCATCGACATGCAGATGATCCAGCGCCACACCGAGATCGGCCACCGCATCCTGGCCGAGGCGGCGGTGCCCCTGCGTGGACGGTCACTGCTGTCCATCGCGGCGGAGATCGCACGCTACCACCATGAGCGCTATGACGGGTCGGGCTATCTGGAAGGGCTGAAGGGCAACGCCATTCCCATCGGCGCCCGCATCATGGCGGTGGCCGACGTGTTCGACGCGCTGATCACCAGCCGCCAGTACCGCAGCGCCTGGGCGGTGGAGGACGCGATCTCCTGGATCGTCGAACGCGCCGGGCGCGACTTCGACCCCGACGTGGTCGACGCCTTCGTCCATGTCATCCGCCGCTTCCAGACCGACGACCCCGGCTGGTTCCCCAAGGCCGGCGGCGGCCATGGCATGCTGGGCGGCACCATCGGCCGCAAGCTGCGCGCCCTCTTCGGCCGCCGGGCGGAGGCGATGTAGCCGGTCCTGGCGAGGGCGCATCGCTTTTGGCAGGATCTTCACGCCCATCGGCAACCGCGCCACTCTCCCCCCGCCGCGTCCCCCGCTATCCTCATGGCGCATCCCAAACCGGAGACCGCGCCATGCTGGACCTGCGCCCCAACTGCGAATGCTGCGACCGCGACCTGCCGCCCGCGGCGGAGACCGCCTACATCTGCTCCTTCGAATGCACCTTCTGCGCGGATTGCCGTGCCGCTCTGCCGGGGCAACGCTGCCCGAACTGCGGGGGCGAGCTGGTGCGCCGGCCGATCCGTCCGGCGTCCAAGCTGGCAGCGAACCCGCCGTCGTCCATCCGCATCGTGAAGCCGGACGGCTGCGCCCTGCTGTTCTGAGCCCCCAGATCGCCCGCGCTGTCGCTGGCGTTCGCCGCGCAAATCGGCCAGACTGTGCCATCGCTCCCGGGGAAACGCCCCGTGCAGAGCGCAGGGACCGTCACCGCATGCTTACGCTCTACAGCTTTCCCACGCCCAACGGACGCAAGGCCTCCATCCTGCTGGAGGAGCTCGGGCTGACCTACGCTGTCCACCGAGTCGATCTCGCCGCCGGCGAGAACAAGCGGCCCGATTTCCTGGCAATCAGCCCGATCACCAAGATCCCCGCCCTGGTGGAAGATCTGCCGGGCGGCCGGGTGCGCCGCCTGTTCGGCTCCGGCGCCATCCTGCTGCATTTCGCCGAGCGCACCGGCCGCCTGCTGCCCGAGGACGAGGACGAGCGGGCGGAGGCGATGAGCTGGTTCATGCTGGGCGTCAGCGACCTCGGCCCGACCGCCATCGACATGCAGCGCTTCGCCGCCCGCGCCCCCGACCGCATCCCCCATGCCATCGACCTGTACAAGGGCGAGTTGATGCGCTGCTATTCGGCGCTGGAGGACCGGCTGGGCGCCGCGGAGCATCTGGGCGGCGCCACCTATTCCATCGCCGACATCGCCTGCTTCCCCTTCATCGCCGCGGCGGCGGTGGCGGGCGGCGGGCTGCTCGAGCGATTCCCCAACCTGAAGCGCTGGCACGACGCCATGGCCGACCGGCCGGCGGTGCGGCGCGGCATGGCGGTTCCAGACATGACGGCTCCCGACTAGCCATTCTGATTCCGAAACGATAATTGCACCACCTTCCCAGAACGGCATCCGACCGTTCCAACCAGTGTTAGAGACATGCCGATCAACAACCGCATCGCCGCCTTCCAGGACGAGATGACCGCGTGGCGGCGCGATATCCACGCCCACCCGGAACTGGGGTTCGAGGAGGTGCGCACCTCCGACATCGTCGCCGCGAAGCTGGCGGAGTTCGGCATCGTGGTGCATCGCGGCCTGGGCGGAACCGGCGTGGTCGGCACGCTGAAGGGGCTGGGCACCGGCAGCGGCCGGGCCATCGGCCTGCGCGCCGACATGGACGCGCTGCCGATGCCGGAGGCCAACGACTTCGACCATGCCTCGCGCCATGCCGGCAAGATGCATGCCTGCGGCCATGACGGCCATACCGCCATGCTGCTGGGCGCCGCCCGCTATCTGGCGGAGACGCGGAACTTCGACGGCACCGTCCACTTCATCTTCCAGCCGGCAGAGGAAGGGCTGGGCGGGGCGAAGCGGATGATCGACGACGGGCTGTTCCGGCAGTTCGACTGCGAACAGGTCTATGGCCTGCACAATTGGCCGGAACTGCCGGCCGGCCGGATCGCCGTCCATCCCGGCCCGGTGATGGCCGCGGCCAACCAGTTCGAGATCCATGTGACCGGCCACGGCGCCCACGCCGCCATGCCCCACCGCGGCATCGACCCGGTGCTGGTGTCCGCCCACATCGTCACCGCGGCGCAAAGCCTGGTCAGCCGCGGCACCAACCCGGCCGAAAGCGCCGTGGTGTCGATCACGGTGGTTGAGGCCGGCACCGCGGCCAACGTCATCCCCGACAGCGCGCGGATGCTCGGCACCATGCGCACCTTCTCGGAAGAGAACCATCGCCGCATCCAGGAGCAGTTCGGCCGTCTCGTCTCCAGCATCGCCGAAGGTCTGGGCGCCAAGGCCGAGCTGCGCTTCCGCCCCGGCTATCCCGCCACGGTCAACAGCGAGCCGGAGGCGCGCGTCGCCGCGGCGGCGGCCGCCAGGGTGGTGGGCGAGGAGAATGTCGTCTGGGCCCCCGCCCCGACCATGGCGGCGGAGGATTTCGGCTATATGCTGAAGGAGCGGCCGGGCGCCTACATCTGGCTCGGCCACGGCGGCCACCTTGGGTCCTCCTGCCGCCTGCACAACCCGCATTACGATTTCAACGACGCGATCCTGACCACCGGCGCCAGCTATTGGGCGTCGCTGGTCGAGACGATCCTGCCGCGGAGCGCCTGACCGTCCCATGAAGCCGCCGTCCCGTCTGCGCCTGATCCCGCTCGCCCTCGTCCCCGCCCTGCTGCTGGCCGGCTGCCAGACCGGCGCCGACCGCACCGGGGGCAACCTGCTGCCGGCCCAGGCGGAGGCCGGCACCGTCTGGCAGGGCAACCACAGCAGCGCCGCCGAGCGCGCCTATGCGGTCGCCCGCGACGGCGCGGAATGGACGGCGCTGTGGGCGCGCGTCGGCGAACCGGCGCCGACCTCCCTGCCCGGCGGCCAGATGGCGGTGGCGGTTTTCCTGGGGCCCCGCGACACGGCGGGCTACGGCGTCACCATCGACAGCGTGCAGCAGAAGGGGGCCGATCTGGTCGTCGGCTATCGCGAAACGGTTCCCGGCCCGGCCCAGGCGGTGGCGCAGAGCCGCACCAGCCCCTATGCCATCCGCCTGCTGCCCAGCGCGGCGGGAACGCCGAAGTTCGTCCGGGGGAAGTGAGGGTCGGAGTAAGGCGTATTGCCCCCACCCCATCCCTCCCCCGCAAAGCGGGGGAGGGATGGGGTGGGGGCACCGCTAAACCACTCCCAACCTTACCAAACCACCCTCACCGCGGCATCTGCCAAGGCAACTCCCCGCCCACCAGCTTGGCGGCCATGTCCGGCGGCAGCGGGCGGGCGAAGTGATAGCCCTGGCCATAGTCGCAGGCCAGCGCCCGCAGCAGATTGGCGTCGGCGCTGGTCTCGATGCCTTCGGCGATGACGTCGAAGCCGAGCAGCCGCGCCAGATCCATGATGATGCGGACGATGGCGCGGTTTTCCTCCGACTGGTGCATGGCAGAGACGAAGGAGCGGTCGACCTTCAGACTGTCGATGGGCAGCTTGTGCAGGTAGGACAGCGACGAATAGCCGGTGCCGAAATCGTCGATCGACAGCTTGATGCCCAGCGCCCGCAGGTCACGCAGCAGGCGGATCGACTGTTCCGCCTTGTCCATGACGGCGCTTTCCGTCAGCTCCAGCTTGATCCAGGACGGTTCCACCCCGGTCTCGCGCAGGACCTCGCGCACGACCTGGACGAAGTTGGGATCGGACAGCTGGTGGGTGGACAGGTTGACGCTCATGAACAGCGGTGCCGAGCCCGGTTCCCGCCGGTCCTGCCACTCCGCGATCTGCAGGCAGGCCTGCCGCAGCACCCAGGTGCCGAGCGACACGACGAGGCCGGTGCTCTCGGCGATGGGGATGAAGATGCCGGGCGGGATGTTGCCGCGTTCCGGGTGGTTCCAGCGCATCAGCGCCTCGAACCCGGCCAGCCCGCCGGTCACCATCTCCACGATCGGCTGGTAGGCCACCCACAGGTCGCTGCCGCTGGCCAGCGCGCCGCGCAGGTCATGCTCCAGACGCACCTGTTCGACGACATGGGAATGCATCGCCGGATCGAACCAGGCCTGCCGTCCGCCGCCCAGCTCGCGGGCGCGGGCGGTGGCGATCTCGGCGTCGCGCAGCACGTCCTCCGGCCGCTCGTGGCCGGGCTGGGCCTCCACCACGCCGATGCTGGCCGACAGGAACACCGTGCCGCCGGAGCTGGAGCGGGCGGACCGCACCACCGCCGCCAACTCGTCGATGGCGGCCTCCAGGGCCGGCCGGTCGCAGGATCCGCCGGCCAGCAGCGCGAAGGCGTGGTCGCTGACCCGCGCGATCAGGTCGAAGGCGGCGGCCTGCGCACCCATCCGCTGCGCCAGATCGTCCAGCAGCTCGTTGGCGAAACCCTGGCCCATGCTGCTGCGGATTTCGGCGAAGCGGTCGATGTCGAGAATGACCAGCGTGAACGGCTCGCCCATGTTGCGGTAGTCCGCCATGTGCTTCAGCAGCATCAGGCGGTTGGCCAGCCCGGTCACGGGATCGTAGTAGGCGAGGCGGAACAGGTCGTCCTGAACCTGCCGGCGTTCGGTCATGTCCTGCAGGATGACGAAATAGCCGGTTATGGCGCCGTCTTCCGACCGGTGCGGGGCGTGCAGCCGCGTCACGTAGCGCTGCTGCCCGTCGGCCTGGGTGACCCACCCCTCCGTCTGCACCGTCTCGCCCGACAGCGCCCGTTCGGCCAGCGCCTTGGTGCTGCGCTGCAGTTCCGGTCCCAGATGCTGACCGATGGTGGTGCCGACCGCCTTGTCCAGGCTGGTCCCCATCATCTCCAGATACGCGCGGTTGGCGTAGATGTGCCGCCGCTGCGGGTCCATCAACGCCACCCTCACGGTCATGGCGTCGAGAATCTGACGCAGGGCGTCAAGCCCCGGCGCACCGGAAGCGGCACCCGACAGTGCGTCGGCCAGCGCGGAGATTCGGGGATCTGGACTCATGGCGAGGTTAGAGCGGGGTACTCATCAGGAAATCGATACCCAACACTTACGCGAAGTGTCACCCGCCCGTCAAAACCAAAGGCACCCGGCCGCAGCAGAGCTTGGAGGTTTCTACAGCCGGAGCGACGAAGACACGGCGCCATATTACAGTATTCACTCAAGTTGGGGTTGCAAGTCGGATCGGACCTCAATCCCGGATTTTTGTTTCGTTCTGCGCGGCCGTTCGGGGCGGATGGATGTATGGGCCGCACTCCTTGCCATACTCCTTGCGGCTTTGGATTGTATCCTTGCGCAGCCATCCGCTCCGGAGTCGTTTGTGTGCAGTGCAGGAACGCGAAGAGGGCATGGCTGTGCCTTGTAAAGGAAAGACATCGGCAATCGTTGGCGGCTCTATACTGCCAAGGCAAGTGGGGCCAACGCGTGCGGACCACCGCAAGTGAGCTTACCGCCCGCCCGGCGCCGCCCCGCCCGTGCATCGCCCCTACTTCGATTGGCGATGACGGCAACGGTCACAATCAATGGGCAGGAATCACGCCATGGCTCTCAAGGACATTCTGGTGGTCGTCGACGATACGCCCGCGTCCGCAGCGCGTCTCGACCTTGCAGCCCGGCTCGCGGCCCGGTGCGATGCGCATCTGACCGCGCTCTACGCCTATATGGACGTCGTGTTCCCCGGCTATATCGAATCCCAGTTTCCGCAGGATCTGCGTGAGAGCCGCCGTCAGTCGCGCGACGACCAGACCGCCCGCCTGGCTGCCGCCTTCACCGACGCCATGCGCCAGCATGGCCTGACCGACCGTTCGGAATGGCTGGTTCAGGAAGGCGACCCGACCATCGCCGCCGCCGTGCGCGGCCGCTACGCCGATCTGGTGGTGGTCGGCCAGCCGGATCCGGACCGCGACCGCGACCAGCCGGTCGCGCAGCCGGCCGACCTGCTGTTCGAATGCGGCCGGCCGCTTCTGGTCGTGCCCTATGCCGGCCGCTTCCCCACCATCGGCGAACGGGTCCTGGTCGGCTGGAACGGCAGCCGCGAGGCCGCGCGCGCCATCGGCGACGCCATGCCGCTGCTGGTCTCCGCCAAGCGCGTCGTGGTGATGGCCGCCAATCCGAAGCCCGGTCCCAACGGCCTGGGCGACGAACCTTGTGCCGACATCGCCCGCCACCTGTCCCGCCATGGCTGCCGCGTCGAGGCCACCCATGTCGCCACCGATGTGGTGGAGCCCGGCGACACCGTGCTGAACATGGCCGCCGACGAAAGCTGCGACCTGCTGGTGATGGGCGCCTATGGCCGCTCCCGCTTCCGCGAACTGGTGCTGGGCGGCATGACCCGATTCATGCTGCTGCACATGACGGTTCCGGTGCTGCTGAGCCATTGAGGGCCGAGGGGGCGTCGGCTTCGAATGCCCCCTCCCCCCCATCCGTGGGGTTATGCGACCGACCGTCTCCCGAGTCCCTCCGCAACCGCCGCGAGTCGCCCCTTGCCGCCCGTGGGGAAAAGCGACCGGCCAGACTTTTCCACCCCACGCCCCGTGGGGCAAAGCGGCGGATTCGTGGGGAAAAGCGGCACGACTCGGGCTTTCCCCATGGGGATAAGCGGCGACTCAACTAATAAGCCTAACAACTAACCGTCGAATAGCCCGGTCGCCTAACCCCACATTGACTCCCTCGCCCGCCGCTCACCAGGATGCCACAACATCCGGGTGGGGCGGCGATGGGCGACATACACAGGCTGGTGATCGAACATGGACGGGACAAGGCGCGCGCGCTGGTCCGGCCCGAGGATCGGACGCTGGTGGACATCGCCGCCGACATCCTGGCGGACGAGAACCAGCATCTCGGCATCACCTACAGCGGCTTCTGCCTGACCAGCCTGCCGCACAAGAAGCTGGCCGACGACGCCCCCTGGGAAAAGCGCGGTCATCAGGTGACGCTGCTGGTCGAACCGGGGCGGTTGAAGGTGAACGGCAAGGTGAAGCTGTTCGGCGTGCCCTATGGCGCGCGGGCGCGGATGATCCTGATCTATCTGCAGACCCAGGCGGTGCGCACCGGCCGGCGCGAGGTGGAGCTTGGCCGCTCGATGCGAGACTGGCTGACCCGCATGGGCATCAGCGTCGGCGGCGAGACGTTCCGCGGCTTCCGCGAGCAGTCGCTGCGCATCTCGGCCTGCACGCTGAAGTTCTTCTGGGACGGCGAGAATGCCGACGTGTTCGAGAAGGGCGGCATCGTCAAGCGCGGCCTGATCTTCCACGACGACCTCGGCGACGACCGCCAGGGCACGCTGTGGAACGATGTGGTCCAGTTGGACGAGACCTTCTTCCAGGCCCTGCGCGACCATCCGGTCCCGCTGCTGGAGGAGGCCGTGCGGCAGCTGAAGGACCGTTCGCTCAGCCTCGACCTCTATGTCTGGCTGGCCTACCGGCTGCATTCGCTGAGCCGGCCGCAGCCGATCTCCTGGCCGTCGCTCTATGCCCAGTTCGGCGCCGGCTACGACCAGATGAAGCATTTCAAGCCGCGCTTCGTCCAGGCCCTGCAGTATGCCCTGGCCGCCTATCCCGACGCCAAGGTGGAGCCCGCCGACGACGGCGTCGTCCTCCACCCCAGCCGCCCGCCCATCGCCCGCCTGCTGGCGTGACGGCGTGGGGATAAGCGACCGACCATGAGGTGTGGGCTGGCGAATGCCCCCACCTAACCTCCCCCGCTGGGCGGGGGAGGGACTGCCGCCACTCTCCCGCATCAGCACCAATCCCCTCCCCCGCCCAGCGGGGGAGGGTTAGGGTGGGGGTCTAACTCAGCACCACATACTCGCCCCCCGGTCGCTTCCCCCCACACCCCAAATCCATTGACCCACGTCATTGGGCTGCCCACCCCTCCCCATTAAGATCGCCGCCAGTTCCCGAACCGGAGAGGCCCGCCTTGGACGCCCTGTCGCTGCTGGATGCCGGACTGAACCAGTGCGCCGTGGTCATCGACCGTGACGGCGGGCTGCTGCTGGCCCTGCTGACCGCCGGGCTGGTCGGCGGCACCACCCATTGCACCGGCATGTGCGGTCCCTTCGTTCTGGCCCAGGTTTCGGCACGGCTGGAGCAGGTTCCTCTGTCGGCAATGTCCGAGTTCCGGCGCCTGACCGGGGCGGCGGTGCTGCCCTACCATGCCGGCCGGGCGACGACCTATGCGCTGATCGGTGCCGTATCGGCCTCTGTCGCCGGCCATGTCGGCGCGCTGCCCGGCCTGCGCTGGCTGTCGGTCGCCCTGCTGGCGCTGGCAGCGCTGTTCTTCCTCGGCTACGCAGCGCGCAACGTCCTGTCCTGGCTGCCGAAAGCGCCGTCGCTGGGAGGCGGCGGAGTGCGGCGCTGGTGGGGAGACCGGGTATCGCGCCTCGCCCGGCCGCTGTTCGGCAACCCGACCGGCTGGCGCGGCTATGGGCTGGGAGTGGCGCTGGGCTTCATCCCCTGCGGCATGCTCTATGGCGCCATCGCGGTCGCGGCGGCGAGCGGCAGTGCGCTGACCGGCGCGCTCGGAATGGCCGCCTTCGCGCTCGGCACGGTGCCGAGCCTGTTGGCGGTGGGGCTGGCCGGCCATGTCGCCGGCCGCACCTGGCGCACCGCCGTCGCCCGCGTCGCCCCGGCGATCATGCTGGTGAACGCCGGGGTGCTGGGCTGGATGGCCTGGAAGCTGGTTGCGTGAACCGGCCCCTCAGCCTGCTTCAGTGGATACCGCAGCCGCCGCCCTTCAGCGCGTCGCCGAGCGGAACCTGCCCGCTGCCCGGCTTCAGCGGCTGCTGCTGGCTTTCGTGCGGCGACCAGCCGGCGAGATAGAGCACCTCGAAGGTGACCGGAATCCGCCCGTCCGGCTCGGCGTAGAGTTCGGCATAGCGCCGCGCCGCGTCGAACAACAGCCCGCGGCTTGCCGGAACCTTGCGCCGCGCCAGCACCGTGTTGGTCTCGCCCATGCCGCGCAGCTCGCGCATCAGGGCGAAGGCGTCGGAATAGGTGACGGTGATGACGTCGCTGTCGACCACCGGCAGGGCGAAGCCGGCGCGTTGCAGCAACCCGCCGGCATCCTTGATCTCGGCAAAGGGCGACACGCGGGGGGAGACGCCGCCGGCGATCTCCATCTCCGCCTCGTACAGGCAGCGGCGCAGCTCGGCAAGGGTCTGGCCGCCCAGCATGGAGGCGCAGAAGAAGCCGTCGGGCTTCAGCGCCTGCCGGATCTGCACCAGGGCGCCAGGCAGGTCGTTGACCCAGTGCAGGCTGAGATTGCTGACCACCAGATCGAAGCTGCCGGGGGCGAAGGGCAGGAACTCCTCGTCGGCGGCGACGGATGGGTTGCCCGGACCGCCGGCGGCGCGGGCGAAGTCCGGCGACAGGTCGCAGGCGATCAGCCGCTCGATCCCCTTGCGGCCTTTCAGGAAGCGGCCCATCGCCCCGTCGTGGCAACCGACGTCCAGCGCCAGCGGGAAGGGACGGATCACGTCCTCCAGCCGGTCGGCCAGCCGGTCGGCGATCTCCTCGAACAGGAAGGAATGGTCGGAGAATTCGGCGACGGCGCGGTCGCGGCGGCGGCGGACCAGCGCGCGGTCGAAGACGGTCATGCTGTCGGGACTTGTCATGGCCGCACTATACCCCAGCCCGGCGGCACGGCAACCGTGCTACACTCGCCGCCCAGCCGCCTTCTCCACAGCACCGCTCCCGAAAACGGGCCTTCAAACCGGACAGGCATCTGCATGGGCATCGACGAGGCCATCGCCGTCAGTCACGAAGCACTGATGGTCATCCTGAAGATCTCGCTGCCGCCGCTGGGCATCACCGCCCTGCTGTCGGCGGTGCTGATGCTGTTCCAGAGCGCCACCAACATCAACGAATCCTCGCTGCAGCAGGACATGAAGTTCTTCGCCACGCTGCTGATCCTGTTCGTCACCGGGCCGGCAATTTATCTGGTCCTGCGTGACTACACCGGCGTGATCTTCGAACGCATCGCCATGCTGCAGTGACGGGACCGTCCGGATGCAGGCACCCGTTCCCTTCTCCGGTCCCCTCGCAAGATTGGGCCGCACCGCCGCAGGCGCCGCCACCCGGCTGCTGGACGCCCTGCTGCCGCCGCGCTGCCTCAGCTGCGGCGAGGCGGTGGACCGGCAGGGCGGGCTGTGCGGGCGCTGCTGGTCCGGTCTGACCTTCATCGCCCCGCCGCTGTGCGCCTGCTGCGGCCTGCCCTTCGAATATGAGGCGCAGGAGGGCGCCCTGTGCGGCGCCTGTGTGGCAGCCCGTCCGCCCTTTGCCCGCGCCCGCGCCGTGCTGGTCTATGACGACGGCAGCCGGCCGCTGGTGCTGGGCTTCAAGCATGGCGACCGCATCCATGCCGCCAAGGCCTACGGCGTCTGGCTGGCCCGCGCCGGGCGTGAGCTGCTGGAGGATGCCGACCGGCTGGTGCCGGTGCCGCTGCACCACGGCCGGCTGTTCCACCGCCGCTACAATCAGGCCGCCCTGCTGGCGCAGGCGCTGTCGCGGCACAGCGGCGTGCCGACGACCCCAGACCTGCTGGAGCGGCGGCGCGCCACCCCGACCCAGGGCGGGCTGGACCGCCAGGGACGCCACCGCAACGTCAAGGGCGCCTTCCGCCTGCGGCCGGGGCAATCGGTCCAGGGGCTGGTGACGGGTCAGCGGCTGGTTCTGGTCGATGACGTGCTGACCACCGGGGCGACGCTGGCGGAATGCACGCGGGTCCTGCTGCGCGCCGGAGCGGCCAGGGTGGACGTGCTGACGTTGGCCCGCGTGGTGCTCCGCTGACGCTTGAAAAGGGCCGGAACCGGCGGTTCTGATCGGCGATGCTGACCGGCGTTGCGCGCGGGCTGCAACGTCTGGCGCCTCTCGCAGGTTGATCCTATACTTTCTCCACGTCCAAAAGGAGCCCATCGGCATGGCCGACGTCGTCATCTACACCACGCCCTTCTGCCCCTACTGCATGCGGGCCAAGAGCCTGCTCGACGGCAAGGGCGTGACATACGAGGAAATCGACCTCTACGCCCAGCCCGGCCGCCGCAGCGAGATGATCGAGCGGTCGGAAGGCCGGACCACCGTCCCGCAGATCTTCATCGACGGGAAGCCCTATGGCGGCAGCGACGACATCCATGCGCTGGACCGCGCCGGCAAGCTCGATCCCCTGCTCGGCATCGCCGCATGAGCGAAGCCATCGTCGGCAGCGGCATGCTGAAGGCCGCCTGCGTCCAAGTGAATGCAGGCACGGAGCTCGAGCCGAACCTGCGGGCGGCAGGCGACCTCGTCCGCCGCGCCCGCGATGCCGGGGCGGCCTTCATCGCCCTGCCGGAGAATGTCGGCTGGATCGTCCAGGGCCGCGACAAGACCATGCAGCGCGTGCGGACCGAGGCGGAGCATCCCGGTATCCCCTTCTTCGCCGATCTGGCGCGGGAGACCGGAGCCTGGATCCTGGGCGGCACCCTGCAGGTCCTGCTCGATGACGGGCGCGCCGCCAACCGCAGCTACCTGTTCGACGCCGGCGGGCGGATCGTTGCCTCCTACGACAAGATCCACATGTTCGACGTCACGCTGAAGAACGGCGAATCCTATCGCGAATCGGCCAGCTTCCGGCCGGGCGAGCGGGCCGTGGTGGCGTCCAGCCCGTGGGGCGGCATCGGCATGACCGTCTGCTACGACGTGCGCTTCGCCTATCTGTACCGGGCGCTGGCCCAGGCGGGGGCGTCGATCCTGACCGTGCCGGCCGCCTTCACCGTCCCGACCGGCCGCGCCCACTGGCACACGCTTCTGCGCGCCCGTGCCATCGAGACCGGCTGTTTCGTGATCGCCCCGGCCCAGACCGGCAGCCACGACCAGGGCCGCCAGACCTACGGCCATTCCCTGCTGATCGCCCCCTGGGGCGAGGTGCTGGCCGATGCAGGCACCGAGGTCGGCGTCATCACCGCCGACCTCGACCTGGACCGCGTCGCGGAGGCCCGCAGCATGGTCCCGTCCCTGACCCACGACCGGGCCTTCGAGGTGGAGCGGGTAGGGTTTTGAGACGTCCGCCTCGATCCCTCAGCGCCCCTCCTGGGTCAGCCGCAGCCACGCCATGGCCACGGCCAGCGCGGTGCCGATAGCCCCTTCGGCACGGACCGGCAGATCGAGGTCGCGGATCATGCTGTCCAGCCGCAGGTCGACCGCATGCTTCACCGCGTTGCGGATCTTGCGGTCGTAATAGAGGCCCGACACCTCCACCCGCTCCTGCGCCAGCGGGCGGCCGGTCAGCCGTTCCGCCATGGCGATGGAGAAGTCGAGGTAATAGCCGACGAGCGGGCGGTCGCCGACGAAGGCATGGAGCCGGTCGCCGGCCTCCCCCAGCCCGCTGTCGCTGCCGGGATGGAGCAGCAGGGCGCTGCCGGTCAGGATGCGCGGCCCGCGGATGCGGATGGCGGCGAAGGCCAGCGGCCTTGCGGCCTCCAGGTCGAAGCTGGTCGCCTCGCAATGGATCGCCACGCGTTCGCGCCGGTCGCTGTGGCGGTCGATCTCGGTGTGGGTTGACTGGACCATCGCCGCCTCAGTGGTTCAGGCGGAAATGATGGGCGATCAGCTCCTTGAAGCTCTTCACCAACGCCAGACAGTCCTTGAACTGGTCATGGTCGAGCTTGCCCAGCCGGTCGGGATGAACGAGGTTGTCGATCGCCAGCTCCGCCCCCTCGCCAGCCCCTTCGGCGTCCTGGGGCAGATCGACGCGCGCCTTCAGCCGGATGGTCGACAGGATGGTGAAGGCCTCCACCAGATCACCGGCCATCTTGCGGTCCAGCGCGCCAAGCTCGGCAAGCACCTGGATGCGTTCCACCGTGTTGGTCTCCGCCCGGTGCTTTTCCAGCGCCAGCGCCCGTACGCCATGGACGATGGGGAAGATGCCGGCCTTCTTGATGTCCACCGGCTCCCCCCGCCGCCGCTCGAACAGGGCGGCGAACAGGCCGCCCGGCGTGTCGAACGACAGGGTCGGGCGGGCGAACTGGGTGAAGAACATCTGGTTGTCCTGCAGCCGGCTCAGCAGATAGTCCTTCGCGTCCTGCAGCAGCGTGGCGTCGCCGGCCACCGGGGCGGCGTCGTAGAAGATGGCGAGGTTCATCTGCGCCGCCTCGTCCGGGCGGTGGATCCAGCTGAAGATCGCATCCTTGTAGCCGGCGAGCGGCCGCGTCCATTCCGGGTTGGACAGCATGATGTTGCCCGGACAGGGCGGATAGCCGAACGCGACCAGATGGCGGGTGAATTCGGCGGCGATGCGCGGCAGGTCGGGGCAGTCGAAGCCGTCGCGCAGGATCAGGCCGTTGTCCTGGTCGGTCTTCAGCAGCTGTTCGCCGCGCCCCTCGCTGCCCATCACGATCAGGCAGCTGTTCGCCAGCAACTCCGGCGGGGCCAGCAGTTCGAACAGCTTGCGGAAGATGCGGCGGTTCAGCTCCGTCACCAGATCGGCGATGAAGGACACCTTGACCCCGGTGGCGTGCAGGGTGCGGATCAGCTCGACGATGGAGCGGCTGGCCCGGCGCAGGTCGTCGGGGTTGGTCGCATGTTCCACCTGCACGCCGATGACCTGGGAATGGTTGGACAGCACCGCCAGCAGGTCGCTTTGCCCCAACAGCCCGGCGATGGCCCCGTTCTCCGTCACCACGACGCGGCGCACCGCATGCTTGGTCATCAGGACCAGCGCGTTGAACAGCAGGTCGTCGCGGTCCAGCGTCAGCAGGCCATAGCGGGCGAGCGGCCCGACCGGGTCGGTCACCGGCCGGCCGTCCAGCACCACCAGATCGCGCAGGTCGGTGCCGGTCAGGATGCCGGTGCGGCCGTCCTCCCCGTGCACCAGGACGCTGCTGGCGCGGTTCTGCCGCATCGCCTCCGCCGCGTCGCGCAGGCTGGCGCCGGCCTCCACGAACAGCGGCGGATGGAGATAAGCCTGCCGGATGCGGGCCATGGTCAGCGCCGCCATCTCGCGGTTGGAACGCTCGGCCGCCAGATCGCGCATGCGCTGGGCGAAATCGCCGAGAATGGCCGTGCCGAAGGCGGGATTCTCGGCGGCCAACGCCTCCAGCGCGGCGCGCGGGATCAGGTGGCAGACGCAGTCCTCCGCCGCGACGAAGCGGCGGGCGCCGGTGACGTACCCGCATGCCCCACCGTAGAGTGCCTGCAGGCCGAAACGGTCGCCGGGTCCGTGGACCGCCGCCACCTCGCCGCCGCGGCGTTCCTGCACGCTCCCGCGCAGGACGACGAACAGCGAGTCGGTCGGCTCCTCCCGGCAGAGGATCACGGCCTCGTGCGGATAAAGGGCGACGTCCAGCGCGCCGGCCAGCGCCGCGCGCTGGTCCGCCGTCAGCAGGTCGAAGGGGGGCCGGCCGAAATCGAAGTCCGGGGAGGCGGTCGGCGTCGCGTGCTGCACGGGCGGGCTCCGTCACAGGAGGGCGGGGCATAAAAAAGCGCCCCCGGATCGGGTCCGGAGGCGCTTTTCAGGATACACCCGCCGGGCGCGGTGCCGGAAGCGGGTGCGACATTTGGCGGCGTGGTTCGGTCACCGCACGGGCTGGAGCCTTTCCCGGAGGGGGAGAAGGGTGCGGTGCGAGGCGCGATCCCTTCCCTTCTTCTTCTTGCCGCTCTGCCCGTTTTCCTCGTTCGGCAGGTTGCCTTAGTGGGCGGAGGCACCCTCGGCACCCAGGCCGGTCTGCGACCGGATGTACTGGGCTTCGAAGTCCTTGCGCTCCTTCTGGGCCTGCGCGCTGTTGTCGGTGATCGAGAAGAACCAGATGCCGACGAAGGCGATGATGATCGAGAACAGGCCGGGGTTGTCGTAGGGGAACAGAGCGGCCGGGTTGCCCAGAACCGCCTTCCACACCGTCGGACCCAGGACCAGCATCGTGACCGCCGAAACCAGGCCCAGGGTGCCGCCGATGACGGCGCCGCGGGTGGTCATCTTGTTCCAGAACATCGACATCAGCAGGATCGGGAAGTTGGCCGAAGCGGCGATGACGAAGGCCAGACCGACCATGAAGGCGACGTTCTGGTTCTCGAAGGCGATGCCGAGCACGATCGACAGGATGCCGATGACGACGGTGGTGATCTTCGAGACGCGGATTTCGTCGGCCTCGTTGACGCGGCCCTTGGCGAAGACCGAGGCGTAGAGGTCATGGGAGACCGCCGAGGCGCCGGCCAGCGTCAGACCCGCGACCACCGCCAGGATGGTGGCGAAGGCGACCGCCGAGATGAAGCCGTAGAACAGATCGCCGCCGACCGCATGGGCGGTGTGGATGGCCGCCATGTTGGTGCCGCCGATGACGTTGGCGATCACCGCCTTGGCGCCGGCCAGCGGGGCCGCCGTCAGGAAGGGATAGGCGCCGTTGGCGTCGGGGGCCAGGATCATCAGGATGGCGCCGAAGCCGATGATGAAGGTCAGGATGTAGAAGTAGCCGATGAAGCCGGTGGCGTAGAAGACCGACTTGCGGGCTTCCTTGGCGTCGGCGACGGTGAAGAAGCGCATCAGGATGTGCGGCAGGCCGGCGGTGCCGAACATCAGCGCCATGCCCAGCGAGATCGCCGAGACCGGATCGCTGATCAGCGCGCCCGGCGACATGATCGCCAGACCCTTCGGGTGGATGTCGACGGCGGCCTTGAACATCGCCTCGGGGCTGAAGCCGAACTTCGCCAGGATCATGAAGGCCATGAAGGAGGCGCCGGACAGCAGCATCACCGCCTTGATGATCTGCACCCAGGTGGTGGCCAGCATGCCGCCGAAGGTCACGTAACCGATCATCAGCACGCCGACGATGATGACGGCGACCAGATAGTCGAGACCGAACAGCAGCTGGATCAGCTTGCCGGCACCCACCATCTGGGCGATCAGGTAGAAGGTGACCGTCGCCAGCGAGCCGCAGGCGGACAGGGTGCGGATCGGCGTCTGCTGGAAGCGGTAGGAGGCGACGTCGGCGAAGGTGTATTTGCCGAGGTTGCGCAGCCGTTCCGCGATCAGGAACAGGATGATCGGCCAGCCGACCAGCCAGCCCACCGAGAAGATCAGGCCGTCGAAGCCGTTGGCGTACACCAGGCCGGCGATGCCCAGGAAGGACGCGGCCGACATGTAGTCGCCGGCGATGGCCAGACCGTTCTGGAAGCCGGTGATGCCGCCGCCGGCGGCGTAGAAGTCCTTGGCCGACTTCGTCCGGCGGGCCGCCCAGAAGGTGATGCCCAGAGTCAGGAGGACGAAGATCAGGAACATGATGATGGCGGACCAGTTCGTCGCCTGCTTCGTCACCGCGCCTTCGACGGCGGCGGCGTAAGCGGAGGCGGGAACCAGCGCGCCCGCCATGGCGGCCAGGGCGGCGGCCGGGGCGGCGATGCGGGTGGTGGCGGCGCGGATCACTTCGATTCCTCCAGGATCTGGCGGTTCAGCTCGTCGAATTCGCCGTTCGCCCGGTAGACGTAGATGCCGGTCAGGATGAAGGCGGACACGATGGTGAAGACGCCGACCGGAATGCCCCAGGTCGTGACGCCGGAGCCGATCGGCGTGCCCAGGAAGCTCTTCCCGAACGCCACCAGCAGAATGAAACCGAAATAGATGACCAGCATGGCAATCGACAAAGTCCAGGCGAAAGCGGAGCGCTTCGCCACCAGCTCCTGGAACTTCGGATTGTTCAAAATCCGTTGTGCGTTTTGATTCATGTGCGTCCCCTCATCGAGTGCCGGCAATTGTTCGGCTGTCCTTCAGAGCCCCGTCTGCGGGATAGTCCGGCATTTGCCGTCCGGGCGGTCGCGTCCGGGTTTCTCCCCGTAATTCGTACGCCCTTGACCTGCCCAATTGTTTGATACAGATCATTGTTGGGCGCACCCCCTACCTTGGTCGATGGGATGGCCTGCCGACCGAAGGCGATTCCCCTGAAACCCGGACTTGGGCCGGGCTGTAACGGGATATGGAAAAGGCGCCCCCGTTGCCGGGCGCGCCTTTCAAACAGTCAGCTTTTCAAATGGTTTCGTTCGGAATCAGAGGCGTCGCCGCATCGGGCGCGACCGCGATGTCCGTCAGGAGTCGCTCCGTGGGATCCACGGAATGCGGTGAAATGTCACACCTTCCTCGTGGAGTTCGGCGACCTCGTCGTCCGACGCCTCGCCATAGATGCCGCGGGGGTCGGCCTCGCCGTAATGGATGCGCCGCGCCTCCTCGGCGAAGCGGTCGCCGACATAGTCGCAGTTCTTCTCCACGCTGCGCCGCACCTCTGTCAGCTGCCGCATCACCTCGGCCACAGCCTCGCGCTGGGCATCGTTCAGGCTGGGCGGAAGGGCAGCGACCATGTCGGCCGTGCTGGGCAGCGGAGCGGGGGGAATCGGCACCGGCAGGGCTGCGGGCCCATGGGAAGGAAGATGGGATGGGGGATGGGCGGGAATGGTGGCGGGCACCGGCGCGGACGGGGCGTCGGCCGCGACGGCTTCGGCCTGATCGCGGGCGCGGTCGGCGGCCCTGGCGACTCCCTTGGCGATGCGCGGGGCCATCGGCGCCTTGCCGACCACCGTATCGCCGCAGATCGGGCAGGCGATCTGGTGCGCCGCCGCCTGTTCGTCATAGGTGGCGCCGTTGCGGAACCACGCCTCGAACCGGTGGTCGGCCGAGCATCTCAACGCGAAGAGGATCATATCCCCACAAGCCCCAAACTAACCCGCAGCTGGAAGGTCCGCCCCGGTGCGCCGGTCCGGGTTGCGGCGCGACTCGGGATTTGTCCTAATTCAGCACGGCCGGGCCGCGCCGTCAAACGCCGGGCGGGTCCATTGTCCATACCTCCTGTGATATCGTTCCCGCGGCCCCGGAAAAGAAGTCCCGCCGAGGAGAATCCAACCATGCCCACGCCCCACCCGCTCTCGCCGCCCTCCCCCTGGGTGGAGCGCTTCGCCCCGCTGGTGCGGGCGGGCGGCCCGGTGCTCGACCTCGCCTGCGGCGGCGGGCGTCATCTGCGGCTGTTCCACCGGCGCGGCCATCCGGTGGCCGGGCTGGACCGCGACCTCGGCGGCGTCGCCGACCTGGACGGCAGCGCGAACGTCACCCTGATCCAGGCCGATTTGGAAACCGGCGATTCGGCAAGTCGGCTCGGCCCCCTGCCCGCCGACGCCCGCTTCGCCGGAATCGTCGTCGCCAACTACCTGCACCGCCCGCTCTTTCCCGCCATCCTGGCGGCGCTGGAACCGGGCGGCGTGCTGATCTACGAGACCTTCGCCGACGGCAACGCCCGCTTCGGCCGCCCGTCCTCCCCCGATTTCCTGCTGCGCCGCGGCGAGCTGCTGGAGGCGGTGCGCGGCAGGCTTCAGGTGGTCGCCTTCGAGCAGGGAGAGATAGCGGTGCCCAAGCCCGCGGTGGTGCAGCGGATCTGCGCCGTCGCCGGGGACGATCCGCTGCCGCTCTGAGGCATCCTTACTCGCCGCCCTTACTCGTTGCCGCCGTCTTCGACCGGCTTCTGCTCGCCGCGGATGCGACGGCGGCGGTCCTCCTTGCGCATGATCTGCTTGCCGTGCTTGTGCTGTGCCGGCCCTTCCAGCGGGCCGCCGGGACGGACCGGGCGCTCGGCGAAGCGGCCGAGCGAGATCATGCGGTCATACATGACCAGCGCCCCGGCGACGCCGACATTGATGCAGAAGGACATCGGGATCTTCACCACATGGTCGCAGCGCGCCAGCAGGGCGGGCGACAGGCTGTCGCGCTCCGGCCCCAGCACATAGGCAGCGCGCGACGGGTGGCGGAAGCTCGGCAGTTCCACCGCATCGTCGGTCAGCTCCACCCCGACCAGCATGCAGTCCCTGGGCAGGGTGAAGTCGGCCACCCGCTCGTGGATGTAGAGCGGCAGGTGCAGCGTGGCGCCCGAGGTGTCGACCAGCTTCGTCTCCCGCAGATCCGGTTCCGGATCGATGGCGAAGAAGAAGGAGGCGCCGAAGGCATGGGCGGTGCGCATCAGGTTGCCGACATTGCCCGGCTTGCTGATCCGCTCCACCCCAATTCCGAAATAGCCACGCATGAAGAACCCGCTGTTCCAGGTAAGGATAACCGGGCCGGAGCTTGCCGCCGACGCCGGCCCGAGGCAAGCTTGCCGGCATGAGCCAAGACCATACGCACGACCACTCCTGCTGCGGTGGGGATCACCACCACGGCCATTCCCACCATCATAGCGAGGGTGCCGAGGGCCACGCCGACCTGTCCGGCCCGGCGGAAAGCCCGATCACCGTCGAGGTGACGCGCGGCAGCCTGGTGGAGTCGGTCCACCGCGCCCGCGCCTGCATCGTCGATGCCGGCGGCCATGTGCTGGCGCGCTGGGGCGACATCGACGCGCCGGTCTACCCGCGCTCCGCCATCAAGTCGCTGCAGGCGATCCCGCTGGTGGAAAGCGGCGCGCTCGACGCCTTCGGGCTGGGGGACGAGGAACTGGCGCTCGCCTGCTCCTCCCACAATGGCGAGGCGCGCCACACGGAACTGGTGCGGTCCTGGGCGGAGCGGGTCGGGCTGACGCTCGACGATTACGAATGCGGCGCGCAGATCCCCTACGATCCCGCCACCGCCGAGGACCTCGTCCGCCGCGGCGAGGCGCCGACCGCCTTCCACAACAATTGCTCCGGCAAGCACAGCGGCTTCCTGACCACGGCGAAGCACAGGGGCGAGCGGCTGAAGGGCTATGTCCGCTACGAACACCCGGTGCAGCAGCGCATCCTCGGCGTGATGGAGCAGATGACCGGCCAGGACCTGTTCGGCGCGCCCTGGGGCGTCGACGGCTGTTCCATCCCCACCGTCGGCATTCCGCTGGGCGCCATCGCCTATGCCATGGCCCGCATCGCCGACCCGGTCGACCTGCCCGACGCACGGGCCGAGGCCGTCACCCGCATCGCCGCCGCCTGGGGCAAGCATCCCTTCCTGATCGGCGGCACCGGCACCTTCGACAGCGCGCTGATGGAGGCGGCCGAGGGCGCCGTGCTGGTCAAGGGCGGGGCCGAGGGGGTCGGCTGTGCCGTGATTCCGGAACAGGGCATCGGCATCGCCCTGAAGATCGAGGATGGGGCCGCCCGTGCCCGCGAGGTGGCTCTGGCTGCGCTGATCCGCTCGACCGGGGCGCTGACCGACGCCCAATGGGCACGCGTGCCGCAACTGCTGACCGCCCCGCTGCTGAACCGCGCCGGCATGCGGGTGGGCGAGGTGCGGCCGGCGGCGGGCTGGCCGGGCTGAGGAAGGCCGTTATCAGGCGGATGCAGCGGGTGCGGCTGCGGTGCTATGGTCGCCGCGCCCGTTCCTTATGAGCAGTCCCCCATGAGCATCGACGACCTGCGCGCCCAGTACGAAGCCTATCCCTACCCGGCGCGCAATCCGGCCGACGAGTCCAAGCGCCTGATCACCGGCTCGCCCAGCCACCTGGACGAGCTTGTGCAGCATGTCTTCGGCGGCCGGATCGACCATTCCAAGCCGTTGCGGGTGCTGGTGGCCGGCGGCGGCACGGGGGACGGCACCATCATGCTGGCGCAGCAGATGGCCGACGCCGGCAATCCCGGCCGCGTCACCTACATCGATCTGTCCGACGCCAGCCGCGCCGTCGCCGAGGCGCGGGCCAAGGCGCGCGGCCTGACCAACATCGACTTCCGCCGCGGATCGCTGCTGGAACTCGACGGGCTGGGACCGTTCGACTACATCGACTGCTGCGGCGTGCTGCATCATCTGGACGATCCGGCGGCCGGCCTGCGCTCGCTGGCCGGCGCGCTGGCGCCCGGCGGCGGCATCGGCATCATGGTCTACGCCCCTTATGGCCGCACCGGCGTCTATCCGATGCAGGAGGCTCTGCGCGGCATGACCGAGGGGCTGCCGCCGGCCGAGAAGGTGGCGCTGGCCCGCCGGTTGATCCAGGCTCTGCCGCCGACCAACTGGCTGCTGAACAACCCGCACATCAGCGACCACCGGCTGGCCGACGCCAACCTCTACGACCTGCTGCTGCACAGCTGCGACCGTCCCTACAGCGTGCCGCAGCTGGCGGAGCTGGCGGAGAGCGCCGGCCTCGCCGTCGCGACGCTGATCGACCCGCTGCGCTACGAGCCGTCGCTGTGGATCAAGGACGCCCGCGTGCTGAAGCAACTGGCGGGGCTGACCATGCTGGAGCGCGCCGCCTGGACCGAGCGCGTCACCGGCGCCTTCACCAAGCACATCGCCTATCTGCTGCGCCCGGCCGATCTGGAGGCCGCCCGCATCCTGCCGGACGGGCCGGACGTTATCCCGGTCCTGCGCGACATCGACGGCGCCACCGTCGCGAAGAATGTCCCGCCCGGCGGCAGCCTGGAGTTCGACCTGATGGGCAGCGTCGTGGCGCTGCCCCTGCCGCGGCTGGCCGGCCCGATCCTGTCGCGGATCGACGGCCGGACCAGCCTGGGCGCCCTGCACGCCGCCATCGAGCCGACGACGAAGGCGACCTGGGAGCAGTTCCTCACCCAGTTCCGCCAGCTGTTCGACACGCTGGGCGGGCTGGGCAAGATGCACCTGCGGCGGGGATAGGGCGACAGCCCCACCCCCGGCCAGTCCTTATCCCCGCAGAACCGGCACCGCGGCGTCGAGCGCTTTGGTCAGCCGGTCGAAGACCTGGTGAATTTCCGCCTCGGAAATCACCAGCGGCGGGCAGAGCGCAATGGAATCACCCATGGCGCGGACGATCAGGCCATTCTCCTGGGCCAGCCCGTTGACCAGCGCGCCGGCGCGGCCGGGCGGGTCGAAGGGCACCTTGGTCGCCTTGTCGGCCACCAGTTCCAGCGCGCCGATCAGCCCGATGCCGCGCGCCTCGCCGACCAGCGGATGCGCCCCCAGCGCCTTCAGCCGCGCCTGGAAGGCCGGAGCGACCGAGCGGACATGCCCGACGATATCGCGCTCCTCGTAGATGGTCAGCGTTTCCAGCGCCACCGCCGCCGCCACCGGATGGGCGGAATAGGTGTAGCCATGGCCGAAGGTGCCGATCTTCCGGCTCTCGTCGACGCAGGCGCGATAGATGGCGTCCGTCACCATGACGGCGGAGATCGGCAGATAGCCCGATGACAGCTGCTTGGCGCAGGTCAGGATGTCCGGCTGCATGCCCATGGTCTGGCTGCCCCAGAAATTGCCGGTGCGGCCGAAGCCGCAGATCACCTCGTCGGCGACCAGCAGGATGTCGTATTTCTTCAACACCGGCTGGATCTTGGCGAAGTAGGTCGCGGGCGGAACCACGACGCCGCCGGCGCCCATGATCGGCTCGGCGAACATGGCGGCGATGGTGTCCGGCCCCTCGGCCAGGATCAGCGCCTCCAGCTGTTCGGCGAGGCGGGTGGCGAAGGCCTCCTCGCTCTCGCCCTCAAGCCCGTTGCGGTAATGGTGCGGGCAGTCGCCATGGATGATGCGGGCGATCGGCAGGTCGAAGTCACGGTGGTTGTTGGGCAGCCCGGTCAGGCTGGCGCTCGCCACCGTCACGCCGTGATAGGCGCGCTGGCGCGACAGGATCTTCTTCTTCTCCGGCCGGCCGAGCGCGTTGTTGTAGTACCAGATCAGCTTGATCGCGGTGTCGTTGGCCTCCGAGCCCGAATTGGCGAAGAAGACCTTGGACATCGGCACCGGCGCCAGCCCGATCAGCTTTTCCGCCAGATCGATGCCGGGCTCGTGCGACTTGTGGCCGAAGATGTGATAGCTGGACAGCTGCCGCATCTGCTTCGCCGCCGCCTGGACCAGCCGCTCCTCGCCCCAGCCGAGCGAGACGCACCACAGGCTGGCCATGCCCTCGATGTACTCCTTGCCCCCGTCGTCGAAGACGCGGATGCCTTCGCCGCGCTCGATGATCATCGGCCCCTGCGTCTCGTGGACGTCCAGGTTGGTGTAGGGATGGAGGATGAAGGCCTTGTCGCGGCTGGCGGCGGAGTTGCCGGCGGTGCTGACGGGAGCGGTCATGGAAGGGGACTTCCTGTTCGGGCGTTCGGGTGCATTGCCCGCCGTCCGCGAGGGATCGGCGGAAACTGTTCGATATGTTAAACAGTTCCGCCGATCATACGCACAGTTCAGCCACCCGACAAACCCGCGTCGCACTCATCGGTGCAATGCGGCGGGCACAGACGTCAGCCCTTCCGAACCAGACCGCTCACCGGCTGGCCGTCGATGGTCAGGGAGCCGCCTTCCGCCCCGACCGCTACGGTCTGACCGTCCTTGATGCGGCCTTCGAGGATCAGGGTCGCCATCGGGTTCTGCAGCTCGCGCTGGATCACCCGCTTCAACGGTCGCGCGCCGTAGACCGGATCGTAGCCGGCCTCGGCCAGCCATTCGGTCGCCGCCTCGTCCACCGTCAGCGTGATCTCGCGGTCGGCGAGCATCCTGGTCAGGCGGCCGAGCTGGATCTTGACGATGCCGCCCATATGCCGGCGGTCGAGCCGGTGGAACAGCAGGATCTCGTCCAGGCGGTTGAGGAACTCCGGCCGGAAATGCGCCCGGACGGCCTCCATCACCTCCTCGCGCACGGCAGCGCTGTCCTCGCCCTCCGACTGCTCGGCCAGCGCCTGCGAGCCAAGGTTGGAGGTCATGATGATGACGACGTTGCGGAAATCGACGGTGCGTCCCTGCCCGTCGGTCAGACGGCCGTCGTCCAGCACCTGGAGCAGCACGTTGAAGACGTCGGGGTGGGCCTTCTCCACCTCGTCGAACAGCACGACCTGATAGGGCCGGCGGCGCACCGCCTCGGTCAGCGCCCCGCCCTCCTCATAGCCGACATAGCCCGGAGGCGCGCCGATCATGCGGGCGACGGAGTGCTTCTCCATATATTCCGACATGTCGAGGCGGACCATCGCCGTCTCGTCGTCGAACAGGAACTCGGCCAGCGCCTTGGTCAGCTCGGTCTTGCCGACGCCGGTCGGACCGAGGAACAGGAAGGAGCCGATGGGACGGTTCGGGTCCTGCAACCCGGCCCGCGCCCGGCGCACCGCGTTGGACACCGCGACGATCGCCTCGTCCTGGCCGATCACCCGGCCGCGCAGCTTGCCCTCCATCGCCAGCAGCTTCTCGCGCTCGCCGGCCAGCATCTTGTCGACCGGCACGCCGGTCCAGCGGCTGACCACCGCGGCGATGTCGCCGTCGCGCACCTCCTCGTTCAGCATGCGGCTGCTGGCATGCGCCTCGGCCTCCTTCAAGGCCTTTTCCAGACCCGGAATCACGCCATAGGCCAGTTCGCCCGCACGGCCCCAATTGCCGTCGCGCTGCGCCGTCTCCAATTCGGTGCGGGCCTTCTCCAGATCCTCCTTGATCTTCTGCGCGCCCTGCAACTGGTCCTTCTCGGCCTGCCACTTGGCGGTCAGCTCGGCCGACTCCTGCTCCAGGTCGGACAGCTCCCGCTCCAGAGTGACCAGACGGTCGCGCGACGCGGAGTCCTGCTCGCGCTTCAGCGCCTCGCGCTCGATCTTCAACTGGATGATGCGGCGGTCCAGCTCGTCGATGGCTTCCGGTTTGCTGTCCACCGCCATGCGCAGGCGGCTCGCCGCCTCGTCGATCAGGTCGATGGCCTTGTCGGGCAGGAAGCGGTCGGTGATGTAGCGGTTGGACAGGGTCGCCGCCGACACGATGGCGCTGTCGGTGATGCGCACGCCATGGTGGACCTCATAGCGCTCCTTCAGGCCGCGCAGGATGGAGATGGTATCCTCCACCGTCGGCTCCGACACGAAGACCGGCTGGAAGCGCCGGGCCAGCGCCGCGTCCTTCTCGATGTATTTGCGGAACTCGTCCAGCGTGGTGGCGCCGACACAATGCAGTTCGCCGCGCGCCAGCGCGGGCTTCAGCATGTTGGAGGCGTCCATCGCGCCGTCCGACTTGCCGGCGCCGACCAGCGTGTGCAGTTCGTCGATGAAGACGACGATCTCGCCGGCCGCCGCCTGGATTTCCGACAGAACGGCCTTCAGCCGCTCCTCGAACTCGCCGCGATACTTGGCGCCGGCCACCAGGGCGCCGAGGTCGAGCGACAGCAGCTGCTTGTTCTTCAGCCCTTCCGGCACGTCGCCCTTGACGATGCGCTGGGCCAGCCCCTCGACGATGGCGGTCTTGCCGACGCCGGGCTCGCCGATGAGGACGGGATTGTTCTTGGTGCGCCGCGCCAGCACCTGGATGGTGCGGCGGATTTCCTCGTCGCGGCCGATGACGGGGTCGAGCTTGCCATCGCGCGCCGCGGCGGTCAGGTCGCGGGCGTATTTCTTCAGCGCGTCATAGCCCTGCTCGGCGCTGGCGCTGTCGGCGGTGCGGCCCTTGCGGATGTCGTTGATGGCGGTGTTCAGCGCCTGCGGCGTCACGCCGGCGGATTTCAGCGCACGCGCCGACGGGGTGCCGTCGGCCATGGCCAGCGCCAGCAGGATGCGTTCGGCGGTGACGAAGCTGTCGCCGGCCTTTTCGGCGACCTTCTCCGCCTGTTCGAAGACGCGGGAGAGTTCGGGCGTCAGATAGAGCTGACCGGCGCCGCTGCCCTCGACCTTCGGCAGCTTGTCCAGTTCGGCATCGACAGCCGACAGGGCCGCCTTGGGGTCGCCGCCCGCCGCACGGATCAGGTTGGCGGCTAGGCCTTCCTTGTCGTCCAGCAGCGTCTTCAGCAGATGTTCCGGGGTCAGGCGCTGATGCCCACGGCGCACGGCCAGGGTCTGCGCGGCCTGGACGAACCCGCGGCTGCGCTCGGTGTATTGCTCGAAATCCATGATGCTCCCCTATCTCCCGTCGACCGTCCGCGAGGCAGCCCGGTCAACTCGATCCCCCTGCCCGATCCACGCGACTGTGCGATCCGCAAGGATGCTGCCGAAGATGTAGGCAGGCCAAAGGGCCGTGCAAGACCATCGGCGCGGAAAGGGTATCGCTGGAGAAACGCCGCCAAGGCCCCTCTCCGCCGGACCGCCTGGGGCCGGGAAAAAGGGGTAGCTCGCGACCCGCCGATTGCGCCCCTACACGGCACGCGCAGGGTCCGGCTAGACTTCCGCCCGCCCGCCGTCCACGGGTCCTTCCGGATTTCCATCATGACCGACTTTGCCGCCTCCGGCACCAGCCAGCGCACCGCCACCGACACGAAAGCCACGCCGATCCCAGTCCGCCACGCCACGCCCCGGACCATGATGGCCCGACTGCTCCGTCTCGCCTGGACCCTGCGCGGGGTCTGGCACCGGATCGCCCGGCCGCTGACCATGGGGGTGCGGGCGATCATCATCGACGACTCGGACCCGGCCGCCCCCTGTGTTCTGCTGATCCGCCACAGCTATGTCGATGGCTGGCACTTCCCCGGCGGCGGCGTCGGGCGGGGGGAGACGCTGGCCGACGCCATGCGGCGGGAGGTGCGGGAGGAGGTCGGGCTGATCGCCGACCGTCCCGCTCAGCCTTTCGGCATCTACGCCCGCTTCCGCAATGGGGCGAGCGACCATGTGGCGGTCTATGTGGTGCGCGGTTGGAGCGGCCAGCCGAAGGCCGACGGGGTCGAGATCGTCGAGACCCGGTTCTTTCCGCTCGACCGGCTCCCTACGGACCTGTCGCCGGCCACCGGGCGCCGGCTGGAGGAATTTCTGGGGCACCGCCCGGTCGCCGAACGCTGGTAAAGGCACCACATTAGGGAGCGGAGCGGGCGGTCCGGGTTGCTGCCGGTCGCCTTTCCCCCAGCCGCAGCGTGAGAAACAGGTACCGCATCGGTTGACAGGGACGCTCCGGCCCTTTCATTGTGCAGTGCAATGAACACCACACTGACCGCCATCCGCCGCTATCCCGTCAAGGGCATGAGCGGCCAGGACCTGACCGCCACCGACCTGACCGCCGGACAGGCGATCCCGCTCGACCGCCGTTACGGCCTGCTGCACGGACCGGCCGCGCTGGACAGCGAGACGGCGGGCTGGCGCCTGCCGTCCGACTTCTTCACGCTGGACCGCACGGAAAAGCTGGCGGCACTGCAGACCGAGTTCGACGAGGCGACGCACGCGCTGATCATCCGCCGCGGCGGCCGGCAGGTGTCGCGCGGCCGGCTGGACCAGCCGATGGGCCGCACGCTGCTGGAACAGTTCTTCGCCGCCTATCTGGCCGGGATCGTCCCCGGCATGCCCCGCCTGATCGAGGCGCAGCATGGCGCCTTCGGCGACAGCGAGGAGCCGTCGGTCACCCTGCTGAACCTCGCCAGCCTGCGCGATCTGGAAGAGCGGATCGCCAAGCAGCCGGTCGATCCGCGCCGTCTGCGCGCCAACCTGCTGGTGGACGGCATCGATCCCTGGACCGAACGCGCCTGGATCGGCCGGACATTGACCATCGGCGGCGCGACGCTGGAGGTGGCGGAGGCGCTGGACTGCACGCCCGGCAACGATGTGAACCCGGACAGCGGCGTCGCCGACCTCAGCCTGCCCAACATCATGGAGCGGGGGTACGGCCACAGCCAGATCCTGCTGCGCGCCCGGGTGACCGGCGGCGGCCGGATCGCGGTGGGCGACCCGGTCACGCCGGCCTGAACTTTCAGGGATCCAGCCTCAAAAACGCGAAGCGTCAGGCGTTGACTGCCGCCCGTTCCTCGCCGTCGGTCTCGTCCTCGGTCGGCTGGTCGTCATCGTCGCCGGCCTGCGAGGCCCCTTGCTGCTGATGGCCATGCCCGATGCTCGGCTGGCCGCCGCGCTGGCGGTTTTCCGATTCCTGGATCTGGTTGATGATGCGCAGGTAATGCTCGGCATGCTGCAGGTAGTTTTCCGCCTGCACGCGGTCGCCGGACGACATCGCATCGCGGGCCAGCGCCTGATACTTTTCCTGCACCTGCCACGCATTGCCGCGGATGCGGACGTCCGGACCGTTGCTGTCGAAGGTCTGGTGACGCAGCGGAACATTCTGGCGCCGGCCGGCACCGCCGCCGCCCCCGCCACCACCGCCGCCGCTGCCCCCGCCGCCGCTGTTGCCACGACCACGCGAACGCCTGGAGTTCGGTCCCTGTCTCATTCGGCTCTTAAGGCCCCATGCAAGAGAAGCGCAGTCCCCGGAACGCTCCGGCGGCCATCCGGCCTTCCGGCCCGGCCGCCCGGTCTGCCATGGACGATTTCCATGGGTCGCTCACGGGGTTCAAACGACGCGTCCGCATCGCGTGCGGCGGGCCATGGCGGTCAGCGCTCGGCAGAGAACCATCCGAGAATCATGCTCCGCAGGCCGTAGGTTCGCGGTCGTGTACCGCACACTACCCGGCCAGGCCCGCCGATCCAACCGTTTTTTTGGATGAGTGCCCGCTTCACTGGGCTTTCCGTGCCCTGACACAGCGCTTTACCCCACCAAGGTCACACAGGATCGCGGTCTCTCCCAACCCCTGCGCCTCGACCAGAGCCGCCACATCCTCCGCCTGGCCCTGCCCGACCTCGAAGGCGGCCAGCCCGCCGGGGACCAGCAGGCGCGAAAGGTCGGCGGCAAGGATGCGGTAGGGCTCCAGCCCGTCCGGCCCGCCATCCAGCGCGCGGAGCGGGTCGTGCTGCCGCACCTCCGGCTCCAGCGTGGCGATGTCGGCGCTGGGAATGTAGGGCGGGTTGGATACCACGATGTCGAAACGATCCCCGATTCCCTTGGCCCAATCGCCGGTCTGGAAACGGGCGCGGTCCGCCAGCCCGTTGCGCTCGGCATTGCCGGCCGCCCCCTCCACCGCCAGCGGGCTGAGATCGACGCCGAGACCGGTGGCGTTCGGCAGTTCCGACAGCAGCGCCAGCAGGATGCAGCCCGTTCCGGTACCGAAATCGATTAGGCGCAACGGAGCCTTGCGGTCGGGGATGGCGGCGAGCACCGCCTCCACCACCGTCTCGGTGTCGGGCCGCGGCTCCAGCGTGTCGGGATTGAGGGCGAGGTCTATGGTCCAGAACTCCCGGTGCCCCAGGATGCGCCCCACCGGCTCCCGCGCGGCGCGGCGCTCGACCAACGCCAGGGCGCGGGCGGCATCGTCGTCGGGGATAGTTTGTTCCGCTTTCGTAACGAAATCGGTGCGGGTGAGGGTCAGCGCATGTTCCAGCAGGTAGCGGGCGTCGAGCTCCGGCGTATCGACGCCGGCCTCGCGCAGCCGCGCCTCGGCCTGGGCGCGCAGGGTGCGGAGGTTCATGGATGCGATCTTTCTACACCTTTCTCAACCACACATATGTCTCCAAACTCGCCTCAAATCCCCTCTCCCGCCGAAGGCGGGGGAGGGTTAGGGAGGGGGCAAGCGCCGACACCAATGCCACGCGCCAAGAAGACTGCACTGATCCAAGCTCGCTCCATGCGCCGCGTCCCGACCGATGCGGAACGCAAGCTCTGGAACCTGCTGCGCCGCCGCCAAATAGGCGGATGGTACTTCCGACGCCAGCACCCCATTCCGCCCTACATCGCCGACTTCGCCTGCATTGAAGCTAAGCTCGTGGTCGAAGTTGATGGCGGGCAGCATGCCGAGTCCTCGTACGATGCCGCACGAGACCGGCGGATGAAGGCTGCCGGCTGGACCGTATTGCGCTTTTGGAACACAGATGTGCTCAGCAATCCAGAAGGAGTGGCGCGCATGATCTGGGAGGTGCTCGGCCCCCTCCCCGACCCTCCCCCGCCCTTGGCGGGAGAGGGAGATTGTGGCGTCAAAGTCTGAATCCTCACCCCAGCTCCGCCAGCCGGGCGGCCTCGTCTTCGGACACCAGCGCGTCGATCAGTTCGTCCAGCGCCTCGCCGGCCATGACCTTGTCGATCTTGTAGAGCGTCAGGTTGATGCGGTGGTCGGTCACCCGCCCTTGCGGGAAGTTGTAGGTGCGGATGCGTTCCGAGCGGTCGCCGCTGCCGACCTGATTCTTGCGGTCGGCGGCACGGGCGGCGTCCTTCTCCGCACGCTCGCGGTCGTACAGCCGGGCGCGCAGCACCTTCAGCGCCTTGGCCTTGTTCTTGTGCTGCGACTTCTCGTCCTGCTGGCTCACCACCAGGCCGGTCGGCAGGTGGGTGATGCGCACCGCGCTGTCGGTGGTGTTGACCGACTGGCCGCCGGGTCCGGAGGAGCGGAACACGTCGATCCGCAGGTCCTTCTCGTCGATGTGGATGTCGACCTCCTCCGCCTCGGGCAGCACGGCGACGGTGGCGGCAGAGGTGTGGATGCGGCCCTGCGCCTCGGTCGCCGGCACGCGCTGGACGCGGTGGACGCCGGATTCGAACTTCAGCCGGGCGAACACGCCGCGACCGGTGATGTTGGCGGTGGCCTCCTTGTAGCCGCCGATGCCGGTCTCGCTGACATCCATCGCTTCGAACCGCCAGCCATGCAGGCCGGCATAGCGGCGGTACATCTCGAACAGCTCGGCGGCGAACAGGGCGGCCTCGTCGCCGCCGGTGCCGGCCCGCACCTCCAGGATGGCGTTCTTCTCGTCCGCCTCGTCCTTCGGCAGCAGCGAGATCTGCACCTTGCGCTCCAGATCCGGGATGCGCTTGGCCAGGAGGTGGAATTCCTCCTCCGCCATCGCCTTCATCTCGGGGTCGGCAGCGGGATCGCCCATCATCGACGATATCATCTCCGCCAGATCGGCGGCCTCGGCACGGCCCCTCTTCAGTTCCGCGATGGCCTCGGCAATCGGGGTGAGGTCGGCATATTCCTTGGACAGCCGGGCGAAGTCGCCGGACTCGGTCAGGCCGGCCGCAAGCGTGTCGCGCAGCTCGTCATACCGGGCCATCACCTTATCGAACTTCTCGTCCAGGCTCACGTCGCTCGTCCTTATCCCGTTCAGTCTCTTCGGCCCCATCGCAGGCCATACCGTCCCGCCCGAACCTGTCCAGCCCGAACAGCCGGAACATCAGCCGTTCGGCCGCGGCCCGTTCGGCCAGCCCTTCGCCGCTGCCGTCGGCGGCCAGCGCGCGCAGCGCCTCCGACGGGACGTGCAGCAGCCGGTTGACCAGCAGCCGCGTCGCCGATGCCGCGTCCAGGTCGCCATGGCCTGACAGCAGCCGCCGCCGCTCCGCCTCGAAATGGGTGCGCAGCGCCGCCACGGCGGGCACCGCGGCGCGTTCTGCCCGGTCGCGGGCGAAGGCGGAAACCGCCTCGTCCACGATCATCCAGGCCGCCTGGGTCGCCGCCTCGCGTCCGACGCGGCCCTGCAGCGCCACCCGCTCCAGATCGCCCAGATCATAGACGAAGGCGCCGTCCATGCGCGCCACCGCCGGATCGACGTCGGCCGGAATGGCGGCATCGACGACGAAGACCGGCCGTCGGCGGCGGCGCTTCAGCACCGCCTCCATCATCGGAGCCGTGAGGATATAGCGCCCAAGGCCGGCCGCGGCCACCAGGATATCGGCGCCGGTCATCGCCGTCTCCAAATCGGCCCAGGGGGCGAAATGCCCGTCCAGCCGCCGCGCCGCCGCTTCCGCCCGCCGGTCCACCGGCGCCGCGACCGTCAGCCGCGGCAGTCCGGCCTCGCGCAGCCCCTCCAGCACCAAGGCGCCCATGTCGCCCAGCCCCAGCAGCAGGGCGCCGCAGCGCCGGATATCGCCGTGCAGGTCGCGCGCCACCTGGATGGCGGCGGCGGCCAGCGAGGTGGCACCCTCCGCGATCGGCGTCTCGCTGCGCACCCGCTTGGCGGCGGCATAGGCGGCCTGCAGAACCGCCTCAAGCTCCGGCCCGGTCATCCCGGCCGACGCGGCGCTGCGGTGGGCGGCCTTCACCTGGCCCAGGATATGCGGCTCGCCGACGATCTGGCTGTCGAGCGAGCAGGCCACCGCGAACAGGTGGCGCACCGCATCGATGCCGGTGCGGGTGTAGAGCTGCGGCGCCAGATCGGCGGTGGGCAGACCGACGCGGTCGGCCATCGCCTCGGCGATCGCCAGCGCCGCCTCGTTCGGGCGCTCGTGGACCGCCTGAACCTCCACCCGGTCGCAGGTGCTGAGCCACACCGCCTGCCCCACGCCAGCGGCGCGCAGCCGGTCCAGCATGCCCGCCACTTCCGCCTCGTCGGTGGACAGACGGTCGCGGACCGCGCCGGAACAGGTCCGGTGGCTGGCGCCGATGACGAGGTAGGAGGTGGTGGTCACGCCTGAGTTCGCTGTCCCTGCTTAAATCGGGGGCAGCTTACTCCGCGGCGGGGGCCACGTCTTGCCTGCTCTCGACCTCCGCGGCTTCCGCGGCGGCCTTCGCCGCCTCGATCTCCGCCGCCTTCTTCTCCACCAGACCGACCAGATGCTGGACGATGTCCTGGTCCTTCAGCCGGTGGTCGGTGACGCCGGACAGATAGACCTGATGGGTGTTGTTGCCGCCGCCGGTCAGGCCGATGTCGGTTTCCCGCGCCTCGCCCGGCCCGTTCACGACGCAGCCGATGACCGACAGGGTCAGCGGCGTGGTGATGTGGGCCAGCTTCTGTTCCAGCAGCTCCACCGTCTTGATGACGTTGAAGTTCTGCCGGGCGCAGCTGGGGCAGGAGATGACGGTGACGCCGCGCCGGCGCAGGCCCAGCGACTTCAGGATATCGTAGCCGACCAGAACCTCTTCCGCCGGATCGGCCGACAGCGAGACGCGCATGGTGTCGCCGATGCCCGACCACAGCAGCATGCCGAGCCCGATCGACGACTTCACCGTGCCGGCGCGCAGGCCGCCCGCCTCGGTGATGCCGATGTGCAGCGGGTAGTCGCAGGCCTCGGCCAGCCCCTGATAGGCGGCGACGGCCAGGAAGGCGTCGGACGCCTTCACCGAGATCTTGAACTCGCGGAAATCGTTGTCTTCCAGGATCTTGGCATGGTTCAGCGCGCTCTCGACCATCGCCTCCGGGCAGGGCTCGCCGTATTTCTCCAGCAGATCCTGCTCCAGCGAGCCGGCATTCACGCCGATGCGCATCGAACAGCCATGGTCCTTGGCCGCCTTCACCACCTCGCGCACCCGCTCGGCCGAGCCGATGTTGCCGGGGTTGATGCGCAGACAGGCCGCACCGCTCTCCGCCGCCTCGATGGCGCGCTTGTAGTGGAAATGGATGTCCGCGACGATCGGCACCTTCACCTGCCGCACGATGTCCTTCAGCGCCAGCGCCGACTCGCGGTCGGGGCAGGAGACGCGGACGATGTCCGCCCCCACCCGTTCGGCCGCCTGGATCTGCTCCACCGTCGCCTTGACGTCGGTGGTCGGCGTGTTGGTCATGGTCTGGACCGAGATCGGCGCGTCGCCGCCGACCAACACGTTGCCGACGCGAATCTGGCGCGATTTGCGGCGAAGGATCTGGCGGTAGGCGCGGACGGTCATCTCGGGTCAGCCTCTGGACAGCGAAACAGTGCCGGGGAAACGGTGCCGGGTGCCGCATCCTAGCGCAGCCGGCGTCAGGCCAGAAGTGCGCTCCCGCGCCCCGGTTTCAAGGGACAGGGTGGTGGGGCGCCGCCGATGCATGGCCGGCGCCCCCGGCAACGGCTCAGCGCCGCACAACCCCATGGCTATCGATGGCGACGTCGCGCAGGACCTGCCCGACGGACCCCAGCGGCGGGCTTTCGCCGCCATCGGCCATCACCACCAGACCGCCGGCATTGCCGGTGCGGATCTTCACGTTGGGCTTGTCGGGGACTCGGAAGGTGTCGCCCGGCTTCAGCACGCGCGTGAAGACGATCTCGCTGCCGTCGCGGACCTGCAGCCAGCTTTCCTGCGTGGCCTTCAGGATCAGTTTGGCGTTGGTGTTCAGCGTGCCATAGACCTTGCCGTTGGCCGGCACCGTCGCCGTCGGCGCGGCCGGGGCGGCGGGCGGGTTGGCCGCGGCGTTCAGCGGGGTCGGGTCCTGGGGCGAAGCCTCTTCATCATCCTCCGGCGGCGGGGCCGGAACATTGACGACAGCCTGTCCGGGGGCCTGCCCGGCCGCCTGGTTCGTGGAGGGCGCGTTGGCGGACGGCAGCGGCGGCTGGGCCGGCGGCTTGCCCGCGACCGTCGAAGCGGCCGGCGCCGAAGCGGCCGGAGCATTCCCCTGCGGAGGCTTCACCGCCCCACCAGGGGCCGGGGCTCCGGGCGCGGGGGCAGGGGCCGCCGGAGTCGAGGTCGCAGGAGCCGCGGCAGGCGGCGAGGCGGCGGGCGTGGCCGGAGCGGAAGCGATCACCGGCGCGGGAACCGACGGCTCTGCTCCCGGCTGCGCCGCGGTGCCGGCCTGCTCGGATGCCGGCGTTGCGGGCTTGGACGGCACACCGTCCAGAAGCGAGACCAGCCGGTCCGGCAGGGTCGGCACCAGATCGGTCACCGTCCGGTCGGTCGCCGACAGATAATACCAGCCGCCATAGACGATGCCGGCCAGAACCAGCGTGCCCAGCAGCAGCGTCCCGCCCGATGCGCGCCCGCCTTCCGCCGCCGGAGTCGGCAGATACAGCTCCTGCCGGCGCACGGTGCCGGCCGCCTCGTCCTTGTAGCGGGCGGCGATGGCATCGGGGTCCAGCCCCAGACACTCGGCGTAGGAGCGCAGGAAGCCGATGGCATAGGTGCTGCCCGGCAGCTCGTCGAACCGCCCTTCCTCGATGGCGAGCAGGTACGGATAGCGGATGCGCAGCATCGCCGCGACATCGCGCAGGTCATAGCCATGCGCCATGCGCGTGGAGCGCAGGGTCTCGGAGACGGAGGGGCCGGGAGGGGCCGGATCGAAATCGTCGAAAAGCTTGCGCTTGGCCATGGGCTCGCCATCTGCTCGCAACTTGCGCATACGCCGAAAGGCCGTGCGCGCCGGGGGCATCCGCACGGATGCGGCAAGCGGAATGGGTACGACATGCCGCCCCTGCGGTGCAACCGCAATGACCGCGGGGCAGGGAATGCAGGGCGTGACAAGTGGGCGGGGGGATCGGCCCCTCAGATCAGAACCCCGTGATCCTTGGCGAAGCTTCTCAGCTTGTCGCGCAGGCTGTGGTCGGCGCCGGTATAGAGCCCGCTCATGTACTGGCGCAGCGCCCCGACATCCATCGAGCGCAGCATGGTCTTCACCGGCCCCACCGACGGCGGCGACATCGACAGGGTGCGGAAGCCCACGCCGATCAGCGCCATGGCGTCGAGCGGCCGCCCGGCCATCTCGCCGCAGATGCTCAGCGATACCTTGTGCCTGGCGCACTCGTCCACCAGCCGGCGCAGCACGCACAGCATCGACGGCGACAGCGGATCGTAGCGGGTGGAGGTGCGCGGGTTGCCACGGTCGGCGGCGAACAGATACTGGGTCAGGTCGTTGGAGCCGACCGACAGGAAGTCCAGCTTCGGCAGCAGGGCCGGGAGTTGCCACAACAGCGACGGCACCTCCAGCATGGTGCCGACGCGCAGACCGCTCGGCCGCTCGATGCCCTGGGAGTCCAGCCGCTTCAGTTCCAGATCCAGCAGGCGGCGGACGCCGTCGAACTCCGCGACCTCGGCGATCATCGGGAACATCACCGACAGCGGCCGGCCGGCGGCGGCCAGCAGCAGCGCCCGCAACTGCTGGCGCAGCAGCGACGGGTGGTCCAGCCCGATGCGCACCGCGCGCCAGCCCAACGCCGGGTTCTCCTCCTCGCCGCCGGTCATATAGGGCAGCATCTTGTCGCCGCCGACATCCAGCGTGCGGAAGACGATCGGCTTGTGGCCGACCTCGTCCAGGATGCGGGAATAGAGGTCGGTCTGCGCCTTCACGTCGGGATACGACGCACGGACCATGAAGGGGATTTCGGTGCGGTAGAGCCCGACCCCCTCCGCCCCGCTGGCGGTCAGATGCGGCAGGTCGATCAGCAGGCCGCAGTTCAGCTGGATCGAGATCGGCACGCCGTCGCGCGTCACCGAGGGCAGGTTGCGGATCTCCGCATACATCTGCTCCTTGCGGTGCTGCAACGCCACCGCCTCGGAGAAGGCCATCTGGATGTCTTCAGCCGGGCGGATGAAGACCGACCCATGGTCGCCGTCGACGATCAGCTGGTCCAGCGGCTCGATCCGGTTCAGCGCGTCGGCCGCCTGCACCACCGGGATGTTCAGGGCGCGGGCGACGATGCAGACATGGCTGGCCGGCGATCCCTCCTCCAGCAGCAGGCCGCGCAGACGGGTGCGGTCGTAATCCAGCAGTTCCGCCGGCCCCATGGAGCGGGCGACCAGGATCATGTCGTCGGGCAGGGTCGCCCCGTCGGTGCTGCTGGTCTTGCCGGCCAGATGTTGCAGCAACCGGTTGGTCAGATCCTCGAAATCCATCAACCGTTCCCGGATGTAGGGATCGGTCAGATGGCTCATGCGGGCGCGGGTGTCGTTCTGCACCTGCTGCACCGCCGCTTCCGCCGTCAGGCCGACGCGGATCGCCTCGCGGATGCGCGACAGCCAACCGCGGTCCTCGGCGAACATCCGGTAGGTCTCCAGGATGTCGCGCGGTTCGCTGAGCCCCGCCAGCGACGCCGCTTCCAAGAGGTCGTCGATGGCGCTGTGCATGGTCTGCAGCGCGGTGTTGAAGCGCTCCAGCTCGGCGTCGGCGTCCTCCGCCACCATCTGGCGGACGGTCAGCTGCGGCCGGTGGATGACGGCGAGCCCCATGGCCAGCCCGGCGCTCATCGCCGTGCCCGACAGGCGGGCCGGCAGCAGCACGGGATCGCCGGTGGTGGTGACCTCCACCGGGTTGACCAGCTCGCTCTGGGCCACCAGCTCGGCGACGACCATGGCGATGGTCTGGAGGGTTTCCACCTCCTCCTCGACATAGCGGCGGCGGTCCTTGTGCTGGATCACCAGCACGCCGCGCACCTTGCTGCCGCGCAGGATCGGCACGCCGGCCAGCGACTGGAACGGGTCCTCCCCCGTTTCCGGACGGTAAGCGAAGCTGGGGTGGGAGGGGGCGTTGTCCAGCGCGACCGGGCGGGCGTGGCCGGCGATGTAGCCGACGATGCCCTCGCCCACCCGCAGGCGGGTGTTGTGGACGGCGGTCTTGTTCAGGCCCTCGGTGGAGAACAGCTCCAGCACCTCGCCGGCCCGCATGATGTAGCAGGAGCAGACGTCGGCCTTCATCTCCCCCGCGATCAGGGTGACGATCTTGTCCAGCCGGTCCTGTCCCGACCCCGACCCGGCCATGATGTCGCGCAGCCGGGCGAGCAGACGGCGCGACGAGGTGCCGTCGAACCGGGGATGCAGTCCCCCGCCCGTACCGCCGCCTGTCCCACCATCGCCGGCTGCCGTGTCGAGGGTGTCGGTCATGTCGCTACAGCGCTCCCACGGGCGGCTCCGCCATCACTCCCGCCATCGCTTCCAACGATGCCTCATCCATCGCCCGCCGTGCCAGCGCCGATTCGGCCTGGGCGATCAATTCGGCAAGGATGTCGGCCACCGGCTGTTCGCGGGTGACAAGCCCGACGCTCTGCCCGGCCATCAGGGAGCCGTTCTCGACGTCGCCCTCGATGACCGCGCGGCGCAGCGCGCCGGCCCAGAAATGCTCGATCTCCAGCATGCCTTCGTCGCGGCTCATGATGCCGGAATCGACCTTGGCGATGATGTCGCGCTGGAATTCCATGAAGCGCTTCGACGCCTCGTTCGCCAGCGCCCGCACCGGGATCACCGGAAAGCGCGGGTCGATCTGCACCGACGGCTGGGCGTCGCGGGCCGATGCCCGGATGAAGGCCTGCTTGAAATTGGGATGGGCCACGCATTCGGTGGCGCAGACGAAGCGGGTGCCGACCTGCACGCCGGCCGCCCCCAGCTCCAGATAGGAGAGGATGGCCTCGCCCCGACCGATGCCGCCGGCGACGAACACCGGGACCTCGCGCAGGTCGGGCAGGATCTCCTGGGCCAGCACGGTGGTGGACACCGGACCGATATGGCCGCCGGCCTCCGTCCCTTCGATCACCAGCGCGTCGGCGCCATGCTTCACCAGCCGCCGGCCGGCGGTCAGCGTCGGCGCGAAGGCCATCGCCTTGGCCCCGCCATCCTTGATCCGGCGCAGGGTGGCGCCGGACGGCAGACCGCCGGCGACGACCACATGGCCGACGCCCTGCTCGCGGCAGACGTCGATCAGCTGGTCCAGCGCCGGGTGCATGTTGATGAGGTTGACGCCGAACGGCTTGTCGGTCAGCGCCCGTGTGCCGGCGATCTCCACCGCCAGCTGGTCGGGAGCCATCGAGCCGCAGGCCAGCACGCCGAAGCCGCCGGCGTTGGAGATGGCGGAGACCAGATGCCGTTCGGACACCCAGCTCATCGCCCCGCCCATCACGGCGGTGCGGGTGCCGAGGAAATCCCGGCCCCGCTTCCACAGCCGGTCGAGACGGGACCGGTAAAGGCGGGATTGGGCCGATGCTTCCGCCGCGTGCGATGTGGCGTCGGTCATGGCCGGCCCTTTCCTGCTGTTGCGGTCCCCGTCACCGGGTCGCCACCTGTGCTCAGGCGGCGTCCAGGCCGTAGGCGGTGTGCAGGGCGCGCAGCGCCAGCTCCGCATACTCCTCGGCGATCAGGACCGAAATCTTGATCTCCGAGGTCGAGATGACCTGGATGTTGATGCCCTTGTCGGCCAGCGCCTTGAACATGCGCTGGGCGACGCCGGCATGGCTGCGCATGCCGACGCCGATGACCGACACCTTGACCACGTTGGCATCGGAGACGATGCGCTTGTAGTTCAGGGTGGACTGCGCGTCCTCCAGCACCTTCACGGCGCGGGCGATGTCCGCCTTGCCGACGGTGAAGGTCATGTCGGTGGACTTGCCGTCTTCCGACACGTTCTGGACGATCATGTCGACGTTGACGGCATTGTCGGTCAGCGGACCGAAGATGGCGGCGGCGACGCCCGGCTGGTCGGCGACGCCCACCAGGGTGATCTTCGCCTCGTCGCGGCTGTAGGCGATGCCGCTAACAACTTCCTTTTCCACGATCTCGTCCTCGTCAACAACCAGGGTTCCGGGAAGCGAACTGCCCGCAGCGGCTTCGAAGCTCGACAGCACCTGCACGCGCACGCGGTGGTTCATCGCCATCTCGACCGAGCGGGTCTGAAGCACCTTGGCCCCCTGCGAGGCCATTTCCAGCATTTCCTCGTAGGTGATCTTGTCGAGCTTGCGCGCCTTGGCGACGATGCGCGGATCGGTGGTGTAGACGCCGTCCACATCGGTGTAGATGTCGCACCGGTCGGCCTTCACCGCCGCCGCCAGCGCCACCGCCGAGGTGTCGGAACCGCCGCGGCCCAGCGTGGTGATGCGGCCCTCGTTCGACACGCCCTGGAATCCCGCGACCACGGCGACTTCGCCGGTCTGCAGGGACTTTTCCATCTCGGTGGTGTCGATCGAGACGATGCGCGCCTTGCCGTGCGTGTCGTCGGTGCGGATCGGAATCTGCCAGCCGGCCCAGGAGCGGGCGGGAATGCCGAGCGACTGCAGGGCGACGGCCAGGAGCCCGGAGGTCACCTGTTCGCCGCTGGCGACGACCGCGTCATATTCGCGCGCGTCATGCAGCTTGTCGATGTCGTTGCAATATTTGACGAGCTGGTTGGTCACGCCGGACATCGCCGACACGACGACGGCGACCTGATGCCCCGCCTTCACCTCTTGCTCGACCTTCCGGGCCACGTTCTTGATGCGGTCGATGTCGCCGACCGACGTGCCTCCGAACTTCAGGACGATCCGCGCCATACCTCACACCATGTCTGGCCGCCCGGTCATGCCATCTGGATCATGCCATCTGGATCATGCGGGTCGGCGGAGCGCACCCCCGCTCCACCGTTGCCGGCGCGGGGCGGCGTATCCATACTCCGTCACTGGAAGCGAGGCAAGTTGCCCGCACCCGTCCCACCTCACAGTTTACGGATTTTCACCATGACCGCCTCGTCCTCCGCCTTTCCGCACGCGTCCGCAACCGCTCCGGCGGGTGGAGTTGGGGGTGGAACCGTGGACCCGGAGGATGTCGCCCGCTTCTCGGCCATCGCCGCCGAGTGGTGGGATCCGACCGGCAAGTTCAAGCCGCTGCACCGGCTGAACCCGCTGCGCCTGACCTACATCCGCGATGCGGTGTGCAAGCGGCTGGGCCGCGACCCGCTGGCGCCGAACCCGCTGGCGGGCCTGCGCGTGGTGGACATCGGCTGCGGCGGCGGCCTGCTGGCCGAACCGATCGCGCGGATGGGCGCCACCGTCGTCGGCGTCGACGCGTCGGAGAAGAACATCAAGACCGCCGCCACCCATGCGGCCGAGACCGGCACGACCGTCGATTACCGCGCCACCACCGCCGAGGCGTTGGGGGCCAGCGGCGAAAAATTCGACGTGGTGCTGGCGATGGAGGTGATCGAGCATGTCGCCGACGTCAATCTGTTCGTGAAGTCGCTGTCCGACCTGCTGGCGCCGGGCGGCGTTCTGTTCCTGGCGACGCTGAACCGCACGCCGAAATCCTTCGCTCTCGCCATCGTCGGGGCGGAGTACATCCTGCGCTGGCTTCCGCGCGGCACCCACAACTGGCGCCAATTCCTGCGCCCGTCCGAACTGAACGCCGCCGTACGCACGTACGGTCTGGGCGTACGCGACCTGACCGGCATCACGTACAACCCGCTGAGCGACGAGTTCCGCCTGAACCCGCGCGATCTGGACGTGAACTACATGGGCTGGGCGGAGCGGGGGTGAGGAACGCCGCTCGACCGAAGACGATGCCTCAATCGCCTCGACCGTCATTCCCGCGAAGGCGGGAATCCAGCCGTCTCAGGGACTTGAGCGGCAAGCCTGGATCCCGCCTTCGCGGGGATGACGACCGAAGAAAATGCGGCTTTTTAAAGCACGTCTTCGCTTTCAGTCCTCGTACACCGCCTCGAGCGGAATGGTCAGGTCCAGCGACGCAAGCATGACCGGACCGTCGCGCAGCACATCGACGGTCCAGCCGCTGCCGTCGCGGCGGTACACCTCGACCAGACGCTCGGTCTGCGAGACCAGGACGATTTCGCGCAGGGACGGGATCTTCTGGTAGTTGGTCCGCTTCTCGCGCCGGTCGATGGCCTCGGTGCTGTCGGAGAGAACCTCCACGACCAGCACCGGGTCCTTGACCACATAGGGATCGTCGTCGCCGCCGGCGCAGGTCGCGACGAGGTCGGGATAGTAGAAGGCGTTCGCCGCCTCGACCCGGACTTTCACGTCGTTGGCGTAAGCCTGGCATCCGCGGGCGCGGGCGGCCTGTCGCAGGGCGACGAACAGGTTGCCGACGATGGTCGCATGCCGGCGGCTCGCCCCGACCATGGGGAAGATCTCGCCATCGACGTACTCATGGCGGACCTCGGCCGTCCGCTCGGCGGCAAGATAATCCCGCGGCGAAATCCAGGGCTTGCGCTGTGCGTTTCCCATGGCCTTGGCCCCCGTCGGTCGTGTCGGCTTGCCGGTATCCTACCAACCCGTCCGGCCCCACACCACTTGGTGCATCCAACCCGAAAGAAAAAGGGCCGCGCACAGCCCGTGCAGCGGCCCTTTCGGCATCTTGGTTCCCGCACTGGCGGCCGGTCAGTTCGACGGGCTAGGCTCGTGCTGGGTCAGAAGCGCGTACATCGCGTCGCCGGATTGGGCGCCGCGCAGCTTTTCGCACATGGACTGGTCCCGCAGAAGGCGCGAGACGCGGGCCAGAGCCTTCAGATGGTCGGCTCCCGCCTGTTCCGGGGCGAGGAGGAGAAAGATCAGATCGACCGGCTGCTCATCGATCGCGTCAAAATCGATGGGCCGCTCCAGGCGGGCGAAGACGCCATGGACACGGTCCAGGCTGGACAGCTTGCCGTGCGGGATGGCGATGCCATGGCCCACGCCGGTTGTGCCCAGCCTTTCGCGCTCCAGAAGCACGTCGAAGATCGCCCGCTCGTGCTGACCGGTCAGCTCGGACGCTTTGCGCGCCATCTCCTGCAGGGCCTGCTTCTTGTTGCTGGCCTTCAGGTTCGGGAGGATGGCGTGCGGAGAGATGAGGTCGAGCATGACGCTTCTTGACCAGGGGGACGGGTCGGCGCCGTCAGGCGCCGGCCTTCTCCGCCGGATCGACCCAGCCGATGTTCCCGTCGGCGCGGCGATAGACCATGTTCAGGCGGCCATGCGCGCCGTTGTGGAACATCAGGGCGGGGGCCTGCGCCAGCTCCAGGCGCATCACCGCCTCGCTGACCGACAGGGTGGCGATGCTCGTCTCCATCTCCGCCACGACCATCGGCTGGTGGGCGCCGTCGGCAACCGTCTCGACCTCGTCATGCTGCTCGTCGGCGTCGGCTTCCAGCACCCGGTAGTTCGCGGGGATGGCGGCGCCGTTCTCGGCCGCGTGGTGGTCGCGCAGGCGGCGCTTGTAGCGGCGCAGGCGCTTGGCCAGCTTGTCGCAGGCGATGTCGAAGGCCGGATACGGCTCGGTGGCGTCACCGGCACTCTGCAGGACGATGCCGCGGCCCACATGGGCCTGGATGTCGGCCTTGTAGAGGTGCGCGTCCTTGGTCAGGATCACGGTCGCTTCGATCGGCTTGTCGAAGTACTTGCCGACGACGGCGCTCAGGCTATCGGCCACATGGGTGCGCAGAGCGTCGCCCACGTCGAGCTGCTTGCCTTTGACAGTGAGTTGCATGGTGGAACGTTTCCAAAAATTGGTCCGCTGGGGACGGTGTAGAGACGACGTGTGGAGATGCGGTCCACCGCGTGCGGGCCGGGACGATAGGCAAGGGCTACCTGACTGTCAATCGAGCCCTCCCCCGCCCGACCTGCCTACATGCGTGACATCTTGGCACGGCGTCGCTGCACCGATGACGGTATTTTCATCGCTTCACGATACTTCGCGACCGTCCTTCGCGCAATGTCGATCCCTTCGGCACGGAGAATCTCCACCAGTTTGTCGTCCGACAGCACGTCGTCCGGCTTCTCGGCGTCGATCATCGTCTTGATGCGGTGCCGAACCGCTTCCGCGGAATGGGAAGCCTGGCCGTCGGCGCCCTGGATGGCCGATGTGAAGAAGTATTTCAGCTCGAACACGCCGCGCGGGGTCGCCATGAACTTGTTGGTGGTGACGCGGCTGACGGTGCTCTCATGCATGCCGATGGCCTCGGCGATGTCGCGCAGGATCAGCGGCCGCAGGTGCGAGACGCCATGGATGAAGAAGGCGTCCTGCTGGCGGATGATCTCGCTGGCCACCTTCAGGATGGTGGTGGCGCGCTGGTGCAGCGACTTGACCAGCCAGTTGGCCGACTGGAAGCGTTCGGAGAGATACTCCTTGTCGGCCTTCGACTTGGCGCTGTCGGAGATGCGGGCGAAATAGCGGTGGTTGACCAGCACCCGCGGCAGCGTGTCCGGGTTCAGGTCGATCAGCCAACCGCCGCCGGGATTGGCGCGCATCAGGATGTCGGGGGTGACCAGCTGGGCCGGGGTGTGGTCGAAGGCCAGAGCCGGCTTCGGGTTCAGCTTGCGGATGTCGGCGACCATGTCGGCGACGTCCTCGGCATCGACGCCGCAGACCTTCATGATGGCCGGCAGGTTGCGCGCGGCCAGAAGCTCCAGATTGTCGAGCAGCGCCGCCATCGCCGGGTCCAGCCGGTTCTTCTCGCGCAGCTGGATGGCGAGGCATTCCTTCAGCGAACGGGCGAAGATGCCGGGCGGGTCGAAGCGCTGGCAGGCGGCCAGCACCCGCTCCACCCGGTCGGCGCCGCAGCCCAGCTGCCCGGCCAGCGCCTGGGCGTCGAAGCCGACCAGCCAGCCGGCCTCGTCCAGCATGTCGATCAGGGCCAGTCCGATCAGCTGGTCGCCCAGGTCGGGCAGGTCGATCTTCAGCTGCTCGGTCAGGTGGTCGCGCAGGTTCTTCTCGCTGGTCAGCGTCGCTTCGAGGTTGCTGTCGTCATCCTCGAAGCCGCTGCGGCCGCCGCGCTCGCCGTAGGAGCCGTAGACCTCGCTGCCGCCGTCCGACCCGTCGGAAAAGCGGTCGTCGCCGTAGACATTCTCGAAATCGGTGTCGAGCGGCGCCTCGGACGAGGACGCCAGCGTGTCCGAGGAGGTCATCTCCACCGTGTCGCGGGTGCGTCCATCGCTCGGCATCATGCCCGGCCCGTCATCGCGGCCGTTCAGCCCGTCGGCGCTGAGGCCGTTCGCCTCCATGCCGCCGGGGCCGTCCAGCCCGCCCGGCGCCTCGCCGCCGGCCCCGTCGCCCACCGGGTCGCTGCCGCCATCGCCGGGGCCGCTGTCGCGCTCCAGCAGGGGGTTCTGCTCGATCTCGCGGTCGACGAAGTCCGACAGTTCGATGTTCGACAGCTGCAGCAGCTTGATCGCCTGCTGCAGCTGCGGCGTCATCACCAGGGTCTGGGCTTGTCGAAGGTCGAGACGTTGAGCAAGCGCCATGGCTGTTGAACCGCGACCAGTGGAAACGGAGGGCTACAGACTGAACCGGTCGCCGAGATAGACCCGGCGCACGCCCTCGTGCGCCACGATCTCGTCCGGCCGTCCCTCCATTAGTACCACACCATCGTGCAAAATGTATGCCCGATCGACGAGGTCCAATGTTTCACGCACATTGTGGTCGGTGATCAGCACGCCGATGCCGCGGTCGCGCAGGTGCCCGACCAGCTCGCGGATGTCGTTCACCGCGATGGGGTCGATGCCGGCCAGCGGTTCGTCCAGCAGGATGAAGTGGGGCTGTCCGGCCAGAGCGCGGGCGATCTCCACGCGCCGCCGCTCGCCGCCCGACAGCGCCAGGGCGGGGGAGCGGCGCAGGTGCGTCACCGAGAATTCGGCCAGCAGCTCGTCCAGCATCGCCTCGCGGGCGTCGCGGTCGCTCTCCACCACCTCCAGAACGGAGCGGATGTTGTTCTCCACCGTCATGCCGCGGAAGATCGAGGCTTCCTGCGGCAGATAGCCGATGCCGAGCCGGGCGCGGCGGTACATCGGCAGCGCGGTGATGTCCTGCCCGTCCAACGTGATCGTGCCGGAATCGGCGGCGATCAGGCCGGTGATCATGTAGAAGCAGGTGGTCTTGCCCGCGCCGTTGGGGCCGAGCAGCCCGACCGCCTCGCCGCGCTGGACGCTGATCGAGACATCGCGCACCACCGGCCGCTTCTTGAAGGACTTGCCGAGATGCTGCGCCACCAGCCCTTCGGCCGGGACGGATGCTGCGGAAGTGCTGCCGGCGGGAACGGCGCCGGGTCCGTTGGCGGTCAGCACGGTCACGGCTTCTTGCCTGCCGCGCCGGGCTGGCCGCCGGTCTTCTCGGCGGGAATCAGCAGGCCGCTGACCCGGCCGCCGGCATCGCGGCCGGCGATGACGCGGTTGATCTTGGTGTTCATGTTCATCTCGGCGGCTTCGCCGTTCAGCTGGTTGTCGCCGCGGGTGATCCGGACATTGCCGATCAGCACCGCGACATTGTCGGCCACCGAATAGACCAGCTTGTCCGACAGCGCCACATCGCTGGGGGTGGTGACGACGATGTTGCCGGAGCCGTCGATCCGCTCCATCTGGGTGGTGCCGTCCGGCATCTTCTTCAGCCGGCCGATCAGCACGTCGGCGCGCAGCCGGTCGGTGCCGCGCACCGCCACCGCGTCGCCGCGCGCCACGGTCAGGTCCTGCGCCTCGTAATACTCCAGGCTGTCGCGGGCGGTGACCACGTCCTTGGTGGTGATCAGTTTCAGATCCTTGCCGGTGACGACGGCGACCTGCTTGTCGACGTCATAGACGCCATGATCGCCGAACACCTGCTGGGTCGGGCTGACGATGCGGACATTGCCGTCTGCCACCAGCTGGAACACCTCGTTCCCCTTGCCGGGCACCTCGCGGTAATAGGCGGTCAGCACGTCGGCGAAGACCGTGGAGTCGTTGCGCTTGGCCGAGGCGTTGCCCCGCGCCACGTAGGCGCGGACGTCCTGGTGCCATTCGATCGCCTGATCGGCGTTGATCTCGACCGGCTGCTTGCCGCCCATGCCGGGCAGGCCCTGGGCGAAGGCGGGAGCGGCGAGCAGCAGCCCGGCGGCCAGCGCCGCGGCGGCCGGGATCGTCGACAGGGAGAAGACGGTTCTGGACGGCGACCGTTTGGACGTCACGGCTTCTTGCTCCCGGGGCGTTCGGCGGCCTGGACCTCGGCCTTCGATTGGTTGAGGAAGACGACATTCTTGCCGCGGTCCGTCATGCGGAAGCCCTTGGCGTTGATCTCGCCCTGCGGGCCCTGGCCGGCCACCGCCTGGTCGCCCCAGGCGTTGCCCTTGCGGATGTCGGCCTCGGCCTCGCTGGTGGTGAACTCGTTGCCGTCGTCGCGCAGGACATGGACGTTGCCGCGCATCAGCAGGATGCCGGTGGCCTGGTTGTACCAGCCCTTGTCGGACCGCATGGTCACCCAGGTGCCGGCGGCCTCGGTCATCTCCGCCTGCGGGTCGTCCAGCAGGACGATGTCCGGCTGGTCGGCCGACTTGTCGGCCTTGGCCGCCACCAGCGAGAAGGGCTGGTTGTGTTCGTCCAGGCTGAAATAGCGCGGCTTCAGCATCTCGCTCTGCCCGGCGTCGGCGGAGATGCGCGGAGCCGGCGGGCTGTTCAGCGACGGCCAGGCGGCCAGCAGGGCCACCATCGCCAGCGCCGCCGCCGGAAGCGCGAACTTCAGGGCCGAGACGAAGCGGCTGTGGAACCGGCTGACCGGTCGGGTGTCACGCCGCCGGTGCGCGCGCAGCGCCGCGGGCGGCTCCGCCGCAGCGGACGCGCGGCGGTCCCCTCCATGCGCAGACGGGGCTGCAGGCGGAGCGGTTCCGGTGCGGTCGGGGCTGCGCAGGTCGTCCAGGCTCAAGTCTGTGTCCCTCCGGCTCGGCGCTTGGCTTCCATAATGGACAAGAACGTCGTCAGGCGGCGCCGGCGCGCAGGCAATCGTGGATGTGCACGATGCCCAGCGGCCGGTCGTCCTCGATCACGAACAGGGTGGTGATCTTCTTCTCGTTCATCTCGCGCAACGCCTCGACGATCAGCGCCTTCGGGCGGATGGTCTTCGGTCGGGGCGACATGATGCTGTCGGCGCGCTCTGCCAGAAGCTCCGGCGTCAGATGACGGCGCACGTCGCCGTCGGTGATGATTCCGACCAGCGCGCCGGCCTTGTCGGTCACCCCGACGCAGCCCAGCCGCTTGGCCGTCATCTCGAAGATGACGTCGGACAGCGGCGAGTCAAGACGGCACAGGGGCAAATCCGCCCCCTTGTGCATGATGTCCGTCACCTTCAGCAGGGCACGCCCCAGCTGTCCGCCGGGGTGGAATTCGCGGAAATCGGCGGCGGAGAAGCCGCGCCGCTCCAGCAGCGCCACCGCCAGCGCGTCGCCCAGGGCCAGCATCATGGTGGTGGAGGTGGTCGGGGCCAGCCCCAGCGGGCAGGCCTCCGGCTCCGGCGGGATGACCAGCGCCACGTCAGCCTGCTCGGCCAGTGCGGAGGCGGCCCGGCGGGTCATGCCGATCAGCGGGATGCCGAAGCGGCGGGTGTAGGCGATGATGTCGGCCAGCTCATGCGTCTCGCCGGAATTGGACAGCGCCACCACCGCGTCGTTCTTTGCGATCATGCCGAGGTCGCCGTGGCTCGCCTCGCCCGGATGGACGAAGAAGGCCGGCGTGCCGGTGGAGGCCATGGTGGCGGCGATCTTGCGGGCGACATGGCCCGACTTGCCCATGCCGGTGACGACCACCCGCCCTTCGATGCCGTGCAGCAGGTCGAGCGCCTGCAGGAAAGCACCGTCGAGGCTGTCCGCCAGAGCGACCAGCGCATCGGCTTCCGTCCGCAGGACGCGGGTGGCGCAGGCGAGGTCGCGGTTCTCCACGGCGCTCGACTCCGCCGAGGCGGCGGAGCCGTCGGTCAGGCCGGCGGTCAGGCTGGAGGTGATAACGCTGGTCAAGGCGATCATGCCTTCCATTCAAAAGGCCCGATAGGCAGGCCGTTCACAAACACGCGCCCGCCCGGATGGCTCCCGGCAGGCGCGTCATGCAGTATGCCCCCCGTGGGGCGCCGGGTCAAATCCACGCCCGGTCGGGGAGAGGGCGATGATCAGCCCGTCAGTGCGCCAAAATGTCCGGGGTTTCCCAGCCGCCGAGATCCAGCTCGCCGCGGGCGGGCAGGAAGTCGAAGCAGGCCTGGGCCAGATGGGTGCGGCCCTCGCGCGCCAGCATGACGTCCAGCTTGGCCTTCAGGTCATGCAGGTGCAGCACGTCCGACGCCGCATACTTCATCTGGTCGGTGGTCAGCTCGGGCGCCCCCCAGTCGGAGGACTGCTGCTGCTTGGAAATCTCCACCCCCAGCAGGTCCTTGCACAGATCCTTCAGGCCATGGCGGTCGGTGAAGGTGCGGACCAGCTTGGAGGCCACCTTGGTGCAATAGACCGGCTGGCAGCCGACGCCGAGATAGGCCTTCATCACCGCCACGTCGAAGCGGGCGAAGTGGAACAGCTTGGTCACGCCGGGATCGGTCAGCAAGCGCTTCAGGTTCGGCGCCTCGTACTGGCCGGGGCGGAACTGCACCAGATGGACGGCACCGTCGCCGGCCGACAGCTGCACCAGGCAGAGGCGGTCGCGGTGGGGATTCAGCCCCATGGTCTCGGTGTCGATGGCGACGCAGTTGTCGCGGGCGCCGGCGCCGAGGTCGAGGCCGTCGGGGAGGTCGCCGTCATGAAGGTCGATGGGCATGGTCGCGTTCCGGGGTGGTCAGGCCCCCGGCCACGGACCCTAGAAACGACGAACGCCGCTCTGCACTGCCTCCCTCTCGATCGAAGGAGCTGTGCATGCGGCGCAGCCGGGTAGAAAGAAATGGTGCCCAGGAGAAGACTCGAACTTCCACGACATTTCTGCCACAGGTACCTGAAACCTGCGCGTCTACCAATTCCGCCACCTGGGCTCGGTGCTCGGTGTGTGGGCGGTTGTTTAATGATCCGGCCGGGGGGCGTCAACAGCTTTTTTCCAACCCCTTCATTTTTTTGTCGCATCGCGGGTTTTCGCCCCATCGCCGGCCGCCGCGGCAATGCAGTCCCTAGATTGGCGGCGGTCCATTCGCTATAAGCATGCCCGCAGTTCAAGCAGTCCTCATGGCGACATACAGTCGGACGACGCGCGGGGGCGCGCGGCAACGGCGGGAGAACCGCCGCGCGAAAGCCTCGGCTACGGCGCGCAACGACACGGGAGACGGTCGATGTCCTATCGCACTCAGGTTATCACGGTGTTCGGCGGTTCGGGCTTCATCGGCCGCCACCTGATCCGGCGCCTCGCCCGGTCGGGCGCCCAGATCCGCATTGCCACCCGCAACCCGGGCAAGGCCGCCTTCCTGAAGACGGCCGGCGCCGTCGGCCAGATCGTTCCCTTCGCCGCCGACTGCAGCAAGGACGAGTCGGTCGCCCGCGCCGTTCAGGGCGCGGATGTCGTCATCAACCTGCTGGGTGTGCTGTTCGAGCGTGGGAGCCAGAGCTTCCAGGGCGTGCATGTCGATGCCGCGGCCCGCATCGCCCGCCTGGCCGCCGCCAGCGGCGTCAACCGGCTGATCCAGATTTCCGCCATCGGCGCCGACTCCAACTCCCCCTCCTCCTACGCCCGTTCCAAGGCGGCCGGCGAGCAGGCGGTGCTGTCGGCCTTCCCGGCGGCGACGATCCTGCGCCCCAGCATCGTCTTCGGACCGGAGGACAACTTCTTCAACAAGTTCGCCGCGATGGCGCAGAAGGCCCCCGCCCTGCCGCTGATCGGCGGCGGCAAGACCCTGTTCCAGCCGGTCTATGTCGGAAATCTGGCCGATGCCGTCGTCGCCGCGCTGGAGACCGACGCCAGCCGCGGCAAGACCTATGAGCTGGGCGGCCCGCGCGTCTACACCTTCCGGGAACTGCTGGAGCTGACCCAGAAGGACATCCAGCGCCACCGCCCGCTGGTGACCATCCCCTGGAACGCCGCCGAGTCGCTGGCCGGCTTCCTGGAGAAGGTTCCGGTGCTGGACCCGGTGCTGACCCGCGATCAGGTGGCGCTGCTGAAGCAGGACAACGTCGTTTCCCCGACCGCGCTGGGTTTCAAGGATCTGGGCATCGCCGAGCTGGCGACCTGCGAGGTGATCCTGCCGACCTACCTGTCGCGCTTCATCGTCGGCGGAAAGTTCAGCGGCCAGACCGGCACCGCCCACTGACGGCCGGGCCCCCCGCTCCGACCGAGACCGAAGGCCCCGGCCCAGCGCCGGGGCCTTCGCATGTCAGGACATGGCACGGCTGAGCCATGGACGCTTGAATTGCCAGGCCGCCGCCGTCATGTGGGCGGTTCCACAGCGATGGGATCGGGAATGACAGGGGCAGAGGATATCCGCGGCGGCGCGGGCCGGGTGGTGGAGCAGGCCGCCGCCGCGCGCTGGGCGACCGTCGCCGCCTTCTTCCTGAACGGCACCGTCTTCGGCGTCTGGGCGACCCAGATCCCGCTGCTGAAGAACCGGCTCGACCTCAGCCCCGCCGTGCTGGGGGTGGCGCTTCTTTGCCTTGCCGTCGGGGCGCTGACCGCGATGATCGCCAGCGGGCCGCTGCTGGGCCGGCTGGGCAGCGCGCCGGTGACGCGGGCGACCGCCCTGCTGTTCGCCGCGTTCCTGCCCCTGCCGGCGCTGGTGCCGGACGTGGTGACGCTGTGCCTCGTGCTGGCGCTGTTCGGCGCGTCGGGCGGCACCATGGATGTCGCCATGAACGCCCAGGGTGCGCTGGTGGAACGGCGGCTCGGCCGGCCGATCATGTCCTCTCTGCACGGGATGTGGAGTCTCGGCGGGCTGGCGGGTGCCGGGCTGGGCGCACTGCTGCTGCCGCTGATGACGCCGGCGGCGCAGGCGGCACTGGTGTCGGCCGGACTGGTCGCGCTGTTCCTGGCCTTGCAGGGCCGTTTCCTGCCCGACCGCAACGCCTCGGCCGGGGGGCTGGTCCTGCCCGACCGCAAGACGCTGCTGCTCGGCCTGCTTGCCGCCCTGTCCTTCATGAGCGAGGGCGCCATCCTGGACTGGAGCGCCATCCATCTGCGCGACGATCTGGGCGCCCCGGTCGCGCTCGCCGGCATGGGCTTCGGCGTCTTCTGCGCCGCCATGGCGGTGGGACGCTTCAGCGGCGACCGGCTGCGCCACCGCTTCGGCGGGGCGACGCTGATGAGCGTCGGCAGCCTGTTGGCCGCGGCCGGGCTGGGGCTCGTCCTGGCGGCGGGCGTGATGGCGGATGGATCGCCGCTGCTGGCGATTGCCGGGTTCGGGCTGACCGGGATCGGGCTGTCGAACATCGTCCCGGTGCTGTTCAGCACGGCGGGCGCGGCGGAGAGCGGCCGCGCCGACCATGCCGTCGCCGCGGTCTCCACCATGGGCTACACCGGCGTGCTGGCCGGCCCGCCGCTGGTCGGCTTCATCGCCCAGGCGACCAGCCTCGCCACCGCCTTCGCCCTGATCGCCCTGCTCGCCCTGTTCGTGGCCGTTGCCGCGGTCCGGGCGGTGCCGCGGCAGGCTCTGTGACGGTTACAGATACAGGAAGGCCAGCATGCCGGTGCCGATGGCGATGCGGTACCAGCCGAAGGGGGTGAAGCCGTAGCGGCCGACGAAGTCGACCAGCGTCTTCACCACCAGGGCGGCGGCGATGAAGGCGGTGACGAAGCCGACCAGGATCAGCAGGCCGCTGTCCAGGCTCATAACCGACCAGTTCTTGTAGAGGTCGTAGACGGTGGCGCCGGCCATGGTCGGCACCGCCAGGAAGAAGGAGAACTCGGCCGCCGCCTTGCGGTCGACGCCCATCAGCAGGGCGCCCAGGATGCTGGCCCCCGACCGCGACACGCCCGGCACCAGGGCCAGGCATTGGCAGAAGCCGATCTTCAGCGCCAACGGGGCGGAGAAATTCTCGATCCGGTGATAGCGGGCGACCGGAACCAGCCGCTCCACCAGCAGGATGGCGATGCCGCCGGTGATCAGGGCGATGCTGACGACCGTCGGATTGAACAGCATCGCCTTGATGATGCCGTGCAGCCCGGCGCCGAGCACCATCGCCGGCAGGAAGGCGATCAGAACCGCCATCACGAAGCGCCGCGCGCCGGGATCGTCCTTCAGCCCCGTGGCGACTTGCCACAGCCGCTGGAAATAGACCACGCAGATGGCCAGAATGGCGCCGAGCTGGATCACCACCTCGAACACCTTGCCGGGCGGACCCTGGAAGCCCAGCAGCTCGTCCAGCATGATGAGATGGCCGGTCGAGGAGACGGGCAGGAACTCGGTCAGCCCCTCCACCAGCCCCATGAGCGTGGCGTCCAGATATTGATCGATCATCATCGCGGCACTCAAACCTTCGGCGCGGTTGGATGTTGCGGTGCTTATAGCAGGGGGGCCGGTGCTTGGCGACGGCGAGGGGTCGGTACCCCTATTTGCGAGATAGTCTCGTTTATGGACTAATTTTCTGTCGCGTTTTTGTGACACCCCGTAGCCGCCCATGCGCATTCCAGCCTTGCGGAAGAAAAGGTCAATAAAGCGGACCTATCGGCTCTTTTGTGCTTTCGCGGGCTGATCGCATGCGTTATATGACGAGCGTCCGCCACTTTGCGGACGTTCGATTTCAACCCAGCCGGTCGGTGCAGGCCAAAGCCGCAGCCCCCGGTCAGGCGGCGTCCCCAAGAGACGACGGGGCCGCGAAGCGAAGGAGCAGACGTCATGGCGAACCAGAAAATGTTGGGCTTCGTGCATACCGCGCAGAAGATGCCCGACAAGCGGTCTGCCGCCGACCGCCGCCAGGACTTCGCCGAGATCTACGCCCGCTTCAGCAACGAGCGCGCCGGCGAGCAGGCCAACCGCTGCTCGCAGTGCGGCGTTCCCTTCTGCCAGGTGCACTGCCCGGTCTCCAACAACATCCCCGACTGGCTGAAGCTGACCGCCGAGGGTCGTCTGGAGGAGGCTTACGAGGTCTCCCAGGCCACCAACAACTTCCCCGAAATCTGCGGCCGCATCTGCCCGCAGGACCGGCTGTGCGAGGGCAACTGCGTCATCGAGCAGTCGACCCACGGCGCCGTCACCATCGGCTCGGTCGAGAAGTACATCAACGACACCGCCTGGGAGAACGGCTGGGTCAAGCCGCGCAAGCCGGCCCGCGAGCTTGGCCTGTCGGTCGGCGTGATCGGCGCCGGCCCGGCCGGGCTGGCCGCCGCCGAGGAGCTGCGCGCCAAGGGCTACGAGGTCCATGTCTATGACCGCTACGACCGCATGGGCGGCCTGCTGGTCTACGGCATCCCCGGCTTCAAGCTGGAGAAGGACGTCGTCGCCCGCCGGGTCCAGCGTCTGGCCGATGCCGGCGTCATCTTCCATTCCAATTTCGAGGTCGGCCGCGACGCCTCGCTGGCCGAGCTGCGCGAGCGCCACGTCACCATCCTGGTCGCCACCGGCGTCTACAAGGCCCGCGACATCAAGGCCCCCGGCTCGGGGCTGAAGAACATCGTGCCGGCTCTGGACTACCTGACCGCCTCCAACAAGGTCGGGCTGGGTGATACGGTCGAGGCGTACGAGAACGGCTCGCTGAACGCCGCCGGCAAGAAGGTGGTGGTGCTCGGCGGCGGCGACACCGCGATGGATTGCGTGCGCACGGCGATCCGCCAGGGCGCGACCTCGGTCAAGTGCCTGTACCGCCGCGACCGCAAGAACATGCCGGGCTCGCAGCGCGAAGTGGCGCATGCCGAGGAGGAGGGCGTCGAGTTCGTCTGGCAGGCCGCTCCCGAAGCCTTCACCGGCGACGATGTCGTCACCGGCGTCCGCGCCGTCCGCATCCATCTGGGTGTCGCCGACGCCACCGGCCGCCAGACCCCGCAGGTGATCGAGGGCTCCGAGTTCACCGAGCCGGCCGACCTCGTCATCAAGGCGCTGGGCTTCGAGCCGGAGGATCTGCCGGGCATGTTCGGCTCGCCCGACCTGACCGTCACCCGCTGGGGCACGCTGCTGGTCGACCACCGCACCAAGATGACCAGCCTGGACGGCGTCTTCGCCGCCGGCGACATCGTCCGCGGCGCGTCCCTGGTGGTGTGGGCCATCCGCGACGGCCGCGACGCCGCCGAGGCCATGCACGCCTACGCCCAGACCGTCGGCGCGCCCAAGCTGGCCGTTGCCGCCGAGTAAGGCGCTTTAGCCGCCAAGCCGCTTGCCCCCTCCCCGACCCTCCCCCGCTTCGCGGGAGAGGGAGTTGGGTGCGAGAGCAGCGGAGTTCCCTCTCCCGCCAAAGGCGGGGGAGGGTTAGGGAGGGGGCCGTTCGCCTTCTCCACACCAGAACCACCGTCTACCCCAGGGGGCCATCCCTTCCGCCCCCCAGGTCAACGTCCAGACTGTGAAAGGGTCGTTCCATGACCGCCGAGTTTAACCAGGGCTCGTTGAACCAGGGTGAGCAGTTCGTCGCCGATTTCCGCGCCAACGCCGCGGCGCTGACCACTGCCCACGCCTACAATCCGGCCGACGAGCACGACGCCTGCGGCGTCGGTTTCATCGCCGCGATCGACGGCAAGCCCCGCCGTTCGGTGGTCGAGAAAGGCATCGAGGCCCTGAAGGCGGTCTGGCACCGCGGTGCGGTCGACGCCGACGGCAAGACCGGCGACGGCGCCGGCATCCATGTCCAGGTGCCGCAGAAGTTCTTCAAGGACCATGTCAAGGTCATCGGCCACACCCCGCCGGAGAACAACCTGGCGGTCGGCCAGGTCTTCCTGCCGCGCATCAGCCTGGACGCCCAGGAAGCCTGCCGCTGCATCGTCGAGACCGAGATCCTGGCCTTCGGCTACTACATCTATGGCTGGCGTCAGGTGCCGATCAACGTCGACATCATCGGCGAGAAGGCCAACGCCACCCGGCCCGAGATCGAGCAGATCATCATCGGCAACTCCAAGGGCGTGTCGGACGAGCAGTTCGAACTCGACCTCTACATCATTCGCCGCCGGATCGAGAAGGCGGTGCATGGCGAGCAGATCAACGACTTCTACATCTGCTCGCTGTCGGCGCGTTCGATCATCTACAAGGGCATGTTCCTCGCCGAACAGCTCTCCACCTTCTACCCGGACCTGACCGACGACCGCTTCGAATCGTCCTTCGCCATCTACCACCAGCGCTATTCGACCAACACCTTCCCGACCTGGCCGCTGGCCCAGCCCTTCCGCATGCTCGCCCACAACGGCGAGATCAACACGCTGAAGGGCAACGTCAACTGGATGAAGGCGCATGAGACCCGGATGGAGCATCCGGTGTTCGGCACCCACATGGCGGACCTGAAGCCGGTGATCGGCGTCGGCCTGTCGGACTCGGGCGCGCTGGACACGGTGTTCGAGGTGATGGTCCGCGCCGGCCGCAGCGCGCCGATGGTCAAGATGATGCTGGTGCCGCAGGCGCTGACCAGCTCGCAGACCACGCCTGACAACCACAAGGCGCTGATCGCCTACTGCAACTCCGTCATGGAGCCGTGGGACGGCCCGGCGGCGCTCGCCATGACCGACGGCCGCTGGGTCGTCGGCGGCATGGACCGCAACGGCCTGCGCCCGATGCGCTACACCATCACCACCGACGGCCTGATCATCGGCGGCTCCGAGACCGGCATGGTCAAGATCGAGGAGAACCAGGTGGTCGAGAAGGGCCGCCTGGGGCCGGGCGAGATGATCGCCGTCGATCTGCAGGCCGGCAAGCTGTTCAACGACCGCGAGCTGAAGGACCATCTGGCCAGCCAGAAGCCCTGGGGCCAGTGGGTCAAGAACACCACCCATCTGGACGAGCTGGTGAAGTCCGCCGCGCTGAAGGGCGAGGCGTCGGAGATGGAGAAGGAGGAGCTGCGCCGCCGCCAGATGGCCTTCGGCCTCGCCATGGAGGACATGGAGCTGATCCTCCACCCGATGGCGGAGGACGGCAAGGAAGCCGTCGGCTCGATGGGCGACGACAGCCCCATCGCCGTGCTGTCGGACAAGTACCGCGGCCTGCACCATTTCTTCCGCCAGAACTTCTCCCAGGTCACCAATCCGCCCATCGACTCGCTTCGCGAGCGCCGGGTGATGAGCCTGAAGACGCGTCTCGGCAACCTCGGCAACATCCTGGACGAGGATGAGAGCCAGACCCGGTTGCTGCAACTCGACAGCCCGGTGCTGACCACCGCCGAATTCCGCGCCATGCGCGCCTACATGGGCGAGACGGCGGCGGAGATCGACGCCACCTTCCCGGTGGATGCCGGCCCCGACGCGCTGCGCGACGCGCTGCGCCGCATCCGCCAGGAGGCGGAGGACGCGGTGCGCGGCGGCGCCAACCACGTCATCCTGACCGACGAGGCGATGGGCGCCGACCGTGCCGCCATCCCGGCGATCCTGGCGACCGGCGCGGTCCACACCCACCTGATCCGCTCCAACCTGCGCACCTTCACCTCGCTGAACCTGCGCACGGCGGAATGCCTGGACACCCATTACTTCGCGGTGCTGATCGGCGTCGGCGCCACCACCGTCAACGCCTATCTGGCGCAGGAAGCGGTGGCCGAGCGCCAGCGCCGCGGCCTGCTCGGTTCGCTGTCGCTGGAAAAGGCGATGACGAACTACAAGAAGGCCATCGACGACGGCCTGCTGAAGATCATGTCCAAGATGGGCATCTCGGTCATCAGCAGCTACCGCGGCGGCGGCAACTTCGAGGCCATCGGCCTCAGCCGCGCCCTGGTCGCCGAGCATTTCCCGGCGATGGTCAGCCGCATCTCCGGCATCGGCCTGAACGGCATCCAGAAGAAGGTCCTGGAGCAGCATGCGCTGGCCTATGCCGGCGAGGCGCTGCCGCTGCCGGTCGGCGGCTTCTACCGCTTCCGCAAGTCGGGCGACCGCCATGGCTGGGAGGGTGGGATCATCCACACCCTGCAGCAGGCCGTCACCAACGACAGCTACACCACCTTCAAGAAGTATTCCGAGCAGGTGAACAAGCGGCCGCCGATGCAGCTGCGCGACCTCCTGGAGTTCCGCACCACCAAGGCCGCCGTTCCGGTGGACGAGGTGGAGAGCATCACCTCGATCCGCAAGCGCTTCATCACGCCGGGCATGTCGATGGGGGCATTGTCGCCCGAGGCGCACGGCACGCTGAACGTCGCGATGAACCGCATCGGCGCCAAGTCCGACTCGGGCGAGGGCGGCGAGGATCCGGCGCGCTTCCGTCCCGACAAGAACGGCGACAACTGGAACTCCGCCATCAAGCAGGTGGCGTCGGGCCGCTTCGGCGTCACCGCCGAGTACCTGAACCAGTGCCGCGAGCTGGAGATCAAGGTCGCCCAGGGCGCCAAGCCCGGCGAGGGCGGGCAGCTGCCCGGCTTCAAGGTGACGGAGATGATCGCGCGGCTGCGCCACGCCACGCCGGGCGTGACCCTGATCAGCCCGCCGCCGCACCACGACATCTATTCGATCGAGGATCTGGCGCAGCTCATCTATGACCTGAAGCAGATCAACCCCGACGCCAAGGTCACGGTGAAGCTGGTCAGCCGGTCGGGCATCGGCACCATCGCCGCCGGCGTGGCGAAGGCGAATGCCGATATCATCCTGATCTCCGGCAACTCCGGCGGCACCGGCGCCTCGCCGCAGACCTCGATCAAGTTCGCCGGCCTGCCCTGGGAGATGGGGCTGTCGGAGGTCCATCAGGTCCTGACGCTGAACAAGCTGCGCCACCGCGTGCGGCTGCGCACCGACGGCGGCCTGAAGACCGGCCGCGACATCGTCATCGCCGCCATGCTGGGCGCGGAAGAGTTCGGCATCGGCACCGCCAGCCTGATCGCCATGGGCTGCATCATGGTCCGGCAGTGCCATTCCAACACCTGCCCGGTCGGCGTCTGCGTCCAGGACGAGAAGCTGCGCGAGAAGTTCGTCGGCACGCCGGAGAAGGTCGTCAACCTCTTCACCTTCCTGGCCGAAGAGGTCCGCGAGATCCTGGCCCGCCTTGGCTTCCGCTCGCTGTCCGAGGTGATCGGCCGCACCGACCTGCTGCATCAGGTCAGCCGCGGCGGCGCCCACCTGGACGACCTCGACCTCAACCCGCTGCTGGCCCAGGTCGATCCCGGCGAGAACGCCCGCTACTGCACGCTGCAGGGCCGCAACGAGGTGCCGGACACGCTGGACGCCCGCATCGTCGCCGACGCCCGCCCGCTGTTCGAGGAGGGCGAGAAGATGCAGCTCGCCTACAACGCCCGCAACACGCAGCGCGCCATCGGCACGCGGCTGTCCTCGATGGTGACGCGGAAGTTCGGCATGTCCGGACTGCAGCCCGGCCACATCACCGTCCGCCTGCGCGGCACCGCCGGCCAGTCCTTGGGCGCCTTCGCCGTCCAGGGCATCAAGCTGGAGGTGATGGGCGACGCCAACGACTATGTCGGCAAGGGCCTGTCGGGCGGCACCATCGTGGTCCGTCCGGCCACCAGCAGCCCGCTCGAGTCGAACAAGAACACCATCATCGGCAACACGGTGCTGTACGGCGCCACCGCCGGCAAGCTGTTCGCCGCCGGCCAGGCGGGTGAGCGGTTCGCGGTGCGCAACTCCGGCGCCACCGTGGTGGTGGAGGGCTGCGGCTCCAACGGCTGCGAGTACATGACCGGCGGCACGGCGGTCATCCTGGGCAAGGTCGGCGACAACTTCGCCGCCGGCATGACCGGGGGCATGGCCTACCTGTACGACCCGGAGGACTCGCTGCCGCTCCACATCAACGAGGAAAGCGTCATCTTCCAGCGGATCGAGGTGCCCCATTACGAGGCCCAGCTCCGCGCCCTGATCGAGGAGCATGTCGCCGAAACGCAGAGCCGTTTCGCCGCCGAGATCCTCAACGACTGGCAGCGTGAACTCGGCCATTTCTGGCAGGTGGTTCCGAAGGAGATGCTGCACCGTCTGGCCGTGCCGGTCACCCTGCCGCGCGCCATCCCGGCGGAGTGATCATCGGCCAAGCCCGCCGCCCCGCCCTTACCGGCAGGGCGGCGGGCGGATACAGCAACGGCGCGCCATCCGGCAGGACGGCGCGCCGTTTTTCGTTGGCGGTTGCGTCAACCGGCGGGCGGCAACAGCTCCAGCGCCATGACGATGCTGTCGAACTGGACGCCCGGCGCCAGGATCACCGACCGCTTTCCAACCGGGCGAAAGCCGGCCGAGCCATAGAAGCGCTCGGCGACGAGGCTCGACAGGCATTCCAGCCGGCGGAGGCCGGCGACCCTGGCCTCGTCGATGCAGCGGCCGAGCAGGGCGGTGCCGACACCCCGGCGCAAGGCCTCGGGGTGGGTGGCGAAGTGCCGGATATGCCCGACCGCCGGATCGACCGGCTGGCAGGGCGCCCCCGGCGGTTCGCGGGTCCAGCCACCGCAGCCGATCACCGCACCGCCGTCCGCCACCGCCAGATGATAGGTGCCTGACCGCAGCAGCAGCGGGTTGGCCCGCATCATCGCCGGCAGAGCCCGCTCCAGAACCTCCGCCGGATAGCCGGCGGCCATCAGCGGCGGGTATGAAGCCCGGAGCAGTGCGCCGACCGCGTCGGCATCCTCCGGTCCCGCCGGCCTGACGGTGAAGCCGGCCTCGCTCACGGCTGCAGCTCCCACGGCTCCGCCTTGGCCGCCGCGATCCAGTCCCGCATCGCCGGCAGCGCCAGCACGGCGTCCATATAGGCGCGCGACACCGGCGACACCGCGACGCCATAGGTCTCCAGCCGCGTCACCACCGGGGCGAACATGGCGTCGGCGATGGTGAAGGTGCCGAACAGGAAGGGTCCGCCGGCCGGGCCGCCGAAGCGGGTGCGGGCATCGGCCCACAGCGCCTCGATCCGGGCGATATCGGCGGCGGTCGCCTCGGTCAAGCCCTGGCCCTTGCGGTCGCGCTTGAGGTCCATCGACATGGTGCTGCGCAGGGAGACGAAGCCGGAATGCATCTCCGCCGACACCGCCCGCGCCACCGCCCGCGCCGCCCGGTCCGCCGGCCACAGCCCTGCCTCGGGCGCCAGTTCCGCCACATACTCGCAGATCGCCAGCGAATCCCAGACGGTCAGCCCGTCATGGATCAGGGTGGGCACCCGGCCTGACGGAGAATGCTCGGCGATGCGCGCGGCGGTGTCCGGTTGGCGCAGGACCACCAGGGTCTCGGTGAAGTCGATCCCCGCCTGCCTGAGGGCCAGCCATGGGCGCAGCGACCAGGACGAATAGGCCTTGTTCCCCATCACCAGGGTCGGATCGGACATCGGACGGCACCTTTCGCATCGGACGGAAAACGGGAAGACGGAATGCCGGATCGCGGGAAGCCCGCTCAACCGGCCCTTCCCTGTGTTTTACGCCGGTATCAGGTCCTGCGGAACCGACGGCGCGACGACCACGCGATTTCGCCCGCCATGCTTGGCGTCATAGAGCGCCATGTCGGCCGCATGGACGAGACCGGTCCAGTCCTCCCCGGCGCGCAGGACCTGGGCGACGCCGATGCTGGCCGTTGCCCGCAAGGCATTTCCCTGATGCTGGAACGGGATGGCCTCGACCGCTTCGCGGATCCGCTCGGCGATCTGCTGCGTTTCGGAAGGCCGCAGGTTCGGCAGGAACAGCAGGAACTCCTCCCCTCCCATCCTGGCCAGCACGTCGTCCGGACGCTTCAGGTTCCGCAACGTCGCCGCCACTGCGACCAGCACGGTGTCGCCGACGGCATGGCCGAACCGGTCGTTGATCTGCTTGAAATGATCCAGATCGATACAGAAAACCGTGTCGCCGGGCTGCAGCTGCTGGGGCAGCATGCGCTCCAGCCAGCGGCGGTTGCCGACGCCGGTCAGGCTGTCCAACTCCGCCATCAGGGCAAGTTTGCGCTCCGCCCGGTCGGTGGCGATGCTGTAGATCAGGATCGCCACCGTGAAATTGCCCAGGATCTGGACGAACAGCTCCATCGCCACCAGGGGAATGAAGTCGGTGACGAAAATGGAAACCAGCGCGCCGAACAGGAAGGACAATCCGTTGATAGTCAGGATTGCGATCAGCGGCGGGCAGGACGGCAGCGATTCCATCCGCCAGAGACGATTGACGATCTGGGCGGCCAGGATCATGCAGACCGCGCCATTCAGATGAAACAGCAGGGAGCGGGGCGTGTTGTCCATATGGAAATCGGTCAACCAGGCGGCAATCCAGAACGGTATGGGATAAACCGCCAGCAGGCGCCAGCCGGGATGCAGGCGTCCCGATCTGAGACTCTCCATTCCCAGCACCAGCAATCCCTGCCCGATCAGGCACACTGTGAAACTGCCCAACGTCCAGACCGGTCTTGGCAGTATGGCATAGACGCCGAAGGCGGCGACGCCTCCCCCCAATCCCTGCAGGAGGAACGCCGCCGCCAGAATTCCGAATCCCGAAGCCGCGGTCCGCCGCCGCCTTGCGAACAGGAACACCGTCGCCCCGACGAACAGGGACGACTGATAGAGGAACAGCACGGTGGCGATATCGAGTGCGATCATGGATCGATGGTTAGGTTGAGTGGATGAATATCCCGTAAACTTGAAATCAATGCCTGTGAAGTGAAGAACGCGAAAAAAATTCTTCGCCACTGGAATTCCCTTTAATTTGAGTAATTCAGCGATCACAAGATACACTGAATATTTACCATATTTTTGAAATGGAAATAGACGAATGGGAAACAGGTCAGTGTTTCTGTAATATGTCTGTGCACTTGCACAAGAAAAGCCGCAGGCCCGCTTCCGGATCGGGGCGGTGATCCGCATCCCCCGCGCCGCCCCGCGTCGCCTGGCCCCGCGTCGCCTGGATCGAAACCCTGTCCGGGGAGCCGCAGGAGCGAGCGGCCCGGCTTCATGCCCGGCTGCGTCAGGCCGTCTTCCGATCCCGCGGGGCGATGGACGCGTGGACGACACGGTTGCGGCCGCTGCGCTTGGCCTCGTAGAGCGCCATGTCGGCGGCATGGGCGAGGTCTGGCCACGCCTCTCCCGGCCGGACGGCCTGGGCGATGCCGATGCTGGCCGTCACCACCAGGGCGGTTCCCTGATGCTGGAACGGGATCGCCTGGATGGCATCGCGAATCCGTTCGGCGATCTGCTGCGTTTCGGAGAGCCGCAGTTCCGGCAGGAACAGCAGGAACTCCTCCCCTCCCATCCGCGCCAGCACGTCGTCGGGACGCTTCAGATTCCTCAACGTCGCCGCCACGGCGACCAGAACGGTATCGCCGGTGGCGTGGCCGAACCGGTCGTTGATCCGCTTGAAATGGTCCAGGTCGATACAGAAGACGGCGTCGCCGGGACGCAGATGGCTCGGCACCATCCGCTCCAGCCAGCGGCGGTTGCCGACGCCCGTCAGGCTGTCCAGTTCCGCCATCAGGGCAAGCCTGCGCTCCGCCCGGTCGGTGGCGACGCTGTAGATCAGGATCGCGACCGTGAAATTGCCCAGGATCTGGATGAAGAACTCCAGGGCCACCCAGTGCACGAAGTCGGGAACCAGGACGATGACCCCGGCGCCGAGCAGGAATGACAGCCCGCTGAGCGCCAGCACCGCTTCCAGCGGCAGGCAGGACGGCAGCGGCTCGACCCGGCGGAGCCGGGCAACGATCCGGGACGCCACAATCAGGCAAAGCGCCGCATTCAAATGGAAGAGGAGGGCCCGCAACTGGTTGTCAAGATGGAACCCGGTGAGCCAGGCGGCGATCGAAAGCGACATGAGATAAACCGCCAGCAGGCGCCAGGCGCGGTGCAGGCGTCCCGACCGCAGCCGCTCCATTCCCAGCACCAGCAACCCTTGCCCGACCAGGCCGAGGGTGAGGCTGCCCAGTGTCCAGACCGTCGCCGGCATCGTCGCATGCTCGCCGAAGCTGGCCAGGACGGCGCCCAGTCCCTGCAATGAGAAGGCCGCCGCCAGGATGCCGAACCCCGAAGACGGCGACCGACGACGCCGCGCAATCATAAAAACCGCCGCACCGGCCAGAAGCGACGACTGGTTCAAAAACAGTACGGTGGCAATGTCGAGCGCAATCATGGGCGGCGGTGACGGTTGATCGGAGTTGACTGGAACATACTTTCGCAAACCGGCCACCGTTCCAGGTGAACAGTCCGCCGCGGCACTGCTAGTCGCTCCGAAATAACCGATGGGTTGTTTATTTACCATTGGAAATATCCAGCAGTGCATTTTTGCCATAAATTCACCATGCCGCGCCGGATCGCGAGACAATCGGCACGGATAACGACGTGATCTTCATCCCGCTCCGGAGCCTGCCCCGAGACAATCCACCTGTTCATGCAGGAAATTCCTGCTAGATTTCCCATTCTTCAAATGGGGAAACATCGGCCCGGAAAGCGTTCCACTCTGTTCCACGCCACCCCTTTCCAGCCGGCGCTTCACGCGCCATCCTTGGAGAATGGGCATCCGCACCGGATGCGTGACGTGATCTCGTAAGAAGGATCCTCAGTCTTGCTCGCTACCCTGCTTGCCGTGGACGGTCCCGACACCGTCGCCCTCACTCCCGTGACCAAGGCCGGATTGCCCGACTGGCTGGCCGCGCAGTCGCCGGCCGTCGCCTCCTGGGTCAAGGCGGTGGGCTTCACCGGCGAGGCCGGATCGACGGTCTTCCTGCCGGGACCGGACGGGGGCGTCGCCCATGTGCTGGCCGGCGTGTCGGCCGTCGACGATCTGTGGGCCTTCGCCGGCCTGCCCGCCTCGCTGCCGCCCGGCTCCTACAAGATCGACGCGGCGCTGGACGCACGGGCGGCGACGCGCGCGGCGCTGGGCTGGGCGCTCGGCAGCTATCGCTTCACCCGCTACAGGAAGCCGCCGGAGAAGGGCTTCGCCACTCTGGTCTGGCCGGCCGAGGCCGACCGCGGCGAGGTGGAACGGGCGGCGACCGCCACCTGGCTGGTGCGCGATCTGGTGAACACCCCCGCCTGCGACATGGGTCCGGCCGAACTGGCCCAGGCGGCGCAGGATCTGGCGGCGGAGTTCGACGCGGCCGTCGAGGTGATCGTCGGGCAGGATCTGCTCGACCGCGACTATCCCGCCATCCATGCCGTCGGCCGCGCCAGCCCACGGGAACCGCGGCTGATCGACCTGCGCTGGGGCAACCAGCAGCATCCCAAGGTCACCATCGTCGGCAAGGGGGTCTGCTTCGACACCGGCGGGCTGGACCTGAAGCCGTCCTCGGCCATGCTGATCATGAAAAAGGACATGGGCGGAGCGGCGCATGCACTGGCGCTCGCCCGGATGATCATGATGGCCGGGCTGCCGGTGCGGCTGCGCGTGCTGGTGCCGGCGGTGGAGAATGTCGTGTCCGGCGACAGCTTCAAGCCGCAGGACGTGCTGAAGACCCGCAAGGGCCTGACGGTGGAGGTCGGCAACACCGACGCCGAAGGCCGCCTGATCCTGTGCGATGCGCTGGCCGAGGCGGATTCGGAAAAGCCGGCGCTGCTGATCGACTTCGCCACCCTGACCGGTGCCGCCCGCGTGGCGCTGGGCCCCGACCTGCCGGCGCTGATGTGCAATGACGATGCGCTGGCCAACGACCTGACCGAGGCCGGGACCGCGGTCGACGACCCGATGTGGCGGCTGCCGCTGTGGGCGCCCTACCGCAAGGGACTGGACAGCAAGGTGGCCGACATCAACAACGTCACCACCAACGGCTTCGCCGGCGCCATCACCGCCGGGCTGTTCCTGCAGGAGTTCGTGTCGAAGGGCACGCCCTGGGCACATCTGGACACTTATGCCTGGAACGGCTCGGCCCGTCCCGGCCGGCCGGAGGGCGGCGAGGCGCTGGGCCTGCGGGCGGCCTATGCGGTGATCGCCAAGCGGTTCGGCTGACGCTGCGGGCGGTGGAAGCAAAGGGCGGCAGCAAGGGCGGGGCATCGACTGAATTTGTCCCCGCCCTTCGCCCTCGAACGGATGGAATACACAAGCGAATCCTATTAAAACGGAACAATAGGAAAGCTGACATGTAAGAATGAACCGCCCGCCTCCGGCGCGAGGTCGGCGGCGGTTGCGGAGGCGAACGGATGGCGTTGAAGGTTCGCGAGGATTACCGGACCCTCACCGGGCCCGAAAAGGCCGCCATCATGATGCTCGCGCTGGGCGAGGAGCATTCGTCCAAGCTGTTCTCGCTGATGGACGACGAGGAGATCAAGGAACTGTCCCAGGTGATGGCCAACCTGGGCACGGTGTCGGCAAACCTGATCGAGCGGCTGTTCGTCGAATTCGCCGAGCAGATGTCGGCCACCGGCTCGCTGGTCGGTTCCTTCGATTCGACCGAGCGGCTGCTGCTGAAGACCCTGCCGAAGGACAAGGTCGACCAGATCATGGAGGAAATCCGTGGTCCGGCCGGCCGCACCATGTGGGACAAGCTGGCCAACGTGAACGAGTCGGTCCTGTCCAATTATCTGAAGAACGAATATCCGCAGACCGTCGCCGTGGTGCTTTCCAAGATCCGTCCCGAACATGCCGGCCGCGTGCTGACCCAGCTGCCGGAGAGTTTCGCGATGGAGGTCATCATGCGCATGCTGCGCATGGAGGCGGTGCAGAAGGAGGTTCTGGACGACGTCGAGCGCACGCTGCGCACCGAGTTCATGACCAACCTCGCCCGCACCAGCCGCCGCGACAGCCACGAAATGCTGGCGGAGATCTTCAACGGGCTGGACCGCACCACCGAACACCGCTTCATGGCGGCGCTTGAGGAACGCAACCGCGACAGCGCCGAGCGCATCAAGTCGCTGATGTTCACCTTCGAGGATCTGTCGAAGCTCGACCCCAGCGGCGTCCAGACGATGCTGCGCACGGTGGACAAGCAGAAGCTGGGCACCGCGTTGAAGGGCGCGTCGGAGACGCTGAAGGATTTGTTCTTCTCCAACATGTCCGAGCGCGCGGCCAAGATCCTGCGCGAGGATATGGCCGCCATGGGTCCGGTCCGTGTCCGCGACGTGGACGAGGCGCAGATGTACATGGTGCAGCTGGCCAAGGATCTCGCCGCCCGCGGCGAGCTGGTCATCTCCGAAGGTGGCGGCGAGAACGAGCTGATCTACTGACCGGCGATCCGGCTATGGAGGTGTTGCATGGGAGAGATGGTGGGCAGGAGGTAACCGCGTGCTCCGGCCTCACAACTCCTGCGGCAGGGTGATCGTGACCGCCGTCCCGGCCCCCGGCATGCTGTCGAAGGCGATCCGGCCGCCGAGCGGCCCCGTCACAGTGTTGAACACCACCGCCAGCCCCAGACCCTTGTGGCCGCGGCCGCGGGCGGTGGTGAAGAAGGGATCGGTCAGGATCGGCAGATGCTCCGCCGGGATGCCGGCGCCGCGGTCACGGACGATCAGGTTCCAGGCCGGCACCGCGTCCAGCGTGGCAGGCTCGACCGCCACCTCGACGGCGCCGGGACCGCCGGCATAGCCATGGGCGGCGGCGTTCACGAACAGGTGGTGCAGCACCCGCTCCAGCGGCTGGGTACAGCCGAACCACGGGCAGGGCGCCCCCGGCATCACCCGCAAGGCCAGCGGCAAGTCGGGATACTGGACGGCGAACAGCGCCGCGATGTCCGCCGCCGTCTGGCGCAGGTCCAGCGCCTCCAGCGGTTCGGCGTTCTGGCAGGCGGCAATGGCGGAGAACGCCTCCACCAAGTCCACCGCCCGCGCCAGATTGGCGTCGAGCAGGGCGGCCGGTTCCCGCAACTCCTCGGTCGCGAGCGGACCGTTGCCGGGACGGGCCAGCTCCTGCAGGTGGCTGGCCGCGGTGACGCAGACGCCGAGCGGCGTGTTCAGCTCATGCGCCAGCCCGGTCACCGCCTGGGTGATGGCGCGTTGGCGGGCCAGCGCCGATTCGGCGATGCGGGTGCGGCGCTCCAGATCCTCGCGCACCACCCGTTCCGATACCTCGCGGATCATGCGGCTGAGTTCGCGCAGCAGCTTCGCCAGCAGATCGGGCGAGGGGGAGATCAGCGCCAGGAACAGCTCGCGCTCCAACTCGAACACCGTCACCGGCGTGGCGGCGATCACCGAGGCGGAGCGGGCGCCGCCGTCGATCAGCGCCATCTCGCCGAAACAGTCGCCGGCCCGGCGGAATCCGACCTCCACCTGACCGCCGAACTGGTCGTTGCGCACCACCCGCACCGTGCCGTCCAGCAGCACGTAGAGCGAGCTGGCGCCGTCGCCCTCGCGCATCAGCACCGTGCCGGCCGGTGCATCGAACACCCGCCCGCGCGAGGCCACGGCCGCGCGCTCCTCCGGCGAGAAGGCCTCGAACAGGACGATGCCGTCGAGGATCCCGCCGGGCGAGGTGGTGCCGGTGGCTGCGCTGGTCATGGCTGACGGATGCTCCGAAAGGGCTAATCCCGGCAGCATAAACCAAGCGGCCGGGGCAGGGCGACACGTTAACCGATGCGTTTGCGAATCGGAAACTCGCTTTCGCGCGTGAGACGGTCCAGCAGGCCGCGCGACCCGGCCTCGCACAGGTCCAGCACCTCTTCGAAGCCGTCGGGGCCGCCGTAATAGGGGTCGGGAACTTCACGGCCTCCAAGTCCGGGCGCATCGTCCAGGAACAGGCGGAGCGCCGCGGTGGTGCCGGCCGGGGCGATGCGGCGCAGCTGGGCCAGATGACCATGGTCCATCGCCAGGATATGGTCGAAGCGGGTGAAGTCCGCCGCCACCACCTTGCGGGCGCGCAGACCCGACAGGTCGACGCCGCGAGCCAGCGCCGCATGTTGCGTGCGCGGATCGGGCGGCTCGCCGACATGATAGCTGTGGGTGCCGGCGGACTCTGCGATCACATGCGGCCCGAGACCGGCGCGCTCGGCCAGATGGCGGAACACCCCCTCTGCGGTGGGCGAGCGGCAGATGTTGCCCGTGCAGACGAACAGGACCTTGACCACCTGCGGTATCCCCCTTCTTTCTTCTCAGCGGCTTTACTTCCAGGCGCGACGAGCGTACGCCGCAGCAGTTTTCCACATGACCGGTTTCCGAACCGTTAGATCGGATCGCGTAAAATCGCATTCGATTTGAAGCGTGACTCCGATCGCCAGATATCAAGGGGATGCCATGCCCTCACCCGCGCTGACCAACCGCCTGCGTCCGACCGACTCGATCGTCATCCTGACCGGGGCCGGGATTTCCAAGGAATCGGGGCTGGACACCTTCCGCTGTGCCGGCGGCATCTGGAGCCAGGTCGATCTGGAGGATGTGGCGACGCCGCAGGGCTTCGCGCGGGACCCCAACCTCGTCCATCGCTTCTACAACGACCGCCGCCGCGGCCTGGCCGACCCGGCGGTGCAGCCGAATGCCGCGCACCGGGCGCTGGCGGAGCTGGAGCGGCGCTGGAAGGGCGAGGTCCTGCTGGTGACCCAGAACATCGACGACCTGCACGAGCGCGGCGGATCGAAGGCGCCGCTGCACATGCATGGCGAGCTGCTGAAGGCCTTCTGCCTGCATTGCCGCACGGTGGTGGAGGTGCAGGGCGACCTGTCGGTGCATGACCATTGCCTGACCTGCGGGCGCAAGGGCGGCATGCGGCCGGACGTGGTTTGGTTCGGCGAAATGCCCTACCAGATGGAGCGCATCCAGCGGGCGTTGGAGGAATGCGACCTGTTCGTGTCGATCGGAACCTCCGGCCATGTCTACCCCGCCGCCGGTTTCGTGGCGGAAGCCCGGTCGGCCGGAGCCTATACGGTGGAGCTGAACCTGGAACCGTCGGAGGGTGCCTCCCATTTCCACAGCTCCATCCACGGCCCGGCGACCCAGGTGGTGCCGGCCTTCGTTCAGGATCTGCTGTCGATTGTCCGATGACATGGTTGAAGGCGGTTCGCAGCTGGACCGCCTGTTCGCGACGGTGCGCGCCTGTACGCTGTGCGCGGGCGTCCTGCCGCACGGCTGCCGCCCGGTCCTGCGCGGCAGCCGCACCGCCCGCCTGCTGATCGTCGGGCAGGCTCCCGGCGCGCGGGTGCATGCCAGCGGCATCCCGTGGGACGACGCCTCCGGCGACCGGCTGCGCAAGTGGCTGGCGATGGAGCGGGCCGCCTTCTACGACGACTCCCGCATCGCTGTGGTGCCGATGGGCCTGTGCTATCCCGGAACCATGCCGAAGGGCGGCGATTATCCGCCGAGGCCGGAATGCGCCCCGCTCTGGCACCCGCCGGTGCTCGACGCCCTGTCTGGCATCCGGCTGACGCTGCTGATCGGGCAATATGCCCAGGCGCGCTATCTGGGCGAGCGGCGCAAGGCTACGATGACGGAGACGGTGGCGAACTGGCGGGAGTACGGCCCAGGCCATATCCCGCTGCCGCACCCGAGCTGGCGCAACACCGCCTGGCTGAACCGGAACCCCTGGTTCGAGGACGATCTGGTGCCGGCGCTGCGCCGCCGGGTGGCCGAGGCGCTGGAGGGCTGAGGCGCCCCCCACTCCGCCCCTATTCCATGGCCTCGATCCGCTCCATGTCGTCGTCGGAGAAACCGAAATGGTGGCCGATCTCGTGGATCAGGACATGGCGGACGATGGCCGGCAGTTCCTCCCCCGTCTCGCACCAGTAATCCAGGATCGGGCGGCGGTAGAGGAAGATCATGTCCGGCCCGCCGCGCAGGTCGGCGACGCTTTGCCGCGTCAGATCCACCCCCCGGTACAGCCCCAGCAGGTCGAATGGGCTTTCCAGCTCCATCTCCCGCTCGGTATCCTCATCGGGAAAATCCTCGACATGGATGACGAGGTTCCCGACCGGGGCCAGAAGCTCCGCCGGGATGGTTTCAAGCGCTTCTTCGGCCATGCGCTCCAGGTCTTCGACCGTGGGCGGAACCGTATGGGGACCTGAAGGTTTCCGTATCATGCCGCAGAAGGTAGCGGACCGCCGCCCGTTCGCCAAGAAGCTGCGGGCGGCAAAAGAGCGACGGAAGAAAGGGAGGTCATCATGTCCGATCGTTTGGTCGGCGCGCATCGCCAGACGGCACTGAAGGAACTGCACGGCTGGTCGGAGGTGCTGGAACGCGACGCCATCCGCAAGACCTTCCATTTCGCCGATTTTCCGGCCGCCTGGGGGTTCATGAACCAGGTCGCCCTGCTGGCCGAGAAGACCGGCCATCACCCCGAATGGTTCAACGACCTCGGCCGGGTGGAGGTGATCCTCTACACCCGCAGCGTCGACGCCGTGACCCCGGCCGACATCGAGTTCGCCCACCGCCTGGACCAGATGGCCCCGCTGCACGACCGGTAGGGCCGCGCGTGGGAAAGGCCCCTCTCCCGCCTTGGGAGACGGGCCGGCGACGGTCAGGCGGCGCGGATGCCGGCCAGGAAGGTCTCCACCTCGCGGCGCAGGTCATCCGCCTGACGCGACAGACCGGTTGAGGCGTCGAGCACCTGCGACGCCGCCCGGCCGGTCTGGGCGGCGGCCTCGTGCACCTGCGCGATGTTGCCGCTGACCTCGCCGGTGCCCTGGGCCGCCTGCTGGACGTTGCGCGAGATCTCGGACGTGGTGGCGCTCTGCTCCTCGATGGCGGCGGCGATGGTGGCGGCGATCTCGTTCATCGCGCCGATGGTGCCGCCGATCCCCTCGATGGCGTTCACCGTGCCGCGCGTGGCGCTCTGCACGCTGGTGATCTGGGCGGAGATGTCCTCTGTCGCCTTGGCGGTCTGGTTGGCCAGCTGCTTCACCTCGCTCGCCACCACGGCGAAGCCCTTGCCGGCCTCCCCCGCCCGCGCCGCCTCGATGGTCGCGTTCAGCGCCAGAAGGTTGGTCTGGCTGGCGATGTCCTGGATCAGCTTGACCACCTCGCCGATGCGCGCGACCTCCTCGGCCAGATTGCGGACGGAACCGGTGGTCTCCTGCGCCTCGCGCACCGCCTGGGCGGCGACGCCGTTGGAGCGGGAGACCTGCTCGCCGATCTCGCGGATCGAGGCGGTCATCTCCTCCGTCGCAGAGGCCACGGTCTGCACATTCACCGAGGTCTGCTCCGCAGCCGAGGTGGAGGCGGAAGCCTGACGGCTGGTCTCCTCCGCCAGCGCCGCCATGGATTCTGCGGTCTTGCTCAACTGGGTGGAAGCACCGGATACGCCGGTCAGGATGGCCGACACCGCCCGGTCGAATCCCTGGACCATCCGTTCGACGGCGGCGGTGCGCGTCTCGCGGGCGGCGCGCTGGGCTTCCTGTTCGGATTCCAGGCGCACGCGTTCGATGGCGCTTTCCTTCAGCACCTGGATCGCCCGCGCCATTGCGCCGATCTCGTCCGACAGCTTGGAATAGGCGATGTCGACGCCGAGATCGCCGTCGGCCAGCCGGACAACGGTGGAGGTGAGGGAGCCCAGACGCCGCGTGACCTGGGCCGACAGCACGATCAGCACGATGCCGAAGGTGATGCAGACCGCGGCCAGGACCACCGCGGCGAGGATCAGTTGGGTCCAGGCCTGGCTTACGCTCTCCCGGTTCGTCTCATGCGCCACAGCCAGGGCGGCGTCGCGCATCGTCAGGATGTTGTTCAGCATCGGCGTCACCCAGGGGCGCCATTCGGAAAGCGGCAGGGGCGGCGGCGCGCCCTTGCGGGCGGCGTCGATCACGCTCTGGAAGCGCTTTTCGCCCTCCGTCATCATGGTGGTGCGCACATGCTCCAGCGCCCTGGTCAGCTCCGGCGGGTTGCCGAGATTGAGCACCGCCTGCTGCATCATCTGCCACAGCCCGGCGATCCTGCCGGTCATCTCGGTCGCCGCCTGCAGCCGCTCCGGCCCGAAGGGCATGCCGGCGACGAACAGCCCGACGGAGGCGGAGCGGGTGCCGCCGATGTCGCGCATATCCTGGGCCAGACGCGCCAGATTGACGTGTCCGAACAGGTCGGGACCGTTGACGATGGTGGAGCGGTAGGTCTCGTCGATGGCCTTGCCGACATTCTGGTTGGCTGCGGCGATGGCATCGACCGTGGCCGCGGCGATGGTCGCCGGCCGGGCCGGTTTGGCCTGCTCCGCCGCCTGCCGGGCGGCCGTCCGCGCCGCCTTCAGCTGGTTGGATGCGGTCGCAATGGGAGCTGCGGACAGGCCGGCGGCCTCGATCCGCTCACCGGCCTTGGCCAGCGCCGCATCGCTGGCCGCTATGGCAGCCTCCAGCGGCTGGGCCGCCGCAGCGTCCAGCGGCTTCTCGCTGTCGAAGGCGACCGCCCAGCGCCCCCGTTCGCTGGCCAGCAGCGGGCCGACCTGCAGCGTCGCCTCGAATGCCGAGAGCGAGCTTTCCGTCCGGTGGCGCTGCTGGAGATCGCCCACGGCATTCCATGCAAGGACGACGGCCATGCAGATCGGAAAAGCCGCGATCAGAACATTTGCGCACAATATTTTCGTGCGGATATTCATCCTGTGTCCCCTGGGCGACGCGACGAATGCAAACAGGGGCAACGATAGCAACGATCCATTACCGGACGTCAGTCAGGGACCATCCCGATCATCCGCCCGCCGGAGATTGCCCCCAGGGCCATCGTTGGACGTCCGAGCGGTCGGCAAGGGGTTAGGGCGCGACCCACCAGCTTTCCACCATCGGTCCGTACAGCGGAGTGGTTGCCGGACGATGCAGGGTTGATCTGCGGGCGATCCGGTCCACCGGGCTGTGGAACAGCGGAACCATGTAGTGCCCCCACAGCAGCACCCGGTCCAGCGCGCGCACCCGTCCGACCAGTTCCTCCCGCGTGGTGGCCACGGCGATGGAGCGGGCAAGCGCGTCGACCACCGGGTCACGGATGCCGGCCAGATTGCGGCTGCCCTCCTGCCCGGCCGCGTCGGACCCGTAGTAATAAAGCTGCTCATTTCCGGGAGACAGGCTGGAGGCCCACCAGCGCAGGGTCATATCGAAATCGAAACTATCCAAACGGCCCTGGAACTGGGCACTGTCCACCGTCCGGACGCGCGCTTCGATCCCCAGCGGCTCCAGCGAGCGGGCGAATTCCAGCGCCACCCGCTCCTCCGATGGATCGGAGAGGATTATTTCGAAGGCGAAGCGATTCCCCGCCGCATCGGTCAGCCGGCCGTCATGCACCCGCCAGCCAGCCTGCTCAAGCAGCCGCAACGCCTCGCGCCGGTTGGCGCGCAGGCCCGCCGGGCCGCTGCCGGTCCCGCCATCCGGCAGGGTGAAGGGGCGGATGAACAGGTCCGGCGGCAGCCGGTCGCGGAAAGGCTCCAGCGCCCGCAACTCCTCACCCTCCGGGAGGCGGCGGGCGGCGAGATCGGAGTTGGGGTAATAGCTGGCGGTGCGGGTCAGCAGCCCGTGGAACAGGCTGCGCCCGATCCAGTCGAAGTCGGTCGCCATGCCCAGCGCCCGGCGCACCCGCACATCGGCGAAGATCGGCCGGCGTGTGTTGAAGATCAGGCCGCGCGCCAGCTCCGGCCGCCGGTTCGGCAGTTCTTCCCGCAAGAAACGGCCCTCGCGCAGGGCGGGGCCGTCGTAACCGGTGGCCCATTTGGCCGGATCGCTCTCGTACCGGATGTCGCCCTGCCCTGCCTTGAACGCCTCCAGCGCCACGGAATCGTCGCGGTAATAGTCGAACTCCAGCCGGTCGGCGTTGAATTGCCCGACACGGGTGGGCAGATCGCGGCCCCAATAGTCGCGCACCCGCTCGTAGACGATGCGCCTTCCAGGATCGACCGCGGCGATGCGGTAGGGTCCGCTGCCCTGGATCGGCTCCAGCGTCGTGCGGTTGAAATCGCGGCCGTCCCAGAAGGCCTTCGAATGGATCGGCATCAGCCCCATCAGCAGCGGCATCTCGCGGTCGATGGTCCCATCCGGGTTGGACGCGAAGGCGAAGCGGACGGTCCGCGGGTCGGGCGCCTCGGCACTCGCGACCTTGGCGTAGAACAGGCGGCGGTTGGGCGTGCCGTACCGCCGCTGCATCTCCAGGGAGAACAGCACGTCGGCGGCGGTTACCGGCGTGCCGTCATGCCAGCGCGCCTTTCCATTGATGTGGAAGGTGATGGCGGAGCGGTCGCCGGCCACCTCAACCCGGTCGGCCAACAGGCCGTAGAGCGAGAAGGGCTCGTCCCACGACCGCGCCAGCAGGGTCTCGAACACATAGCCCAGCCCCAGAGCCGGCACGCCCTTGACGATGTGCGGGTGGAGGCTGTCGAAGCTGCCGGTCACCGCCTGCCGGATGGTCCCGCCCTTCGGTGCCGCCGGGTCGACGTAGGGAAAGGCGGCGAAGTCCGGCGGCAATGCCAGATCGCCATGCATGGCTATGCCATGCGTTACATTGACATGCATGGCTATGCCATGCGTCACACTGGCATGCATGGCGATGCCGTGTATCGGCATGCCGTGTTCGAGGACCTCCGCACATGCCGGACGGAGCGCCGGCAGAGCCAGAAGGATGAGCAGAAGGAGGATCGGACGGGCCATGCCCGGCAGGGTTGCCCCTTTGCCGCACCTGCGCAAGAGCCCGCGCAAGTTCCTTGGCCTTGATCGGCGTTCCGCCTAAACTCCGGCCCCGCGTGGCGCCGGACCGGGCATCGGCGCCGAAACAAGAACGTGCCCTGAATACGCCAGTCGAAGGAACGCGATACATGGATCTGAGCAAGCTCGCCGCGGGTAAGAATGCCCCCTGGGACGTGAACGTCGTCATCGAGATTCCGATTGGCGGCCAGCCGGTGAAGTACGAAGTCGACAAGGAATCGGGCGCGGTGTTCGTCGACCGTTTCCTGCACACCGCGATGTTCTATCCCTGCAACTACGGCTTCATCCCGCACACCCTGTCGGGTGACGGCGATCCGGTGGACGTCTGCGTCGTCGGCCAGCACGGCGTCGTTCCGGGTGCGGTCCTGCGCTCGCGTCCCATCGGCGTCCTCTACATGGAGGACGAGGCCGGCGAGGACGAGAAGCTGCTGGCCGTTCCGGTCGACAAGCTGCATCCCTTCTACACCGACGTGAAGAACTACACCGACCTGCCGTCCATCGTGATCGAGCAGATCGCCCACTTCTTCGAGCACTACAAGGATCTCGAGAAGAACAAGTGGGTGAAGGTCCGCGGCTGGGGCAACGCCGAAGAGGCCGCCAAGAAGATCGAGGAAGGCCTGGCCCGCGCCCTGGAAGCCAACAAGGGCACTCCGGGTCCGGTGGTCTGAGGCAGCGTTCGAACCGCGTTGCCTCAGCCCAGGCGGCTTGAGGCAACGCGGTCGGGTATGCATTTCCCCGCCTCCGGCAATCCCGCCGGCTGCGCGGGGAGATGCCCCAATCCGGCAAGCGTCCGACGCACCGCAAGGTCCAGCGGTGTGTGCGGTTCGTCGCCCAGGAAGGCCAGCAGGCGGCGGTTGTCGAGCCGCACCGGTTCCTGCCACAGATAGCGCATCTCGCTGAGTTCGCGGAACAGCGGCAGCGCCAGACCCGCCAGCCGCAGCATCCACCAGGGCATCCGCCGCACCGGCAGGTCTGGCTGGTCCAGCGCGCGGGCGATGGCCGCGACCATCCGGCCTCCATCGGCATCCCAGTGTCCATCCATATGGAACATCGCGTCGTCGCCCAACTCCGCCTCACGGTCGAGCAGGCGCATCGCGGTTTCAGCCGCGTCGGGCAGATAGGCCCATTGATGGCCGATCCCCGGCCGGCCCGGCTGGTTGATCCGGGTCGGCGGCTTGCCGGGCGTCAGCAATCCCTGGCTGAACCAGCTGTTGCCCGCCTGCGGACCGAAGAAGTCGCCGCAACGCAGAATCAGCAATCTCGCCCCCTGCTCCACCGCGCGATGCAGGCGACGCTCCATCTCCACCCGGATGGCACCCTTGCGGGTAAGCGTGTTCTGCGCCGCCGTCTCCGGGATCAGCGGGAAGACGTCGGGGCCGTAGTTGTAGACGGTGCCGGGCAGCAGGATGCGGGCACGGTTGACGCAGGCCGCGGCAATGCTGTTGTCCAGCATGGGTAGAACCAACCGGTCCCAATGCCGGTAGCCCGGCGGATTCACCGCGTGGACGATCAGCGCTGCGCCCTCGGCCGCGGCTGCCACGTCGGTTGCGTTCATCGCATCGCCGACGATCCAGTCGAGGCGGTCCTGCCGCCACTCTTCCGCCGGCTTTCGGCGCAGGCCGCGCACCGTCCAGCCGCGCGCCGCCAGCGCCCGCGCCATCTCGCCGCCGAACCCGCCGGTCGCACCCAGAACCAGGGCGGTCCTTGCCGTACCGGTCGCCTGCCCCTCCATCACTGCCTCCATCGCTTTTCGCTTCGTGATGTCGGAAGGATGGACCGGGGAACGGATGAACGGAATTGTCGAACTGTGGCGGGTTGCTATACTGAAATCGATGAATCCACCACCACCCAGCTGGGACCTCTACCGCAGTTTCCTTGCAGTGATCCGTGAAGGGTCTCTGTCTGCCGCGGCGCGCGCCCTGGGGTTGACGCAACCCACCCTCGCCCGCCATGTCGCTGCGCTGGAGGAGGCGGTCGGCGGCTCGCTGTTCGTGCGCTCGCCGCGCGGACTTGATCCGACCGATGCAGCCCTGGCCTTGCGCCCGCAGGCGGAAGCATTGGACGCGGCGGCGGCCAGCCTATGGCGCACGGCTTCGGGCTGGGGAGCGGAGGTGCGGGGCACGGTGCGCGTCACCGCCAGCGAGGTGGTGGGTGCCCGGATCCTGCCGTCGATCCTGGCCGGCCTGCGGGAAATCCACCCGACGCTGGAGGTGGAGCTGGTGCTGTCCAACGGTATCGACAATCTGCTGCAACGCGATGCAGACGTCGCCGTGCGCATGGTGGAGCCGGACCAGCAGGCGCTATTGGTGCGGCGGGTCGGCAGCATCGCTCTGGGTCTGCACGCCCACCGCCGCTACCTGGAGCGCCGCGGCACCCCACGCAGCCTGGAGGAGCTTGACGGCCACGACCTGATCGGCTTCGACCGCGAGACGCCGGACATCCGCGCAATGATGCGGCGCGTGCCGGGCCTCACCCTGCCCCGCTTCGCTCTGCGCACCGACAGCCATCTGGCGCAGCTGGCGGCGATCGAGGCCAGGTTCGGCATCGGCATCTGCCAAGTCCCTCTGGCGCGGCGGAACCCCGATCTGGTCCGCCTGCTGGCCGACCGCTTCGAGTTGCCGATGGGGGTATGGGTCGCCATGCACGAGGATCTGCGCTCCACCCCCCGCTGCCGTGCCGTCTTCGACGGGTTGGTGGCAGGCCTAACTGAGGTCGTGACGTAGCATCAACTGGTCCAGCCCATCCGGCGCTCCACCCCGTCGGCGGCCTCCTTCAGGATTTCGGCGCTGCGGCGCAGGGCCGCCGCCTCCTCCGCCGACAGGTTCGGCAGCACGGTGTCGAGCACGCCGCCGGCGCCGATGACGCGCGGCAGCGACAGCACCACCTGCGGCACCCCGCAGACATCGTCGGTCAGCATGGCGCAGGTCGCCACCATCCGTTCGTCGGCGCCGATGGCCGATACCAGCCGGGCCAGCCCGCCGGCGATGCCGAAGGCGGTGTGGCCCTTGCCGTTGATGATACGATAGGCGGCGCGGCGCACCCCCTCGTCGATGGCGGCGCGGTCCTCCGCCGTCAGGCTGCGGCGAAGCTGGTCGGCCGCCTGCTCGACAGGCAAGCCGGCGACAGTGGCGCTCGACCACAGCAGAACTTCCGAGTCGCCATGCTCGCCGACGACATGGGCATGGACGGAACGCGGGGTCACTGCCAGCTGCTCGGCCAACAGGGCGCGGAAGCGCGCGGTGTCCAGCACCGTGCCCGATCCGATCACCCGGTTGCGCGGCAGGCCGCTGATCCGCGTGGCGATCTGCGTCATCACGTCGACCGGATTGCTGGCGACCAGCAGCACAGCGTCGGGGGCCGCCTTCAGCACCTCCGGAATGATGGCCCCGAACACCTTGGCGTTGCGCTCCAGCAGCTCCAGCCGGGTTTCGCCCGGCTTCTGGGCGACGCCGGCCGACAGCACGACCACCCCCGCCCCCTCCAGCGCGGCGTAAGCGCCGGCGCGGACGGTGACGGCATGGGTGAAGGGCACGGCATGGGCGATGTCCTGGGCCTGGGCCTGGGCCAGCGCCTCGTTCATGTCGACCAGCACGACCTCGCTCGCCGCGCCGGTGGTCACCATGGCGAAGGCGGCGGTGCTGCCGACGAACCCCGCCCCGACGATTCCGACCTTCATGCAGTCCTCCCCAAACCCGTTTCACGGTGAATTGTGCTGGATCAATGATGGAAATAAAAGAACTCAAATAATGGCCGGGTGTATCGCGGACACTCTCCGCTCCCCCTGCCTGCCTGCCAGCAGTCCCATCAGCGGTTTTCCAGCCAAACAGGCAAAATTAACTATAATTTTAAGGATTGATCGATCATGTCCACTGGAATCGCAAACAATACGGCTTCCCACGCCACCGATGGCGCATCGCCGCTCGCCGCCCTCATCGGCCCGGCGGTTCTGCCCGACCGCTTCTCGCCCGCGCTGGCGATGAACGGGGTGCGCATTCTGCTGGGCCTGTTCTATGCTCCGCATGTCTACCAGAAGCTGAGCGGCATCGACGCCTCGCTGGGCTTCTTCGCCAAGGCCGGGCTGGAGCCGGCGCCGCTGTTCCTCGGCCTCGCCATCCTGTGCGAATCCCTGGCCTTCGTGACGCTCGTCGGCGGCTTCTTCACCCGCTGGACCGCCCTGCTGTCCGCCGGCTGCATGGTGGTGGCCGCCTATGCCATCTTCGCCACCAAGGGCGTCAACTGGTACTGGGCCAAGGGCGGGGTGGAGTATCTGGTGCTGTGGGGGCTGCTGTCGCTGGCGGTGGCGGCGGACGCCTGGCGCCGGACCTCCCGATAAGCGGAACCGACACCGTCCGGCCGGGATCGGCGCGACGAAACGCCTCTTGCCCAATGGTCATACCAACCCCTAATGTTGCGTCGCAGCAAATGGCGGGGATGAAAGTCCGGGCCCACGCTGTTCGTCATCAAAATCGTCGGCATCCCGTGGCAGACTGGGGGCCGGCGCCTTATCCCAGCCCCGGATCCGGTCATGACCGTTCGCAACCTCGACAAGCTGTTCAAGCCCGCCTCCATCGCCCTGATCGGCGCCAGCCGCAAGCCGGGCACGGTGGGGGCGGTGGTGGCCCGCAACCTGTTCCAGGCCGGCTTCGACGGGCCGGTGATGCCGGTCAACCCGACCGAGCGCGCGGTGGAAGGGGTGCTGACCTACAAGACGGTGGACAGCCTGCCGATCACCCCGGACCTGGGCGTCATCTGCACGGCGCCCGACACGGTGGCGGCGACCATCGACGCGCTGGGCAAGCGCGGGACCAAGGCCGCCATCGTCATGACCAACGGCATGTCCGCCGACCAGACCCAGGCGATGCTGGACGCGGCCAAGCCCTATCTGATGCGGGTGCTGGGTCCGAACAGCCTGGGCGCCATGGTGCCGGGCCGCGGCATGAATGCCAGCTTCGCGCCGGTGGCCCCCCGCAAGGGCGATGTCGCGCTGGTGGCGCAAAGCTCGATGGTGCTGACCTCCATCGCCGATTGGGCGACGTCGCGCGGGATCGGCTTCTCGCATCTGGTGTCGCTGGGCGACCGCGGCGACGTGGATTTCGGCGACCTGCTGGACTATCTCGCCTCCGACGTCACGGTGCGCGCCATCCTGCTCTATATCGAGAGCATCACGCACGCCCGCAAATTCATGTCGGCCGCCCGATCCGCCTCGCGCCAGAAGCCGGTGATCGTCATCAAGGCCGGCCGTTCCGACGAGGCGCAGGAGGCCGCGGCCAGCCACACCGGGGCGCTCGCGGTGTCGGACGCCGTCTATGACGCGGTGTTCCGCCGGGCCGGCGTGCTGCGGGTGAACGATCTGGCCGAGCTGTTCGACGCCGCCGGCACGCTGGGAACCGGGGTGCCGATCACCGGCGACCGGCTGGCGATCCTGACCAACGGCGGCGGCATGGGCGTGATGGCCACCGACAAGCTGATCCAGGCCGGCGGCCGGCTCGCCGCCCTGGCGCATGAGACGCAGGAGGCTCTGGCCAAGGCGCTGGGGCCGCAGCCGGGCGGCGCCCCCTTCCGCAACCCGCTGCGCATCGGCGCCGACGCCACGCCCAAGCGCTATGCCGAGGCGCTGAACGCGCTGATGCAGGACACCGGCAACGACGCGGTCCTGGTCCTGCACTGCCCGTCCGCCCTGACCGACAGCGAGGCCATCGCCCAGGCGGTGGCGGAGACGGTGCAGGCCAACAAGGCCCGCCGCCATCCGGTGCTGACCAGCTGGATCGGCGACCAGTCGGCGGTGGAGGCGCGCAAGCTGTTCGCCGATGCCCGGATCCCGACCTACAACGGCCCGTCGGACGCGGTGCGCGCCTTCATGCATCTGGTGCGTTACCGCCGCAGCCAGCAACTGCTGATGGAGACCCCGCCGTCGGTGGCCGAGGATTTCCAGCCCGACGAGATCACCGTGAAGAAGGTGATCTCCCGCGCCATGGCCGAGAAGCGCGAGTGGCTGAGCGAGTATGAGGCCAAGCGCGTGCTGGCCGCCTACGGCATCCCGGTGGTCGACACCCGCGTCGCCCAGACGCCGGAGGAGGCCGCCGCCGCCGCCCGCGTCATCGGCGGGCCGATCGCGCTGAAGATCCTGTCGCACGACATCACGCACAAGTCCGACGTCGGCGGCGTGGCGCTGGGCCTGACCAGCCCGGAGGACGTGAAGGCCGAAGCCGAAGCCATGTTGGCCCGCGTCGCCGAACTGGCGCCCGAGGCGAAGATCGAAGGCTTCACCGTGCAGGAGATGGCCGTCAGCCCCGATGCCTACGAACTGATCGTCGGCATGACCGAGAACGAGATGTTCGGTCCGGTCCTGCTGTTCGGCGAGGGCGGCATCGGCGTGGAGGTGGTGGAGGATTATGCGCTGGCCCTGCCGCCGCTGAACATGAAGCTGGCGTCCGAGCAGATGAGCCGTACCCGCATTCATCGCCAGTTGCAGGGCTTCCGCTCCCGCGCCGCGGTCGATCTGGATGCGGTGGCGCTGACGCTCAACAAGGTCAGCCAGCTGGTGGTCGATTTTCCCGAGATCGCGGAGATGGACATCAACCCGCTGCTGGCCGACGCCAACGGCGTCATGGCGCTGGACGCCCGCATCAAGGTCGGCGTGCCGGCCCTGCCGGGCGCGGCGCGGCTGGCGATCCGCCCCTATCCGAAGGCGCTGGAGGACCGCATCACCATCAAGGACGGCCGCCAGTTCCTGGTCCGCCCGATCCTGCCGGAGGACGAGCCGCTGGTGCATCATCTGGTGGAGAACCAGACGGCCGAGGATCTGCGCCTGCGCTTCTTCGCCCCGCTGAAGCGGCTGTCGCACCAGGCGGCGGCGCGCCTGACCCAGATCGACTACGATCGCGAGATGGGGCTGATCGCCGTCGGTCCCGACCCGCAGACCGGCGACACCATCATGTATGGCGTGGTGCGCATCACCGCCGACCCCGACAACCGACGCGCCGAATATGCGGTGATGGTGCGGTCCGACATGAAGGGCCAGGGGCTGGGTTTTATCCTGATGAACAAGATCCTCGATTACGCCCGCTCGCGCGGCATCAAGGAGGTCTATGGCGAGGTTCTGCGCGAGAACACCAACATGCTGAACATGTGCCGCGCCCTCGGTTTTGTCCGCAAGGAGAACCTGGACGAGCCGGGCGTGGTGGAGGTTCGCATCGAGCTGGGTGGCGGCTTGGCGGCGTAAGGGCTCCTATAACGGACCCAGCACCACCTTCACGTCGGCGGGCTGGCCGAAGAAGGGAGCCGAGGTGATCAGCAGGCGGCAGCCGGCTGCGGCATAGGCGGCGGCATTTGCCTCGGTCACGCCGCCGGCCGGGGCGACCGCCGGTGGCGGCGTCAAGCCGCGCGTCGCCTCGATCACTGCGCGGGCGGCATCGGGCGGCAGCTTTTCCAGCTGGATCACGTCGGCGCCGGCCTGCGCAAAGGCCACCGCCTCCTCCACCGTTCCGACCTCCACCACGATTTTCTTTTCCGGAGCCTTGCGGCGCAATCCGGCGATCCAAGTTTCCGGCGGTTCGGCCAGGAAGGCACGGTGCTCGGGGAACACCAGCAGTGTTTCCGACAGGCCCAGCCGGTGCATCACCGCTCCGCCCGCCTGCACGGCCTTGACGCTGAGATCCTTGGATCCTGGAAAGTTCTTGCGGGTGCAGGCGACGGTCACACCGGGAGCGGCCTCGACGATGCGCCGGGCGCGGGTGGCGATGCCGGAGGCATACTCAACCAGGGTCTGCGCCACCTTCCAGGCCCTGTGCAGCGATCCGGCCGGGCCGTCCACCTCCAAGAAGACCGCTCCGGCGCCCATGGCTGTTCCGCTGGCCTCGACGCGCAGGATGCTGCCACCGGCCTTTTCCACCAGCCGCGCTGCTTCCTCCGTCCCCGCCAGCACCATGGCGCCGCGGGCGGCGAAACTCATCCGCGCCGGACGGGCAGCGATCCCGAGCGAGTCGGTGGTCAAGTCGCCGTAGGGAACATCCTGTGCCAGAAGCGCGTCGAGGGCGGCGTCGGACAGGATGGTCGTCATCGGCGGAGTATCCTTCTAAAGCCAGCCGCGCCGGCGGAAGTACCAGAGCGGAACCACCGCCGACAGCACCATCAGCAGAATGGCCATGGGATAGCCGAAACTCCACTCCAGTTCCGGCATGTGCTTGAAATTCATGCCATAGGCGGACGCGATCAGAGTCGGTGGCATCAGCGCCACCGAGACGACCGAGAAGATCTTGATGATGGCGTTCTGCTCGATGTTGATCAGACCGAGCGTGGCATCGAGCAGGAAGTTCGCCTCGTGAGCCAGGAAGCCGGCATGCTCCGTCAGGGACCGCAAGTCGCGCGTCATCGTCTTCAGCGCGGTCTTCTGTTCCTTGTTCAGCCGCCCGCCGCTGACCGAGGTCATGAACACCACCAGCCGGTCGAGGCCGGCCAGGCTGTCGCGCACCTTGTGGGTCAGGTCGCCGGCCCGGCCGATGCCGCGCAGCACGTCCTGCAGTTCGTCCGGCTTCTTGGCCGCCTTGCCGAAGCCGCCGCCGTCCAGCGAATCGTCGAAGACGCGGGCCGACAGTTCGTCGATGCGGCCGCCGACCAGTTCCAGCACGTCGGCGACCCGGTCGATCACCGCGTCCAGCAGCCCGAACAGGGCGCTCTCCCCCGTCGCCAGCAGCTCCGGCTGGCGGACACAGCGGGCGGCGAAGGTGATGACAGGCAGCGGTTCGGTGTAGCGCAGAGTGATCAGGTGGCGCGGGGTCAGCACGAAGGTCAGCTCGCCCTGCTCCGGATGGGGCGAGGTGGCGCGCGAGATGATGGGAGAGGTCATGTAGATCCCCTCCCCTTCCACATAGAGCTGGCTGGAGGCTTCGATCTCCTTCATTTCCTCGCGCGTCGGCAGGTCGCAGCCGGTCAGCGCGCCGACATGGGCGCGCTCCGCTTCCGTCGGGCGCAGGAGATCGATCCACACCGCACCGACCGGCAAGTCTTCGCCGAGTTCGAGCGGCTGGCGCACCACCCGCCCATCTTCGGCACGGGCATGGACGGTGATCAAAGGGCGGCCCCAACGCCGGCTTCCGCCGGAACCGGTGCGCCGGCGGCGCGGCAGGCGGCGGCAAGCGTGTTCAGCATCAGGCAGGCGATGGTCATCGGGCCGACGCCGCCGGGGACGGGCGTGATGGCGCCGGCGACCTTCACCGCCTCGTCGAAGGCGACGTCGCCGACCAGTCGGGTCTTGCCCGGCTCCGCCGCCGCGACGCGGTTGATGCCGACATCGATCACGGTGGCACCGGCCTTGATCCAATCGCCGCGCACCATCTCCGGCCGGCCGACCGCCGCCACCAGGATATCGGCGCGGCGGCACTCCTCCGGCAGATCCGCCGTGCGGGAATGGGCCATCGTCACCGTGCAGTCGGCCTGGAGCAGCAGCTGCGCCATCGGCTTGCCGACGATGTTGGAGCGGCCGAGCACCAGGGCGCGCTTGCCCTTAAGGTCGCGGCCCAGCGTGTCGCGGATCAGCAGCAGGCTGCCCAGCGGCGTGCAGGGCACGATGGCGCCCGGCTGGCCGGTGGCGAGCAGGCCGGCATTGACGACGTGGAAGCCGTCGGCGTCCTTTTCCGGGACGATGCGGGCCAGCACCTTCTGGGTGTCGATGTGCTTGGGCAACGGCAGCTGGACCAGGATGCCGTGCACGGCCGGGTCGGCGTTCAGGCGGTCGATCAGCGCCAGCAGGTCGGATTCGGCCATGTCGGCCGGCTCGTGATGGTCGAAGCTGTTCATACCCAACTCGACCAGGGCCCGTTCCTTGGAACGGACATAGACCTGGCTGGCCGGATCCTCGCCCACCAGCACGACGGCCAGACCGGGGGTGACGCCATGGCTGGCCTTCAGCGCCGCCACACCGTCCGCCACCCGAGCGCGCAGACCGGCCGCAAAGGCCTTGCCGTCGATGATCTTCGCGTCCGCCATGCTACTCTCCACCCTCGGTACCCATATCGTCGATCAAGGCCGACAGCCGCGGCAGCAGAGCCGCCGGGTCGCCGGCCACATGCAGTATCTTGTTCCGGTCGGTGGCGCCGGCCACCACGGTCAGGCTGGTCTTGGGCAGTTTCCACGCCTTCGACAACAGTTTTATGACGGCCTCGTTGGCTTTGCCGTTTTCCGGCACCGCCGTGACCGACAGTTTCAGCACACGTCCTCCACCAGCCGTTTCGGCCGTGCCGGTCACCGCGTTGCGCGATGCCTTGGGCGTCACCCTCAGCGCCACCCGCAAGCCGTCGGCCACCGCGTCCATCGGCGAGGAATCCGCCATCAGAAGCGCGGCCAGTACTGGGCCATCAGGTTCTGGATGAAGGAGATCGCCAGCAGAACCACGATCGGCGACAGGTCCAGCCCGCCCATGTTGGGCAGGACTCGGCGGATCGGACGCAGCACCGGTTCGGTGATGCGATACAGGAAATCGCCGATCAGATAGACCGCGCGGTTGCGCGTGTTCACCACATTGAAGGCCACCAGCCAGCTGAGGATCGCCGACAGGATGAGGACCCAGAAGAACAGGTCCAGAATGGTGTTGATGAGCATATACAGCGCGATCATGCCGGGCCAGCTCCATGGCGGTTCTTTGGGATGGCCGCGCGCAACGCACTGCGAAACGGGCGCCAGCCTTTTCCGGGCACCCTAAGCATAAGCGGCGAGACCTGTCCAGTACGGCGGCCCTCCGATAGGCCGGGTGGCATGCGGCACATAGACGGGAACGGCGTCGGCATCCAAGCCGGTCCCAGGCCGTCACGCACACGCTTCATTTTTTCTGAATCAAGCGCTTGACAGCACCCCCCGTCATGGACAATATCCGCGCCACGCCGGGGCAACGAAGACGCCGCGGTGTGAGTGTGGGGCCGTAGCTCAGCTGGGAGAGCGACGCGTTCGCAATGCGTAGGTCGGGAGTTCGATCCTCCTCGGCTCCACCAATCACCCCCAAGACATTGATGTGACACAGGAATTCGCCCGGAAGCGGCGGAATTCCCCGCGGTGTGACACCGCCCTGTCGCACACGGCGTCGGCCGAATCGCCTCCATCCCCTTCAAAATCCGCCGTTTCAGCCCGTCCGGGGTGTCGCACATCCCTGTCGCCCAGGCGGCGTCCCACAGGGCTGTGGATCCGGGGAGCCGTGTGGCAGTTCCGGACGCGGGTTCCGGCCGACCTCCAGGCGGTTCTGGGCCGGACGGGAGGTCATGGACACCCTCCGGTGGCTGCCACCGAACTCGACCAAGCGGTACCCGAACCTGACCGCCCGCGAGATCGCCCAGAAGACCCACGACGCCGGCAAGGCATCCGGCCTCAGTCCGGCGACGGTGAACGGATACATGACCAAGCTGTCCGCCCTCCTGACCTGGGCGGTCAACGAGGGGGGGCATCGACCGGAATCCAGCGAAGGGGCTTGGCGTCGTGGACACCACCAACCGCAAGGACAAGCGGCAGCCGCTCACCCCGAAGCAGCTTCAAGCGATCTTCACCGCCCCGCTCTACACCGGCTGCCAGGACGACGACTACGGCTACGCCAAGCCCGGAGACGCCCGTCCCCGACGGGGACGCTTCTGGGTGCCGTTGATCGGCTTGTTTTCGGGCATGCGGCTTCCGAGCATCCACCCTTCTGGAGGCAATCTCCAAAGTCGGCTACCCGGAACTGGACTTTGGCCACCTGATGCTCGCCCCGTTCCCGACGTAGGCCCGGCTGCTATTCGAAGAAGTCCTCGTCCACCCTCTTGATGTGCAGGGTCTCCTCGATCCTGCATCCGACCTCGTGCCGGATCATGAGCTTGGCCAGTTGGATGCCGTCGATCAGCACGATGCGGGTGCCCAACCGGTCTGCCGTCTCCCTGGCCGACGTGGTGAAGGCGGAGGTGGTGACGAACAGCCCCTTGGTCGCCTTGAACAGGTTCAGGCTGCCGAAGAAGTCGCGGATCGCTCCCGCCCCGACGGTGTTGCCGTCGGCATACCGCTTGGCCTGGACATAAACCCGATCCAGCCCGAGCGGATCCTGGTCGATGACGCCGTCCACGCCGTCGTCGCCGGACTTCCCGACCAGAGCCTTGTCCAGTTCCGTCACCGACCCGCCATAGCCCATGGTGATCAGCAGGCGGACCACGGTCTTCTCGAAGAAGGCCGGCGTGCCGGACCGCACCCGCTGGAGGATTTCCTCCGCCAGCGACGCCTCGATCCGCAGATGGGCCTGCCGCATCACCTCATCGGGGGTCAGGGGACTCTCGGCGACCGGCAGCACGACCTCGGCACTGTCGGCAGCCTCGGCCGTCTCGGACTCGCCATCGCGGAAGCCCTTGAAGCTCGGGAATTGCTCCAGGAACCGGATGGTGATCCGCTCCGGTGGCGAGTTCAGCACGTCCCGGCCGGTCGGCGTGATGCGGAAATGTGCCCGCCGGGTGAGGTCCACCAGCCCGGCTTTGGTCAGGTAACTCTTCGCCCAATGGACTCGGTTGGCAAATGTCGTCTGCCGCCCCGATGGCAGAAGCTGGGCTCGCTCCTCGTCGGATAGGGCGAACACGTCGGCAAGCTGGTCCACCACATCGCCGATGCGGACCTCGCCACCCCCGGCAGCGGTCTTCAGCACGGGGAGCATCAGGGTCTGGAAATCGGGAATGGCCATCAGGTCGGCTCCACGCGTCGCAGCGTCAGGAAATGCTCGTTCTGGTCCAGCCATGCCTTCCTGGCCTCCCAGTCCGGCAGGATGGTTCCGACCAGCGCCCAGAAGGCCCGGTCGTGGGTGCGGTGCCGCAGGTGGCAGAGTTCATGGACCACCGCGTATTCCAGCACCGTCCGGGGGGCGAAGACCAACTGCCAGTTCAGGTTCACGGCGCGGTCGATCCCGCAACTTCCCCAGACATGCTTCTGGTCCTTGACCCGGACATCTCTGGGCTTCAGCCCATTCGGCTCGCCGTGCCGACGGACGAGGTCGGCGACATCCTGGCGGAGCCGCCTCCTCAGCCACAGCTGCAACGCCGATTCGATCAAGTCGTCGTGGGAGGCGGGAGCCACGGACCGCGGGCCGCCGACCAGGAAGCCGTTGCGGTAGGCGACGCTCACCAGCGTGTCGTCGCAGGGCTCGACCCGCAGCCGCATGAGCCAGCCCCGGTAGGGGATCTTGGCCCCTCTGACGAACCGCCGAACGGCGTTGGAGCGGGCGATCCGCTCGGCCATGTGGCGGGTCTGCTCGTACAGCCATGCCCTGCGGCGGTGGAGCACGCCGGCAATCTCGTCCTCGGTGGCGGCGGTGGGCACGACCACCTCGACGCTGTCCTGGGTGACGGTGATGCGTGCCCGCGTCGCCGCGTCGGAGCGACTCAGGACATAGGGGATCTCGACGCTGCCGACCGTCAGCATGGGCATGGGATCAGACCTTGGCGAACTGCTTGAGGGCGAACTCCTCGACCTGCTCGGAGACCTCCTTGAGGTTCTCCAGGCCGAATTCGTGGGCCAAGCCGCGGACCTGCTGCCGCAGCGACCGCCGCAGCCCCTCCTTCTCCTGCCACAGCCGCGGGGCGGTCGCATCATCCTCGCAGAGGGCGGCGATCCGCTCCGCCAGCCCCTCCGCTCCGCCCTTCTCCCCGGCCCCGGCGTCGAAGGCCAGCAGGACCTGGAGGATGCCGTAAGCCCTCTGCGACATCCCCGCCTCCTCATGGGCAGTCGCCTTGACCTCCAGGTCCTTGGCGAGGTCCTCCGCCATTTTCAGCGTGTCGGCCCAGGAAAGCTGGGCACACTCCAGCTTCTCCAGCAACTCCCGCAACCGGTCGGAGAATTTGCCGTACTGGTGGGCGTTCTGGCCAAACCGTTCATAGACGACCTTGCGGAGTTCGGTGGTCGTTCGGCGAGGTACCATTCCATGCCAGTCGGCGCCATATGTTCCCCCGGCGGGATGCCGTCCCATCCCGATGCGCAGCGTAACATGTTACGATACGTCTTGACGGCGTCACCCGCATCACACTATGTATCGTTCAAATGGTTCGGGCTTTCTCGAACGGCGTCGAGGCTCTGGAGTGATCCAGGGCCTTTTCGCTTTTCGGGCTTCGGCCCGGCTTAGGGAAAGATCTTCAGGCCGATCCCCTCATAGCCCTTGACGCGGGAGGCCGGACGGCTGGCGCGCGCCATGCCGGTCAGTCCATCGGTCATCAGTTTCTTTTCCACGATGTCGAAGGCGCGGTTGGGCTGGTCGGGGGCCAGCACATGGCGGGCGACCGGATGCGCCGCCAGATCGGCCAGTTGCAGGCCGACGGAATTGCAGGCTTTCGATGCGAAGCGCAACTCGAAATGATGATTCCAGGCCTCCTTCTTGTCGAGGATGCGCCGGAATTGCAATTCCAGGTCCTTGTCTTCCGCCTTGCCGCGCGATTCGGCGATGATGTGGGTGCGCCGCCCCTGCTGTCTCCGGTCGATCAGGAACTGATAGGTTCGCTCCAGGCAGAATTCCAGGGACAGGTGATAGGGATTGTGCGGGGTCCTGTAGCGTTCCTTCAGCTTGACCTTGTCGATCGCCGTGACGCACAGGGTGAAGGGCGATTCGGCGATGATCGCCGACATGCCGTCCAGGAAGGCGTTGCGCCGTGCGGCATCGCGCAGCACGGCGAAATCCCCCTGCTGCTTGCGAATGTCGCGGCTGTGCAGCACGGTCAGGTCGTGGCCGAAAGTGTTGAATTTCAGGACATCGAGCGCCGGGGCGACCTGGGTCGCGTAGTCCGTCTTGCGCAAAATGCAGAAGGCCAGGGCGAACAAGGGAAACTCGGGGTTGATCGAGGTCAGGTTGTGATCGCCGCTCTCGTCCACGAACACGATGAAGTCGCTGAAATCGCTATCCGCTTGGCTCAAAATCCCATCCCCAATGAATGCGATCCGGATGGCGTCTTCTTCGCGCCCGGATCATTGTCCGCCATCGATGCTCCCGTCAGAGCGGTGGAGAATTGATGGTCAACCATCTTAAAGGTCTTGGCGTTCCGGGAGCAACCTCTGGAATTGTACGCGGCGGCCCCGGTGCGTCACACGGCGGACAGGGCGTCGGCGGGAACCCCGCTTCCGGCCGGTCAGGAGGTCGGACAGGAGGGCCGCTTTGGTTTTTTCCATGGGCCAATGCGTCCGAAGCCGACCGCTCCGCGAGGGGGTATGCGGCGACCTGTTGGACAATCCTTTCCTGCTCTTCCTTCCCCGGTAACAGGACCGGGAAATCCTTGACCTGCGTAGAGTTGATCGAAGCAAGATTCGTGGTCCGCTTCGCACAACCCAGGAAGTAGCCCTTCCCATGGGCCGATGCGGTCAAAGCTGCCAGGAACTCCGACACGAGAAGGTTCGGATTTGGGCGAACCGCAAAGACATGGTTCTGGTGCAGGCACACAGGCACTTAGCCTTTCCAGCCATCGCCCCGGCCAAGCTTGTCGAAATCCCCGCCTTCGGTCATCAGCACGTCTCCGGGGCGGAGGCTGTACCGCTCGACCTGTGATGCCGAAACCGTGATGGTCTTCAACTCAATGAGGTCGATGTGACCATCCTGGACATTTGCGACCCTCAGGTAGGGGAGTTCGACCGGGTCGTGGATGTCCTTTTTACCTTTGGCGACTCCGGTCTGGATGTGAGCCACCGTTCTGAGAGGCACAACCTTCCATGGCTCGGGAATCGCGCCAAACTCGGTCTGCTTGAAGCGACTATGCCCAATCCCCTTGCTCAGCAAACGCTTCAGCACGCTCTGCTGGACCGTGCGGGTCTGCTCGATGACCGCCTGCGTCGAAGCAACGGCTTCGTCCACGCTGGACAGGATTTCGGCGATGCGGCGTTGCTCGGAGAGCGGCGGCAGAGGGATCTGGAATTCGAGGATGTCTTGCTTTGTGATATTTGGATCTTTCCGACTACTTGCAGCAATTTTCTTCCAAGCCGGCTGGCTACGGACGAGACAGTAGTTAAGGAATGCAGGATTTACTCGTTGGCGGTCAGCCAAAATTGCAGAGACAGCCCGATTTGTAGCGGCATTCCTCTGCAATACCCCTGTCCTACCTATCTTTTGGAATCCACCATACATGGCCACAAGCACTGTTCCGGGAGGGTGTATTTCACACGATGTATCATACCGGCTCACGCTTGAACTGACTCTCGTGCCGCAGGGGATTCCCAAATTATAGCGAGCATGCTTCACTGAAGCTCCACCGGGAGTGGGGGTGACCATGTCGGCAAGCCTGAAGATCGCGGACGGGATGACGGCGGCGGACCTGCGGCTCTGGGCACGGCGGTGCGGCAACGGTCGGGCGGCGGCGCGGGCGTATGCCATCGCCAACGCCTTGGATGGGCTGGACCGTGCGGAGGCCGCACGCTTGGCTGGGATGGAGCGGCAGGCGCTGCGGGACGCGGTGCGGCGCTACAACGTGGAAGGGGTTGCGGGCCTGTTCGACCGGCCCAAGGGGCACCGGGCGGAGTGGCTGAGCGACGCGGAGCAGGCGGCCTTGGCGGCCGCGGTCTTCAAAGGACCGGCCCCCGCCGTGGATGGGGTCTGCACCTGGACCTGCGAGGCCCTGGCGGTGTGGATCGCCGCCAAGTTCGGCAAAACCTTTCATCCGCACAGTGTCGGCCGGACGTTGCGGCGGCTGGGCCTCTCGCGCCAGAAGGCCCGGCCCGTTCACCCGAAAACCGAGAGCAAAGCGCAGGAGCGCTTCAAAAAAGGGGGCTTCGCCGCGCCCTGACGGCGGCCGCCGAGGCGCACCCGGGCAAGCGCCTGCGCGTGTTCTTCCAAGATGAGGCGCGGTTCGGGCAGAAGGGGCGGCTGTGCCATCGCTGGTGGCTGAAGGGCCAGCGTCCCCCCGGCCTATGCGACCAGAGGTTCGACTGGACTTACCTCTATGCCGCCGTCGAACCCAAGACGGGGGAAGGCTTTGCCCTCGTCCTGCCGACGGTGTCCACCGTCGCCATGAACCGCTTCCTCGCCGACTTCGCCGCCACCCTGGCCCCGGACGACCACGCCGTCATGATCCTCGACGGCGCCGGTTGGCACGCCAGCAAGAGCCTGGTCGTGCCCGCCAATCTCATCCTCGTGCCCTTGCCGCCCTATTCGCCCGAGTGCAACCCGGTCGAGCGGATCTGGCTCTTCCTCCGCGAAAAGCTGATGTCGCTGCGGGTCTTTCCCGATCAGGACGCCATCATCGACGCTTGCTGCGACGCCTGGAACGCGCTCGTCGCCGAAACCGGCCGCATCAAATCCCTCTGCTTTCCGCCTTGGCTCCAGAAGGTCATTTCATAGGAGAGGCGGTATAATCCGCTGCATCGATGGAACCCCTGAGAATGTCGGCGGCCTTCCACAGATGGGATTCAAGCCGGTCCAGGGTCAGAACGGCCATCGCGAGCCCAACATCTCTTCAAAGATGTGCAAAACGACGGCACTCCATCAGACCGGGTGCGGCAGGCAACGGCGTTGACCGGGGGCGGGGCCGCAGCAGGGTGGCCGGCTCAGTCCTCCTCGTCGAAATCCTCGTCGGGGTCCGGGTACTGGGGCGGGGCCTTGCCGACCGACGCGACCACCCTGGGGTAGCGTTTGCGTGGCTCCCGCTCGCCGAGGGCCAGGACCTCGACCCGGAACCGCCACTCGTCCCCGTAGTCGAACAGGAAAATCATCGCCGTCCCGACCTTCGGGAACGCCTGGACCACCGTCGTCTTCCTGACGCTCAGGGAATCGCCGCCCTCCCCCATGTCTGCGAAGAGTTCGTACCGGGGCTTGGCGTCGTAGATGTGCCCGGTGAGCTTGGGGAAAAACCCGAAGGCGTGGTCGAGGTCGAAGGCGTAGGCCCGGACGATGGCCTCGGCGAGGTCGTAGAGGGAGCGGTCGCTCGGGATCTCGATGTCCCGGTAGAGCTTGGGCCGAAGTGCGGCCCGGACGATGTGGGTGGTGGCGTCGGCCATGGTGTTGTCCTCCTGTCGGTGCGGCGGCCCGCCGCGTCACGCCTGCGGCAGACTTTCCCGGATGTCGGGGACTCCGGCCAGGAAGATGGCGTCGGGCTGGTGGTTGACGTAGGCGAGGAAGATGTACTCGTTCCAGTGGTTGGCGGTCGGGCCGAACTTCAGCAGGGCTTCGGCGTCCACGGCCTTCCGGCCGCCGGCTGCGGACATCCGGGCGACCTCGCGGCCGATGTAGTCCAGAAACCGCTGCTCCGTCCCGTCCAGCACCACATAGGGCGTGGTGACCACCACATGATGGCCGATGTCGGGGAGCGGCGGCGGCAGCAGGCGGGTGTACCAGAGTTGGCCGGGCTCCCCGAGATACTCCGATGCCGAGTGGCACCGCAGGACTCGGCCGGTCACGATGTCCTTCAGCAGCACCAGCGGGCCGTCCATGCCCATGTGGACATAGAAGCCCATGCGGGACTCCTGCATCGGCCGGACGATGTCGGCGATCCAGGCCGGCATGCCGGTGGACTCCGCCACCCGCAGGATGCAGGTCCCCATGGTCTCCCGGCTGGACCAGAACTGGAGGTCGAAGAAGGCCCACATGTTGAAGTGGCTCGCCGTCAGCGGGCTGATCGGCGGGCCTTCCGGCACATACTCGTCCTCCGCCTTCGCCACCGCCTTGGCGTAGCCCTTCGCCTCGGGCATGGCGGAGATCGCCTCGGCGAACATCGACACCAGCGTCAGCCCCTGGGCGTAGAAGGCGAAGGCAGGATCGTAGCCCTGCTCGACGAGGTCGTTGAAACGGCTGCCGTCGAGGCCAGCCTCAACGGCACGCTCCCGGCTCGCCCGAAACGCGGACAGATCGACGACGTTCGACCGGATCTGGGTCGCCACCTTCCGGGCGATCTTGTCGGCAACGCTTCCCATAGGGACTCCTGCTGTCGGTTTGGCCCACGCCTCAATGCGTATGACCGTGGTGGGCATCGGGGAAGTGGGCGTGCCGGTGCCGCAGTCGGCCGTGACGATGCTTGTGGGTGTGCGGTTCGGTCACCGGGCCGTCGTGACCGTGCTGGTGATGCTCGTCGTGAACGTGCGGGTGATCGTGCTCGATCTCGTTGTGGTCATGCTCATGGTCGTGGTCCTCGGTCAGGTGCAGCCAGACGCCGATCCCCATCAGGACCGCTGCGGTGACGAGCCCAGCCGTCAACGGCTCCCCAAAGATCACCAGGGAGACGATGCCTCCGACGAACGGGGCCGTGGAGAAATAGGCCCCGGTCCTGGCGGTGCCGATATGCCGCAGGGCGATCACGAACAGCACGAGGCTGACGCCGTAGCCCAGCAGCCCGACCAGCATGGCCGCCGCCACGGTCGGCACGGCGGGCAAGCCGTCGCCAAGGGCCGTGGCGATGCCGACATTGACGCTGCCGGCAACCACCCCCTTGATCGCGGCGATGTCCACAGGATCTGCCAGCGAGACCTTGCGGGTCAGGTTGTTGTCCACCGCCCACATCAGGCAGGCGGCAGCGACCACGACCGGTCCCCATCCACCGGCCCAGCCGCTTCCAATGTCCAGCGGTCCACTCCAGGACAGCACCACCGCTCCCGCCACGATGGCGACCATCCCGGCAACGAGCCGCCGGTCGAAGCCTTCCTGGAAGACGAACCACGCCAGGAGAGCGGTAAGCACCCCTTCCAGAGTGAGCAGCAGCGAGGCGGTCGATGCCGGCGTTGCCGTCAGGCCGAACATCAGCAGCACCGGCCCGGCGACACCACCGGCAAAGACGGCGCCAAGCAGCCAGAGCCACTCGGTGCCGCGGATGCTCCGTTCGCCCCGCCTCGACGATGCCGTCAGCCCACCGAGCAGCCTGACCAGCCCCAGGCCGATCCCGGAGCCGAGATACAGCAGGCCCGCCAGCATCCAGGGCGACAGGTCATGGACCAGCAGCTTTGCCAGCGGTGTGCTGACGCCGAAAAGCACGGCAGCACCTATGGCAGTTGTCGACCCCGTTTGTCCCATGGGAGATCCACCCGTCCGGTGGCTGAAGAAAACAGTCTCCCGACGATGACGGATCTCAGCCGTTCTCCGCCAGCACCGTTCCGGCCAGATAGAGCGAGCCGCAGATCAGCACACGCGCCGGACCCGGGCGATTGGCCACGAGATCGGCCAGGGCCGCATCGACACCATCGGCCGCCGCATGGTCGCGGATACCGCAAAGCTTGGCGGTCTCGCAGGATTCCTCCGCGGTGAAGCTGGCTTCCTCGCCGGGGATCGCCACCGCGCGCAGGGAATGGGTGAAGGGCGCCAGCGGCCCCAGGAACTCGAACGGGTCCTTGCTGGACAGCATGCCGTAGATCACGAACAGCGGCAGGGCAGGAGAGCCCTCCGTCCGGCCGGGCTGGCCGCGCGACCAGTCGACCGCCTGCCGGGCCAGCACCTCGCCCGCCGAATCGTTGTGGCCGCCATCCAGCCAAAGCTCCCAGCCGGGCGGCAGGCTTTCGGCCAGCGGGCCGCGGGTCAGGCGCTGCAGCCGGGCCGGCCATTCGACGGTGGCGAGGCCCTTGCGCACAGCCTCATCGTCCACGGCCAGCGGCAGATGGTCCAGACAGGCGATGGCAACGCCGGCATTGGTGATCTGATGGACGCCGGCCAGTCCCGGCATGGGCAGGTCGAGCTGCCGCCTGGCGCTTTCGAAGCGGAAACCATCCACACGCTCCTGCACCGACCAGCTCTGGATCGGAGCGGCGATGGCGTTGGCGCGCAGGTTCAACGCCCTGAGCGCATCGGCCTCCGGCTGCGGAGCCAGCACCACCGGGACGCCCGGCTTGAAGATGCCGGCCTTCTCGCTGCCGATCTCCAGCAGCGAATCGCCCAGGAACTGGCGGTGGTCGTAGGAGATGCGGGTGATCGCCGTCACCGCCGGCCTGTCCACCACATTGGTGGCGTCCAGCCGCCCGCCCAGCCCGGTCTCCAGCAGGACCACGTCGGCCGGCACGCGGGAGAAGGCAAGGAAGGCCGCGACCGTCGTCACCTCGAAGAAGGTGATCGGGTTGCCGGCGTTGGCGACCTCGCATTCCTCCAGCAGGGCGGCCAGATGGTCGTCGTCGATCAGCCGCCCACCCTGATCTCCGCCCAGCCGGATGCGCTCGTGGAAGCGGACGAGGTGTGGAGAGGTGTAGACATGGACGCGGTAACCGGCCGCCTCCAGCATCGCCCGCAGGAAGGCGACCGTCGACCCCTTGCCGTTGGTGCCGGCGACATGGACCACCGGCGGCAGCTTCCGCTCCGGATGGTCCAACGCCGCCAGCAGACGGTGCACCCGGTCCAACGACAGGTCGATGACCTTGGGATGAAGCCCCTTCAACCGGTCCAGCACCGGGTCGGAACGGGTCGCGGCCGGCCGGGCGGGCGGATTGGCCAGCGGAAGGGAGGCGTCGGTCATGATCGTCTCTGGTCGGGTGGGCGGGGGGTGCCGGTCAGTCGTCGCCGGCCTGGACCGGAGCGGCCGGCTGGGCGGAGTTGGCCTGTGCGGTCGGCTGGGGCATCTGGGCCGGTTCGCCGTCGGCCGCCTTCGCGGCGGTCAGGTCGAGGTCCTCCGCCACCGCGTCGATGCGCGGGGTCATCAGCAGGCCGATGGTGCGGACCAGGGTCGGGCGCAGGTCACGGCGGTGGACCACCATGTCGACCATGCCGTGTTCCAGCAGGTATTCCGAGCGCTGGAAGCCTTCCGGCAGGGTCTCGCGGATCGTGCTCTCGATCACGCGGGCGCCGGCGAAGCCGATCTGCGCACCCTTCTCGGCGATGTGGATGTCGCCCAGCATGGCGAAGCTGGCGGTGACGCCGCCGGTGGTCGGATCGGTCAGCACCACGATGTAGGGCAGGCCGGCTTCCTTGACCATCTCCACCGCGATGGTGGTCCGCGGCATCTGCATCAGCGACAGGATGCCTTCCTGCATGCGGGCCCCGCCCGATGCCGGCACGACGATCAGCGGCGCGTTCTTCGCCACCGCCAGACGGGCGGCGGTCAGCAGCCCTTCGCCGACGGCGATGCCCATCGACCCGCCCATGAAGCCGAAGTCGAAGGCGGCGACCACGGCGGCATGGCCGCCGATGCGGCCCTCGCCCACCACGATGGCGTCGGTGCGGCCGGTCTTGGTCTGGGCTTCCTTCAGGCGGTCGGTGTAGCGCTTCTGATCGCGGAACTTCAGCGGATCGGCGACCGACTTGGGCAGCTCGACGGCCTCATAGGCGCCGTCGTCGAACATCGACTCCAGCCGCTTGACCGGGTCGAGCCGCATGTGGAAGCCGCAATGCTGGCAGACGTGCAGGTTCTCTTCCAGCTCGCGGTGGAACAGCATCGACTCGCAGCTCGGGCATTTGTGCCAGAGGTTGTCGGGCACTTCCTTGCGGGCGTAGAGCGCGCGGATCTTGGGGCGGACGTAGTTGGTGAGCCAGTTCATGGAACGCCTTTCAACGACATGGCGGTACGCCGAAGCCCGGCGGCGGCCGGACATCGGGTCCGTGCCGCACCGGGCTCTTCAGCCGGTCGTCGCCATGAGCGATCGTGTTGCAGGTGTCGTAAAGCGGTTTGCCGTCGTTGTAAACCGTCCGTCCCTCAGCCGCGCGCCGCGCGCACGCCCTTGGCCAGCGCGCCGACGAAGCCCAGTACGTCCGCGACCGCGGCCGCCCCGTCGGCTCCGGCGGCCATACCCTCGGCCAAACGGGTGACGATGGCGGAGCCGACGACGGCGGCATCGGCGACGCGGGCGACCTCGGCGGCCTGATCCGGCGTCTTGATGCCGAAGCCGACGGCGACCGGCAGGTCGGTATGACGCTTCAGCCGGGCGACCGCCGCGTCGATGGCGGTGTTGGACGCGCTGGCGGTCCCGGTGATGCCGGCGATCGACACGTAATAGACGAAGCCCGACGTGTTGCGCATCACGGCGGGCATGCGTGCCTCGTCGGTGGTCGGCGTGGTCAGGCGGACAAAGCTGATACCGGCCTTGACCGCCGGGAGGCAAAGCTCCTCGTCCTCTTCCGGCGGCAGGTCGACGACGATCAGGCCGTCCACACCGGCCTCGCGCGCGGCGGCCAGGAACGGTTCCACCCCATAGGCGTGGATCGGATTGAAATAGCCCATCAGGATGATCGGGGTGTCGGCATCCTGCTTGCGGAAGGCGCGCACCATTTCCAGCGTCCTGCGCACCGTCATGCCGGCCTTCAGCGCGCGGAGCGAGGAGGCCTGGATCGCCGGGCCGTCGGCCATCGGATCGGTGAAGGGCATGCCCAGCTCGATCAGGTCGGCGCCGGCGGCCGGCAGGCCGTTCAGCAGTCCTTGCGAGACGGCGGGATCGGGGTCGCCGGCGGTGATGAAGGTGACCAGACCGGCGCGGCCCTGCGCCTTCAGCGCGGCAAAACGGCGGGCGATGCGGCCATCGGCCAGAATGTCGGCGCTCACAGTTCCACTCCCAGATGCTTGGCGACGGAGAAGATGTCCTTGTCGCCGCGGCCCGACAGGCACAGCACCATCAGGTGGTCCTTGGGCAGTTTCGGTGCGCGCTTGATCACCTCGGCAAGGCCGTGGGCGGATTCCAGCGCCGGGATGATGCCCTCGGTGCGGGCGCAGAGCTGGAAGGCGTCCAGTGCCTCCTGGTCGGTGGCATGGGCGTATTCGACGCGGCCGACATCGTGCAGCCAGCTGTGTTCCGGCCCGATGCCGGGATAGTCGAGGCCGGCGGAGATCGAGTGGCCTTCCAGGATCTGGCCGTCCTCGTCCTGCAGCAGGTAGGTGCGGTTGCCGTGCAGCACGCCGGGCCGGCCGCCGTTGATCGAGGCGGCATGGTCGAGCGGCCCCTTCTCGATGCCGCGGCCGGCGGCCTCGACGCCGATCATCTGCACCGAGGAATCGTCCAGGAACGGGTGGAACATGCCGATGGCGTTCGACCCGCCGCCGACGCAGGCGACCAGGCTGTCGGGCAGGCGGCCTTCCAGCTCCTGCATCTGGGTGCGCACCTCGTCGCCGATCACCGACTGGAAGTCGCGGACCATGGCGGGGTAGGGGTGCGGGCCGGCGGCGGTGCCGATGATGTAGAAGGTGTCGGCGACGTTGGTGACCCAGTCGCGCAGCGCCTCGTTCATCGCGTCCTTCAGCGTGCCGCTGCCCGACGTCACCGGCCGGACCTCCGCCCCCAGCAGCTTCATGCGGAAGACGTTGGGCTGCTGGCGGGCGATGTCGGTCTCGCCCATGTAGATGACGCAGGGCATGTCGTAGAGCGCGCAGACCGTCGCGGTCGCCACGCCATGCTGGCCGGCGCCCGTCTCGGCGATGATGCGGGTCTTGCCCATGCGCCGGGCCAGCAGGATCTGGCCGATGCAGTTGTTGATCTTGTGCGCGCCGGTGTGGTTCAGCTCCTCGCGCTTGAAGTAGATCTTGGCCCCACCCAGCTGCTCGGTCAGCCGCTGGGCGTAATAGAGCGGGTTGGGGCGGCCGACATACTGCTTCAGCTGCTGGCGCATCTCGCCTTCGAAGGCGGGATCGGCCCGCGCCTCGCGATAGGCCTTCTCGACCTCCAGGATCAGGGGCATCAGCGTCTCGGCGACGAAACGGCCGCCGAAAATTCCGAAATGCCCGCGCTCGTCGGGACCGGAGCGGTAGGTGTTCAGTTTGGTCATCGTCTGCGGCACTGCCTGAAGTCGAAGGAAAGCCGGGATAGGGCTCAGTCTTGCGGGCGGGAGTCCGGTCCGGACGCCAGCCAAGCGCGCCACCATACCGGTGGACCGCGCCGATTTGAAGCGCCGGGCCGCGGAAATCCGTGATTTCCACCCGTCCGCAAAGATGGAGCGGGGCTTTGCAGGGGCAAGGCCACGCCCTACACTGCCGCCATCTTGATTGCGGAGCATGCGTGCGATGACTGAGCGGACACCGCCGTCGCTTCCCCCCACGGCTCTCCAGCCGGCGCCGTGCCGGATTCTGGTGGTGGAGGACAGCCCGCTGAACCAGATGCTGGTCACCGCCATCCTCGCCCAGGCCGGCCACCGTGCCGACACCGCCAACAATGGGCTGGAGGCCGTGATGGCGGCGCAGGCCGGCGGCTACGATCTGATCCTGATGGATCTGTCGATGCCGGAGATGGATGGGCTGACCGCCACGCGCCTGTTGCGCGACCTGCCGGGGCCGGCAGGCCGGGTGCCGGTTGTCGCCATGACCGCCGATACCGAGGAGGCCGACCGCATCCGCTGCCAGGACGCCGGCATGAACGACCATGTCGCCAAGCCGGTGGACCGGGCGCTTCTGCTGGAGACGGTTGAAAAATGGCTGCGCGCGTCCTTGTGCTCCGGGCCGCCCACCTCCCCATCGGTCGGCTTCGGTCCCCGCGCGGCGGCAGCTCCGGAAGCGGCGGGCGAGGTGCTGGATTGCGAGGTGCTGGCCCAGTTGGCCCAGGATCTGGAAGCGGATCTGCTGGCCGACGTGCTGCGGCAGTTCGTGGAGGAAACGCGGGAGCGGGTGGCGCGCATCATGGCGGAAGCCGACCGCGCCGTCCTGACGCGTGAAGCGCACACGCTGAAGAGCACCGCCGGGACCTTCGGCGCCCACGCGCTCTACTGTGCCGCCCGCGCACTGGAGATGGCCTGCCGTGCCTCCTCAGCCGAGCCGGACTCAGCGGAGACCGGCGAAAGGGGTGCGGCAGACGCGGTGGAGAGGCTGCGCCGCGACATCCCCCGGTTGGCCGAGGATGCCATCGCGGCCTACCGCGCCGCCGGATATCCGGTGTGACCTAACGGAACCGCATCATTCCACGACGCTGATGTTCACCGCCGAATCCTTGCCGTTGGTGCCGCGGGCAACCTCGAACTGGACGCGCTGGCCCTCGGACAGCGCATGCAGGCCCGAGCGCTGGACCGCGGTGATATGCACGAAGACGTCCTTCGAACCGGCTTCCGGCGCGATGAAGCCGTAACCCTTGGTAGTGTTGAACCATTTGACGGTACCGTTTGTCATGGGCCTCCCCCTGGTCTCTGCGAAACGGGTCTTTGTGAGACGGATTGGTCCGGAATCGCCGGCATCGGCCGCGCCATGAGGTCTGCCGGGCAAGCGGAACCAAGACATTGTGCGGGGAGGCTAGCCGCATGCTGTGGTTGCGGGCAATTCCGTCTCACGGCATAGGACAAAGGGTGGCGAAATCCCGAGTGGATTTACGACCAAGGCGACGGCACTTTGTCGAAGGGTATTAGCCCGTTTCTTGGCGGATTCAGGGCAGAAGCATGAAATCATTGCCGAAATAAAGGGTTAGAGCTTCCCTTCGGCCTGCCAGGCGAGACGCTTGCGGTAGATCGTGGACGCGCTGATCTGCAGCAGGGCGGCGGCGCGCGGGATGTTGCCGTCGCAGGCGGCGATGGCATCCTCGATGGCATCCTTCTCCACCTCCCACAGGGGCTTGATGGAGTCCGGGGATGGCGGAACATGCGGGCGCGGCGCTGGGGCGGCGCCGGCCAACGCCGGAGCGGACGAGGCGGCGGGAAACAGAGGCTGCGGTGCGCCAAGCGGCGGCGGCAGCATCTCCGGCGTCACCGTGTCGCCGTCATGCAGGACCGCGACGATGCGCACGACATTCTGCAACTGCCGGACATTGCCCGGCCAATGGTAATGGCGCAGCGCCTGCTCCGTCTCGGGGGAGAAGCGGGCGAAGCCCTTCTTCTCCTCCTTGGCGAACTCGGCCAGATAGTGGCGGGCGATCTCCAGCACATCGTCCTCGCGCTCGCGCAGCGGCGGCAGATGGATGGGGATGACGTGAAGCCGGTAATAGAGATCCTCGCGGAAGCGCCCCTCCTCCACCTCGCGCAGGGGATCGCGGTTGGTGGCGCAGACGATGCGCAGATCGACCTTCTCCAGCTTCGACCCGCCGACGGGGGTGAAGGTGCCGGTCTGGATGAAGCGCAGCAGCTTGGTCTGCAGGTCGGGCGCCAGCTCGCAGATCTCGTCGAGGAACAGGGTGCCGCCGTCGGCGCGCGCCGCCGCGCCCTCCCGGTCGGACACCGCCCCGGTGAAGCTGCCCTTCACATGGCCGAAGATCTCGCTTTCCATGAGATCCTTCGGAATGGCGCCGCAATTGATGGCGATGAAGGGGCGCGCGGCGCGCTGGCTCTGGCGGTGGATCGCCTCGGCGCAGACCTCCTTGCCGGTGCCGGATTCGCCGGTGATGAAGACGGTGGCGCGCGAGGAGGCAGCGCTGTCGACGATGCGGTAGACCGCCTGCATCGCCAGCGACGAGCCGATGAAGCCGTGGTAGCGGGCGCGGTTCAGATCCTTCTCGAAGGTATCGACCAGCTGGGCCAGCCGCAGCCGCTCCATCGCGTTGCGGACCGTCACCACCAGCCGGTCGGCTGAGAAGGGCTTCACCAGGAAATCATAGGCGCCGTAGCGCATCGCCTCCACCGCCGCCTTCACCGAGCCGTGCGCGGTGATGACGATGACCGCGCAGGGCAGGGCCTGGGTGTCGATGCGTTTCAGCACCTCCATCCCGTTCATGTCCGGCAGTTGCAGGTCCAGCAGCACCACCTTGGGGGCGCCGTCGTTCAGTTGCGCCAGCGCGTCGGCTCCCGTCTCCACCGAGATGACGGTGTGGGATTCCTTTTTCAGGTATTCCGCATAGACACGGGCCAGCGACGGCGTGTCTTCGATCAGCAGGACGGGGATGGAACCGGGCGGCATGCTGTGGGCGACACGCAAAAGCAGGGGCGGGGGCTGACCCTATTGTCTAACAGATATTTCTGAAAATCCCACCCCCACGCGCAAGCGGACGATCATTGTCGGCGAAGCGAACGGATCGAAGCCCCCATCGGACCGGATATGTCGCGGTGCGGCCGCTTGCCGGGGCGGGCGCGATGAACTATCAGCAAGCGGGCATCCGAGTGTCGGGAAGAGGGGATTCGCCATGGCCGATCACGCCATTCTGGCCGGCAAGCGCGTGCTGCTGGTCGTCGCCGGCGGCATCGCCGCCTACAAGAGCCTGGACCTGATCCGCCGCCTGCGCGAACGCGGTGCCGCCGTGCGCGCGGTGCTGACCGAGGCCGGCGCCCGCTTCGTCACGCCCTTGTCGGTGCAGGCGCTGACGGAGGACACCGTCTACCAGGACCTGTGGTCGCTGACCGACGAGTCGGAGATGGGCCACATCCGTCTGTCGCGCGAGGCCGACCTGCTGGTGGTGGCGCCGGCCACCGCCAACCTGCTGGCGCGCATGGCCGCCGGCATGGCCGACGATCTGGCCGCCACCGTCCTGCTGGCCACCGACAAGCCGGTTCTGGTCGCTCCCGCCATGAATGTGCGCATGTGGCAGCATGCCGCGACCCGGGCCAACATGGCGCTGCTGGAAAGCCGCGGCGTCCGGCGCATCGGCCCGAACGAGGGCGTGATGGCCTGCAACGAATACGGTCCCGGCCGGATGGCGGAGCCGATGGAGATCGTCGACGCCATCGCCGCGATCTTCGCCGAGGACGCCCACCGGCCCCTGGCCGGACGCCGAGCCATCGTCACCAGCGGACCGACGCACGAGCCGATCGATCCGGTGCGCTACATCGCCAACCGCTCGTCGGGCAAGCAGGGGCACGCCATCGCCGCGGCGCTGGCGAAGCTGGGGGCGGCGGTGACGCTGGTCAGCGGCCCGACCCGCCTGCCCGACCCGCCCGGCTGCAGCGTCGCTCACATCGAGACGGCGCGCGAGATGCTGGCGGCCTGCGAGGCGGCGCTGCCCGCCGACATCGCGGTCTGCGCCGCCGCGGTCGCCGACTGGCGCGTCGACACCGAGTCCGACCGCAAGCTGAAGAAGGACGGCGGCGGGCCGCCGGCACTGGCCCTGACCGAGAACCCCGACATCCTCGCCACCCTGTCCCGGCCCGGCAAGCGCCGCCCGGCGCTGGTGGTCGGCTTCGCGGCGGAGACCGGCGACGTGCTGGCCTACGCCACCGCCAAGCGCACCCGCAAGGGCTGCGACTGGATCGTCGCCAACGACGTCTCCCCCGGCACCGGCACCTTCGGCGGCAGCGACAACACCGTCCACCTGATCCGCGCCGACGGGGTGGAGTCCTGGCCCACCATGCCCAAGGACGCCGTCGCCGCCCGGCTCGCCGAAGCGGTGGCGGGGTATTTCGCAGGGAAGTAGCGTCTACCCGTTGCCCGATTTGTACGGTCCCCCTCCCCAACCCTCCCCCGCCCTCGGCCGGCTGAAAGCCGGTCCGATCGCGGGAGAGGGGACTGCCGCCCCCTCGTATAAGGCCCCCTCTCCCGCAAAACGGGGGAGGGTTGGGGAGGGGGCATCCGCCAGCCGACACTCAACCACAGGATCCCCCCATGTCCCCCACCGTCGCCTTCCTCCGCCTGCCCGGCAACGACGACCTGCCGCTGCCCGCCTACGCCACAGAAGGGGCGGCGGGGTTCGACCTGCGCGCCGCGGTTCCGGCGGATGAGCCCGCCGTTCTGGATCCTGGCAAGCGGATGCTGGTGCAGACCGGCTTCGCCGTCGGGTTGCCGACGGGGTGGGAGATGCAGATCCGGCCGCGCTCCGGACTGGCGGTGAAGTACGGCGTCACGGTGCTGAACACGCCGGGCACCGTCGACTGCGACTATCGCGGGCCGGTCGGCGTCTGCCTGATCAATCTGGGGGAAGAGCCCTTCACCATCGCCCGCGGCGACCGCATCGCCCAGGCGGTGATCGCCCCAGCCCCGAGGGCCACGCTGATCGAAGTCGGGTCGCTGGACGACACCGAACGCGGAACGGGCGGATTCGGGTCCACCGGCGTCGCCTGAGAACCCCATCCCCCGCCCCCGTTTCTGTGGCATGATCGCAGCGCCGGAAGGGGTATGACGCAGCGGGCGAAGCACCCCCTCCGGCGCTGGCGGCGGGCGAGGGGGTGGTCATGCGGAGTCCCCGGCGGAGCGTGGCGTTCCGCATCCTGGCGGGATTGACGGTCATCGGCGGGCTGGCCGCGGCGACCAGCGTCGTCGCCGTCTCGCTGTTTTCCCGCTTCCACCAGGGGTACGAGCAGATCGCCACGGCCAAGGTGCCTGGGCTGGTCGCCGCCGCGCAGCTGGTACAGCAGAGCGGCGCAGTGGCCGCCATCGCTCCCGCCCTGGTCGCCGCCCAGGACCAGACCGCGCGCGAAGCGGTGATGGCGCGGATGGGTGATCAGATCGTCCGGCTGGAACAGCTGATGGCCCGGCTGATCGCACATGGCGGCCAGGGCAGCGGCGGCCAGGGCAGCAGCAACCAGGGAAGCGATGGCCAGGGAAATGGCGGTCAGGCCGATCTGGGCGAACTCGACCGCCGCAAGAATGAACTGGTCGGCACGCTGCTGACCCTGAACGCCCAGGTCCGGCAGCAGTTGGCCCTGACCGCCGAGACCAACGCCCGCGCCCAGGCGCTGGCTGCCCTGACCGGGCGGTTGGGTGCCGCCGAGTCGCGGGAGGAGGAGGCGCCCTGGCCGATGGAGACGCGCTCCGGCCTTCCGGATGCCGAGGCGGCGGAGCGCAGCCGCGACGCGCTGGAACGCTGGCGCCGGGACCTGACCGCGGCAGCCACCACGCTGCTGGCCGCCTTGCGCGCCGACCGGGACAGCCAGCTGGATGGGTTCCAGGCCGAGACCCGCATGGCGCTGAACAACGCCGCCGCGGCGCTGGCCATGCTGCCGCCGGACCGTGCCGCCCGGCTGCAGACACTGCAGCGCGAGGTGGAGGAGGAGGCCTTCGGACGATCCCCCCTGTTCACCCTGCGCGCGGCGGAGCTGTCGCTGCAGCGGGCGGTCAAGCGGTCGGCGGCCCGCAACCAGGCGGTGTCTGACCAGCTGGTCGGCATCGTGTCCGACTATTTCCTGGCGGTGGAGCAGGACGTTGCCCGCCGCTCGTCCGAGTTCGAGCGGGTGATCCGCGATGGCAAGCGGGCGGTGATCGCGATGGCGCTGCTGTCGATCCTGGGCGCCGCCGCGATCTTCGCCTACATCCACCGCAACGTGGTGGCGCGGCTGCGCCGGCTGCGCAGCGCCATGCAGGCGGTGGAGACGGCCGAGCCGGCGGCGATGCCCGACCTCGACCTTCCCTCCACCACCCCGTCCGGCAGCCGGGACGAGATCGGCGAAATGGCCCGCGCGCTGTCCTATTTCGTCACCACCATCCGCGCCCGCGAAAGCGCGCTGGCCGATGGGGAACGGCGGCTGCGCACCATCCTGGAACAGAGCCCGGTCGGCGTCTCCATCGGCCGCACCGACGGCACCGTCGCCTTCGCCAATGCCCGCGCCGCCGAACTGGCCGGCCGGCCGCTGGATGCGTTCGTCGGCAGCCGCCACGCGCTGGCCCTGCCGGGCGCCAGCATCAGCCGGGGCGGAGCGGGGCAGGGCCAGGGGCAGGAGGGGGAGGCGCAAGCCGGCGGCGTGGTGGTGCGCGATGCGGAGGTGGCGGTCGACCGGCCCGACGGCAGCCGGGTCTGGGCCCTGCAGACGCTCCAGCGCACCAGCTTCGAAGGCGAGCCGGCGGTTCTGGCCTGGAGCTACGACATCACCGCGCGCAAGCAGGCGGAAGAGGCGCTGCGCGCCGCCAAGGAACAAGCGGAGATCGCCGCCCGGTCGAAGGCCGAATTCCTGGCGACCATGAGCCACGAGATCCGCACGCCCATGAACGGCGTGCTCGGCATGCTGGAGCTGATGGCGCTGACACCGCTGGACGAGGAGCAGCGCACGCTGGTCTCCACCATGCGGGACAGCGGGGCGGCGCTGCTGCGGATCATCGACGACATCCTGGACCTGTCGAAGATCGAGGCGGGGAAGCTGGAGCTGGAGGAGTTGGACCTGCGCCCGGCCGAGCTGGTGGAGGGGGTCGCCGACCTGCTGGCCCCCCAGGCCCACCAGAAGGGGCTGGCGCTGATCTGCGACATCGACCGGTCGGTGCCGGCGCGGCTGTGCGGCGATTCGGGCCGGCTGCGCCAGATCCTGTTCAACCTGACCGGCAACGCCATCAAGTTCACCGACCGCGGCCGGGTGGTGCTGCGCGTCCATGCCACCGAACCCGCAAGCCGGGATCATGTGCGCCTGCATGTGGCGGTGGAGGACACCGGCATCGGCATCGGGCCGGAGGGGCAGGCCCGGCTGTTCCAACCCTTCAGCCAGGCCGACAGCTCCACCACCCGGCGCTTCGGCGGCACCGGGCTGGGGCTGGCGATCTGCACCCGGCTGATCGAACGGATGGACGGACGGATCGGCGTCGAGTCGGTGCCCGGCCTGGGCTCGACCTTCTGGTTCACGGTGGACCTGCCGCGGGGAGAGGATCCCGCATTGCCCGCCCCGGCGCCGCTGGCCGGACTGGCCGTGCTGGTCGCCGACGAGGACGAGGTGCAACGCGGCGTGCTGACCCGCTACCTGGAGCAGGGCGGAGCGGCGGTGACCGCCGCCGCCACGGTGGCCGATGCGGCATCCCGCCTGGGGCGCGGGGGGTGGGGGCTGCTGGTCGCCAGCACGACGATGGCCGGACGGCTGGACCCTCTGGCCGGCGCCTGCGGACCCGGACTGCCGCGGCTGCTGCTGGGCGACGGGCGGGGGAACGGCCCCGCGGTCGCTTCGCCCCACGGCGGTGCGGGCGGGCTGACGCAGCCGGTCCACCGCGCCGCCCTGATCCGCGCCGCCGCCATCCTGGCCGGCCGCGCCGCACCCGACTCCGACCGGCCCGGTGCCGCGGACGGCGCGTTGGAGGCCCCCATGGAGCGGTCCGGCAGGGAGCGGTCCGGCCCGCCGCTCACCATCCCGGCCCGCATGGGCGAGGGACAGCCGGACAGCCCACCGGCCTATGGTCCGGTCCTGGTGGCGGAAGACCATCCGACCAACCAGCAGGTGGTCCTGCGTCAGTTGCGCCGGCTGGGCTGCGCGGTGGATTTGGCAGCCGATGGGGAGCAGGCGCTGGTGGCCTGGCGCACCGGACGCCACCGGCTGGTCATCACCGACTGCCACATGCCGGTGATGGACGGTTACGAGCTTGCCCGCCGCATCCGGGCGGAGGAGGACGGGACCGGCCGGCGCACCGCCATCGTCGCCATGACCGCCAACGCGCTGTCCGGCGAGATGGAGCGCTGTCTGGCCGCCGGCATGGACGATTACCTCGCCAAGCCGGTGACGCTGGCCCAGCTGTCGCAGGTATTGGCCCGGCGGCTCGACGCCCCTCCCCGCCTTCCGGAGACGAAGGAGCCGCAGGGACCGCAGCCCACCCATCCGCCGGACGACCCGACCCTGCCGGTCCTCGACCTCGACCACCTGCGCGAGACCTTCGGCGGAGGACGGGAGGATGGCCTCGATGCCGGCACGCTGGACATGATGGACTTCTTCATCGAAACGACGCGGCCGACCCTGGAAAAACTGCGGCATGCGCTCGACGCCGGGGAGATGGAGGAGGCGCGGGCCGCCGCCCATTCCGCCGCCGGGGCGGCACGCACGGCGGGTGCGCGGGTGCTGGCAGCCGCCTGCACGGCGCTGGAGCGCGCGATCGTCGAGGCGCGCCTGCAGGAGGTGGAACGCCACGCACAGGAGATGGCCGCGGCCTTCCCGGAGGTCGAAAAGGCGATTCACGCGCTGCGTCACACGAAAGAGACGCTATCCCAGCCGGAAGAGAGCATGGCATGACCGGACGTGTTGGGGCGAAATCTACCTGGACGGGAACGGAAGCCCGAAAAGGCTGCACGGTGGGCGCGAGTTGCTTGTCGGTGGGATAGGGCTGAACTACTCTGGCCATCTTGATTCATTTCGACAGATTCAGCCGGGCCATTGCCGAGCCCCGGCGGTCCGGGGGTGAAAAGCGTGGTCGGTTTCGCTGGCTTCTTTTGGAACAAGGAAACCCGGCGCCAGGCCGAACATGCCGCCGCAGACCGCGACCGCTGGCGGGCGATGCTTGCCGCCGCTCTCCATCCCTGGTGCGCCTGGACCGACTCCGGCGGAGGCGCCCTGTCGGACGACGCGGCGGCCCTGCTGGGCATCTCCACCCCCGATTCGCTGCCGGACGTGGTGTCCTCGTCCGACTTTTCCGCCGCTCTTGCCCGCCTCCGCCGTGACGGAGAAGCTTTCCGCTGCGAAGGGCTGGCGCCCGATGGCCGGCGGCTGGTGCTGACCGGCCGGCGCGGCTGCGCCGGCGACAGCCGCTGCGACGTGGTGTGGATCGAGGACATCACCGTGGCCCGCGACGCCGCCCGGGACGCCACCCGCCGCCAGGAGAAGGAGGCCGGGGACGCCCGCTCCCGCCTTGCCGAATTGCAGGCGATGGCCGATGCCCTGCCGATCCCGGTTTGGATGCGCGACCGCTCCTTACGGCTGTCCTGGTGCAACCGCGCCTATGCCCGCGCCGTCGACGGCGATCCGGACAGCGTGGTGACGGAAGGGCGCGAACTGACCGCCACCGGCCCGGCGCTGGCCGAACGGGCGCGCAGCGGCGGCTTCGCCCAATCCGACCGCGCACCGGTGGTGATCGGCACCGAACGCCGCCTGCTGGAAGTGACGGAAGCACCGCTGCCGCTGGCAGACGGCAGCGGCACGCTGGTGGTCGGCTATGCCCTGGATCTGACCCCGCTGGAGGAGTTGCGCGGCGAACTGGACCGCCACCTGACGGCGCATGCCGAGGTGCTGGAACGGCTGGGCACCGCCATCGCCATCTTCGGCCCCGACACCCGCCTGACCTTCTTCAACCAGGCCTATGCCCGGCTGTGGGACCTGGACGAGGCATGGCTGCGCACCGAGCCCACCAACGCCGAACTGCTGGAGGAACTGCGCGCCCGCCGCCGCCTGCCGGAATATGCCGACTACCAGACCTTCAAGCGCGAACGCCTGACCCGCTACACCCATCTGGTGGAACCGGTGGAGGAGATGCTGCACCTGCCGGACGGCACCGCGCTGCGCCATCTGGCCGCCCCCCACCCCCAGGGCGGGCTGATCACCATCCTGGAGGACGTGACCAACACGCTGGCGCTGGAATCCTCCTACAACACGCTGATGGCCGTGCAGCAGGAGACGCTGGACAATCTGGCGGAGGGCATCGCCGTGTTCGGCGGCGACGGCCGGCTGAAGCTGTCCAACCCGGCCTTCGCCCGCATCTGGGAACTGGCGGACGGCGACCTGCACGGCGAACCGCACATCGCCGACGTGTTCGAGCGCATGCGCCCGCTGCTGGAGATCGCGCCGCCGGACAGGCAGGGAGAGGCCGCCGCCTCCGGCTGGGAAGCCCTGAAGGAGGAACTGATCGGCGCCACGCTGGAACGCAGCGTCCGCTCCGGCCGGGTGGAGCGCAGCGACGGGTCGGTGGTGGAGTTCTCCACCCTGCCGCTGCCCGACGGGGCGGTGCTGAACAGCTATCTGGACGTCACCGACGGCGCCCGGCTGGAGACGGCGCTGCGCGCCTCCAACGCCGCGCTGGAGGCTGCCGACCAGCTGAAGAGCGAGTTCATCGCCAACGTCTCCCACCATCTGCGCACGCCGCTGAACGGCATCATCGGTTTCGCCGAGGTTCTGGCGAACCAGTATTTCGGCGAACTCAACGCCCGTCAGATGGAATATGTGCGCAGCATGCTGACGGCCGGGGAGCGGTTGCTGGAACTGATCGACGACGTCGTCGACCTGACCAGCCTGGGGGCCGGCGTGACCACCCTGGAGCGCGAGGCGGTCAGCCTGCCCGACCTGCTCGACTCGGTGGCCAGCCTCACCCGCGAATGGGCCCGGCGCGAAGGATTGCGCATGGAGGTCGTGGCGCCGGAGGCGCTTGGCGAGATCGAGGGCGACGGCAAGCGGCTGAAGCAGGCGCTGTTCACCCTGGTGGTCGGCGCCATCCGCAACCCGCCGCCCGACCGCCGCATCCGGCTGGCCGGCGAGCGGCTGAACGGCAGCATCACCCTGTCGGTCAGCGGCGCCGCTCCGCCGGACGCCGATCCGCAGGGCGCGGCAGCCCTCGGCGTGTCGCTGGCGCGCAACGTGATGGAGCTGCATGGCGGCCGGCTGGAGCTGGACGAATCCGGCGGCACCGGCGTCTTCCGCAGCGCCCATGTCCGCTGCATCATGCCGGTGCGCGCACCGGCCAACGGCGTGAAGGCGGGGTGAGCGGGACCAAAGGCGCGTCCGCGGCGTTACCCTTGTCCATTCGATCCCGTGCAGTGCGGAGCCGCCGACGATGCCCAAGCCCCTGACCCTGTCCATCCCCCATTCGCTCGGCCGGGCGGAAGCCAAGCGCCGGCTGGTCGACGGCATGGGCGAGGTACGGGCCCGTCTCAGCGCCGTGTCGGCCAGCGTCGAGGACAGCTGGACCGACGACCGCCTGAACTTCCGCGTCGTGGCGCTGGCCCAGACCATCGCCGGCCACATCGACGTGCTGGACGACAGCGTCGAGATGGAGGTTCAACTCCCTTGGGCGCTGGCCCTGCTGGCCGACAAGATCAAGACCAAGGTGTCCCACCAGGGTACGCTGATGCTGGAGAAGAAGTAAGGATCGGCTGGGGAGGTATCGGCTTCGATTGCCCCCACCCCATCCTTACCTCCCTCATCCCTCCGAAGGCTCTTCCACCTTGCGGCGGGCGAGCGGGTGGTGATCGTGCATGACCTTCTTCAGCCGTTCCGTCACCACATGGGTGTAGATCTGCGTCGTCGCGATGTCGGCATGCCCCAGCATCTTCTGGACGGAGCGCAGGTCGGCGCCATGGTCCAGCAGATGGGTGGCGAAGGCGTGGCGCAGGACATGGGGGCTGACCTTCTCGGGGTCGATGCCGGAATCGATGGCCAGCTGCTTCAGCAACTGGGCAAAGCGCTGGCGTGTCAGGTGCCCTTCGCCGGAGCTGCGTGACGGGAACAGGAAGGGGCTGTGCCCGGCCTCGGCACCTGCGGCCGGCGGAATGAAGTGGCCGCGCAAGGGGATGTAGGCGGCCAGCGCCGCCAGCGCCGGGTCGGACAGCGGCACCATCCGCTCCTTGCCGCCCTTGCCGCGCACCAGCAGGCCGCGGCCGTCGCGCATGATGGCGGTCATCGGCAGGCCGACCAGCTCCGACACGCGCAGGCCGGTGGCGTAGAGCACCTCCAGCAAGGCCACCAGCCGCAGCCCCTCCGGCCCGCCGCGCGCCTCGGCGGTGGACAGCATGGCGCCGACCTCCGCCTCGGTCAGGATCTTGGGCAGCGGCCGGCCCTGCTTGGGGCTGTCGAGCGGCGAAGCGGGATCGTCCACACGCCGTCCTTCCGACAGCAGGAAGCGGTAGAACTGCCGCATCGCCGACAGCCGCCGCGCCACCGTGCGCGGGGCGCCGTCCTTGCTCTGCACCGCCAGATAGGCCCGCAGATCCTCGGTGCCGGCCCCCTCCAGCGCCACGCTGCGCTGGGCGAGCCAGCGGCCGAGGTCGGCGAGGTCGCGCTCATAGGCCAGCCGCGTGTTCACCGCCGCGCCGCGCTCCGCCGTCAGCATGTCGAGGAAGGCGTCCAGATGCGGGGAGGCGGCGAGCGGGCGCGGCTTGCACGGCCGGCCCCGGCGCTTGGCGGGACTCTTGCTGGCGGTCATCGTGGTGACAGGCTTTCCGGGCATGAGGTCATTGCGCGCCCCGTTCGGAAAGAGCGGGATCGGCAGCGGTGGGACCGGCGATGGCCGCCATCGCCTCGCGGGCAAGCGCACGGGCGTCCGGCTCCAGCCCGACCGCCTTCAGGTTGGCGGCCACCCGTGCGGTGACGACCGGCGGCAAGCCGGCCGGACCGGCTTCCCCGAGCAGGAGCAGGGCGGCGACCACCGTCTCGCCGACCCGGCCGCCGGCGGAGGCATCGCCCAGCCGCTTCCACAGCGCCGGATCGACGCCGGCATCGCTGCCGCTGGGCGGACCGGCGCCGTCGGTGACCTTCATCCAGACCTCGTCCGCGATGACGATGCCGGTCGCCTGGAGCAGGGCCAGCTGGCCGGCGATGCGGCTGCGGGCGGACGTGTCGGCACCACGCAGCGCCTCCTCCAGCCAGGCGGCCAGCGCGCGCGGGTCGTCGCCGCCACGTCCCGTCGCCGCCACGGCCAGCGGCCACAGCCAGGCGGTGTCGGCGCTCCGCCCGCTGCGCAGGGCCAGATCGTGCCAACGCCGCGCCTGATCGAGCCGGCCCTGCGCGTAATAGAGCCGGGCCGCGGCCGGGGCCAGCGCCGCCGCGTCACCGCTCGGCGACACGGTGTCGAGCAGCCCGGCCGCCGCGCCGCCGACCGGCCCGGCGCGCAGGCGCGGGTCGACCAGCTCCACCGCCAGGGAGGCCAGCGCGACGCGGCGCTGCCCGTCCATCGCCGCCGCCATCGCCTGATGGACCAGGGCGCGGGTGCGGGCGCCGCGGTCGCGCCGGGCGATGTCCCTCACCCGCAGCAGCTCGTCACCCGATGGCGGCACCTGGACATAGAGGTCGAGCAGCTGGCGGGCGTCGAGGAACAGGGAGGCGGCCGCCCGTTCCCCGGCCGCGGCTCGGGTGGCGGGGTCGGTGGACGGGTTGGTGGCGATGGCCGCAAGGGCCGGCGGGGTGTCGAGCGGCAGCCGGTCGGGCGGAACCCCGATCCGCGCCGTCCGCATGGCGGCCAGCGTCAGCGCCAGCCCGTCGGGATCGCCCTGCAGGACCAGCGAACGGGCAGGGGGCGGGGCTGCGCCGGCCAGCGCCTCGGCCACCATCATGAACGGGTCGGAGCGGCGGGCACCGCCGCTGCGCAGGCTCGCCATCGCCTCGTCCGTGCCGGTACGGTTGCCGACGCGGGCGTGGCAGAACAGCGCCAGCCGGGTCCAGTAAGCGGAGGCGAAGCTCTTGCCGCGGGCGAGCGCACGGGTGCAGTCCAGGCCGCCGCGCACCAGCTCCGCATCGGTCAGCGCCCTCGCCGCCGCCTCGTCCGCCGCCAGCGCCGCCGGAAGCAGGGCCGCCAGATCGGCCGCTGCGGCGGGATCGCCGATCCGCGCCAGCTTTTCGATGCGGAGCGCGCCGAAGCGGCGGAACGGCGGAATCTCTCCCTCCGCCACCTCCGGCGACCCGGCGCTCAGCAGAAGCCGACGTTCCAGCGCCTTGACGGCAGGGGAGGGCGTATCGACCGGAAGAGCGGCGATCAGCGGCAGAAGCTCCGCCCGGCCGACGCCGCGCCAGGGGTCGGCGCCCAGCCCCTGCAACCCGCTCAGCGTGCCTGCCCCGTCCGGATCGGGGGCGCCCAGAGCCTCGCGCGCGACCGGCGCCGGCCGCGCCACCACCGGAGAGACAGGCGGCGGCCGGGTGACCGCGGGCGGATAGGCGGGAACGACGACCGGCGCAGGCGTGGCGACAGGCACCGGTATGGGAGCCGGCGCATCCGTTCCGGCGTCGGGCGTCAGCCGGACCGGCGGACCGACGATCTGCGCCGCGGCGGGCGCCGGCCAGCCCGCTGCCGTCAGACCGGCCGAGAGCAGTGCGGCCAGCAGCAGGGACGCCGAAAGCGGGAAGCCCGAATGCGGAACAGTCCCGGCCGATGGTCGGGGTTCAGCGCGGGAAGCGCTCATCCGGCAGTACCTTCTCCACCGTCTTCGATGGAGCCGGCAGGTCCCACGAGGCGAGGAAAACCATGCCACCGGCGATCACCAGCAACAGCAGGACGATGAGGATGGAGAGAAACCGGCTCATGGCACCAAGGACGCGTTGTGTCGGGAAACAGCGGATCGGAGCGGAGCTACCACGCCCGGCGGTCGCAGGGCTTGGGACAAGCAATGGCTTTTCTGCTAAAGCATCCGCACCCCGGCCGCGGCGGTGACCGGCGACCGGGAGCACCGCCGACGGAGAGACCGTTCGGCGGCGGCGCAGTGTAGCCACAGGTTGGACCGCCGCGCAACCCGCCCTCCTGGCTTTCCGGGCCGGCTTTCAGGACCGGCTTTCCGGAAGGGAGGCCGGGGAGCGCGCTTGTGCCCGCCAGCTTTCGGCGGGTATGAGTGTTGTCTGTTTCAGCGGCATGACGGCTGTCCCGCAGGATCGGGCGGACAGCGGAGTTGCGGGTACGGGTGGCGGATCAGATGGACGTGATGGGATTGCACAAGGCGATGACGGCCCTGCTTCCGGAGACTGGAGCCGGAACGGCGGAGGACAAGGCACCGCTGCTGCCGCGCACCGTGGTTCTGGTCGGCCTGATGGGCGCCGGCAAGAGCGCCATCGGGCGCCGGCTGGCGACACGGCTCCACCTGCCCTTCCGCGACGCCGACACCGAGATCGAGGCCGCGGCCGGCTGCACCATCGCCGAGATCTTCGCCCGCGACGGCGAGCCGGTCTTCCGCTCCGTCGAGCGCCGGATCATCACCCGCCTGCTGAAGGACGAACCGGTGCACATCCTGGCCACCGGCGGCGGCGCCTTCATGGACCCCGACACCCGCGCCGCAATCCGCGAGCATGGCCTCTCGGTCTGGCTGCGCGCCGACCTTGACGTGCTGGTCGCCCGCACCGCGCGGCGGACCCACCGCCCCATCCTGAACCAGGGCGACCCACGCGCCATCCTGGGCCGGCTGATGGAACAGCGCTATCCCGTCTATGCCGAGGCCGACCTGACCGTGGTCAGCGACGAACGCCCGCCGGACGTGACGGTGGAACTGGTGATCGACGCGCTGGAGGCTCATTTCGGTGTCCAGCTCCCCCACCGCCAGGGCACGGGTCATGGCCCGCGCGGCGGCCGGACCGCCAAGGCCGACGCTCCCTGAGGACCGGTCCACACACCCTTTCCTGAACCTCCAGCTTCGCGGACTGCCCCGATGACCTCCATCTCCGCCGCCCCCCCGGCCGCACTCGACACCGTTCGCCTGGAGCTGGGCGCCCGCAGCTATGACATCCTGGTCGGCGACGGCGTGCTGGCCGACGCCGGCGAGCGCATCGCCGCCGTCACCCGCGGCCGGGCCCCCATCGTCGTGACCGACGCCAACGTGGCACCGCTGCATCTGGACACGCTGAACGCCGCGATGCTGGCGGCGGGCATCGCGCCGCAGCCGGCCATCGTCCTGCCGGCCGGTGAGAAGACGAAGGACTTCGCCCATTTCCAACAGTTGATGGACGACATCCTGGGCCGTGGAATCGAACGGTCCACCGCCCTTCTGGCGCTGGGCGGCGGGGTGATCGGCGACATCACCGGCTTCGCCGCCGCATCGGCCCTGCGCGGCATCGACTTCATCCAGGTGCCGACGACGCTGCTGTCCCAGGTCGACAGCTCGGTCGGCGGCAAGACCGGCATCAACAGCCGCCACGGCAAGAATCTGATCGGCGCCTTCCACCAGCCCCGGCTGGTCATCGCCGATACCGCAACGCTGGACACCCTGCCGCGGCGCGAGGTTCTGGCCGGCTATGCCGAAGTGGTGAAGTACGGCCTGATCCGCCAGCCCGACTTCTTCGCCTGGCTGGAGCAGAACGGCCGGCGTGTCGTCGATGGCGACAGCGACGCCCGGCGCCATGCGGTGACCGTCAGCTGCCGCGCCAAGGCCGACATCGTCGGCGTCGACGAGCGCGAGAGCGGCGACCGGGCGTTGCTGAACCTGGGCCATACCTTCGGCCATGCGCTGGAAGCGGCGACCGGCTTCGGCCAAACCCTGCTGCATGGCGAGGGAGTGGCGATCGGCATGGTGCTGGCCTTCGACCTGTCGGTCCGGCTGGGGCTTTGCCCGGCCGAGGACGCGCGGCGCGCCCGCGCCCATCTGGCCGAGGTCGGGCTGCCGGTGCGCCCGGCCGACATCGCCGGCGTCGCCTGGGACGTGGACGGGCTGGTGCGGTCGATGGCCAAGGACAAGAAGGTGCAGGATGGCCGCATCACCTTCATCCTGGCCGACCGCATCGGCAACGCCTTCACCCGCCGCGACGTCGATGCCGCCGCCGTCCGCGCCGTGTTGGAAGAGGCGGTGACCCCGGCCTGATGCCCGCACCGCTTCAATCGTGCATTTGCAGATAATCAGTCTTTCGCACAATAGCGGCCCTCGCCGTTGCCCGCCCATACTCCCGGCCAGGACCGCGGCCGTCCCGCCGCGGCACAGAACGGGAGGATGGGTGATGAAGGCGATGATTGGCATAGCCGCGGTGCTGATGTTGGCCGCGGCACCGGCCCTGGCGCTGGAGGTGCGCGAGCAGGCGACGATCAAGGCGCCGATCGAGCAGGTTTGGACTCAGGTCGGCCCTTTCTGCGCCATCGCCAACTGGCATCCCGCCGTGGAAGGCTGCACCCTGCGCAAGTCCGGCGGCAAGGAGGAGCGCGACATCGCCCTGAAGGGCGGCGGCGCCATCCAGGAGCGGCTGATGTCCGTCTCCGCCGCCAAGCACCGCCTGCGCTACACCCTGCTGAACGGACCGCTGCCGGTGAAGAACTACAGCTCCACCATCCGGCTCAGCGCGGTGGATGCCCGCACCACCCGCATCACCTGGTCCTCCAGCTTCCAGGCCAGCGGCGCCCCCGACGCGGAAGCGCGCAAGGTCATCGCCGGCATCTACACCAGCGGCATCGAAGGGCTGCGCAAGCAGCTTGAGTCCACCCAGTAAAGCCGGCGGACGCCAAAGCCAACCCAGGCACATGTAAAGTTTTTAACAATCAGTTCTATTGACTATCCGTGCTTCTGCCTGACAGGATCGGCATACCGCGCTGCGAAATCGCGGTCGAGTGCATCGTTCGTCCACAAAACCTGCAATCATGAGGGAGATGGGACACATGCCGACACGCCGACTGATGCCGGACGTCATCAAGAATCAGGAACTGACCTGCCTGCCGCCCGGAGCAACCGTGCGCGATGCCGCCACCCTGATGGCGGAAAAGCGCATCGCCGCGGTGCTGGTAACCGAAGGGCGGACGCTGAAGGGCATCGTCACCGAACGCGATATGACCACGCGCGTGGTTGCCGCCGGACTCGACCCCGACACCACGCCGCTGTCGGCGGTCATGACCGCGGATCCCGACACGCTGGAGCCGTCGGCCACGGCACTGTCCGCGCTCGACCTGATGGAACGGCGCCGTTACCGCCACCTGCCCATCGCAATCGGCGGCGAAGTGGTGGGCATGGTGTCGATCCGCGACCTGTTCGCCGTCGTCCGCGCCCATCTGGAGGACGAGTTGCGCAACCGCGAAGCCTACATGTTCGGCTCCGGCTATTCGGCGGAGGCCAGGCTTGGCTGACCGGAAGGCTGACCCATAGGTAACGCTGCGTTGCGGCGGGGTCGGGTTGACCGGGCGCCCGGCCCCGCCGATAGTCGAGGGTGAGCCATCCTCACTGCTGAACTGGAAAGCCCGATGCCCGCGCCCTCGCTGTCCGCCCCCGCCGCGCGCGAGCCGATCCACACCCGCCGCGTCACCTGCCAGGGGTTCCGGCGCGCCGATGGGCTGTGGGACATCGAGGGACATCTGACCGACGTCAAGAGCTATGGCTTCCATACCGAGGAGCGCGGACATTTGGAGCCGGGAACGCCGATCCACCAGATGTGGATGCGCCTGACCGTCGACGACACGCTGACCGTCCAGGCGGTTGAGGCGGTCACCCAGCACAGCCCCTACAATGCCTGCGGCGCCATCACGCCCCAGTTCCAGAAGCTGGTCGGCCTGCGCATCGGTCCGGGCTGGACCCGTGCGGTCAAGGACCGGCTGGGCGGACCGAAGGGCTGCACCCATCTGGTGGAACTGCTGGGCCCGCTGGCGACGACGGCCTTCCAGACCGTCTACCCGATCCTGGCCCGCGAGGCGGCAGAACGGGCGAAGGCGGCCGGCAAGCCGCCACACGACGACGGCAAACGGCCGGTCCTTCTGAACATGTGCCACATCTTCGACAGCAGCGGAGACGTGGTGCGCAAGAATTGGCCTGCCCACTACACCGGGGACCGAAACGAAGACGCCACCCGCGAGGAAGCGGCGGAGTAGGCATCGCCGCATCGGAAAACAGCTGGGGGGCAGGCGGACTGACGGCGGCGGCCGGGTCGCCCCGCGCCGTCAAGCCTCCAGGTGAGTGCCAGGCGAGGCGGATTGGCCGCCGGGGGTGGGAAAGCTGCCGCCCGCCGCAACCGAGGATTGGCCGCCGTCGACATCATCGACAGCAGGCAATTCGAATGGCGTGCCGACGAACGGATCGCTGCCGCCATGGCCTGCACGCAGATGGCCATCCTCCGTGCAGGCGCGCCGGTAATAGGACGCGATGAAGACACGCACGGCCGATGTCAGGGTGACGTCCGCTTCCTCCGGGTTGATGCCACGGCGGCGAGCCTGCTCCTCGATCCGTTCCTTGATCTGCGTGCAGAGACGATTGACGGTCAGTCCTTCCCGACGGCCGATATCCTCCAGAGCATCCCACATCGACGGTTCCAGCCGCATGCTCGTGCGATGTCCGCCGATCATGATGTTCTGGCTTCTCAACGGCTCCACCCCCGCCTGTGGGGTGTTCACCCGCTTTTTCTTCGGCCCACGCTTCGCCATCCGCAGCCCCTTCCACGAAGCCGCCGGCGGACATGCGAAGTTTGTGTCCACCACGGCGCGATAAATGGTTGCATATATCGCACTTTACTAAACGCAGCGGGAATTGCAACCACGCACGCGCCTTCCATTCTTACAACATTTCCATAAATCTCCTCTTGGTTGCATTCATATGTATGTAATTTCAGCCCCTCAACCGCGCGTTATTTGAGGTGCGGCAGACGAGTGTTGATGCGGGAGGCGGCGCCCCTGCCGTCAGGCTCCTGCTTCGCCGGGAGCGTGGGTGGTCAGGCCCAGCGCATGCACCCGCTCGCGCAGTTCGTCGGCCAACAGGGCATAGACCATGCGCTGGCGCTCCACCCGCGACTTGCCGGTGAAGGCGGGGGAGACAACGGTAACGTGGAAATGGGTCTCGCCCGCGGCGTCCGCGCCGGCATGGCCGGCATGGCGGGCGGAGTCGTCGACGACCTCCAGACGATCAGGCGCCAGTCCGGCGGTCAGCTTCTCGCGGATGCGGGTGGCGTATTCCATGGCGGGGGTCCCGGTATTTATCGCATGAGCGGTGGGGGGGGGCAGTCGCCGGAGGAGCGGCTCCCCAGGGCGATCGGCACCAGAAAGGAGAAGGTGCGATTTTCCGTCTGTCAAGCGTCGCAGCCCGCGCGTTGCGGATGACGGAAGCCCGATTCGGCATGCTTGCCAGAGGCATCGGCTCTTCCCATACTTGCCCGATGACCAGGAACCGCACCCGCTCCAGTTACGACAGCTACGCCGCCCCGCGCGCGGCCACCCGTGTGTGCGACCATCCCGATTGCGTCGCCGCCGGCGAATACCGTGCGCCGAAAAGCCGCAGCAGCCTCAACGAGTATTGGTGGTTCTGCCTGGATCATGTCCGGGAGTACAACCGCGCCTGGGACTATTATGCCGGCATGTCCACCGACCAGATCGAGGCGGAGGTGCGGCGAGACACCACCTGGCAGCGGCCGAGTTGGCCGCTCGGCAAATGGGCGACGCAGGAGCGCTTCATCCGCGACCGCGTGGTCAACGGCTTCAGTTTCGAATTCGGCCATGAGGCCGGCAAGACGAAGGACGAGGAAAAGGCGCATCGCCGGACCCAGGCCCGCACCGAAGAGGAAAAGGCGCTGGCCGTCCTGGAGTTGGCGCCGCCGGTGGACTTCACCCGCATCAAGGCACGCTATCGGGAGCTTGCGAAAAAGCATCATCCCGATGCCAACGGCGGCGACAAGGCTGCGGAAGAACGCCTGAAAGAAATCAATCAGGCCTACAATACGCTGAAAGCCTGTTATGCTGCCTGAACCCCCGTTGGCGGGCCGGGTCAATCCCGCGGCCGCTGGACAACCGACACTCGCTGGAACGTAAGAAACCACCCATGGCTTCCCAAGGAGCGACCCAGGCCAGCTCGGCCCTGTTCGACCACAAGCCCGACACGACGGTCTCGGTGCGTGAGGTCTTCGGCATCGACAGCGACATGCAGGTGCCGGCCTTCAGCCAGCGCTCGGAGCATGTGCCCGACCTCGACAGCGCCTACCGCTTCGACCGGGACACCACTCTGGCCATCCTCGCCGGCTTCGCCTACAACCGCCGCGTCATGGTCCAGGGCTATCACGGCACCGGCAAGTCGACCCACATCGAACAGGTCGCGGCCCGGCTGAACTGGCCCTGCATCCGCGTCAACCTGGACAGCCACATCAGCCGCATCGACCTGATGGGCAAGGACGCCATCGTTCTGCGCGACGGCGTGCAGGTCACCGAATACCGCGAGGGCATCCTGCCCTGGGCCCTGCAGCATGCCTGCGCCCTGGTGTTCGACGAGTATGACGCCGGCCGTCCCGACGTGATGTTCGTGATCCAGCGCGTGCTGGAGGTGGAAGGCAAGCTGACGCTGCTCGACCAGAACCGCGTCATCCGTCCGCACCCGGCCTTCCGCCTGTTCGCCACGGCGAACACCGTCGGTCTTGGCGACACCACCGGCCTCTATCACGGCACCCAGCAGATCAACCAGGGCCAGATGGACCGCTGGAACATCGTGGCGACGCTGAACTACCTGCCGGTCGACGCCGAGATGAAGATCGTCCAGGCCAAGGTGAAGTCGTACGACGATGCCAAGGGCCGCGACACGGTGGCCTCGATGGTGCGTCTGGCCGACCTGACGCGCGCAGGCTTCATCAACGGCGACATCTCCACCGTCATGAGCCCGCGCACGGTCATCACCTGGGCCGAGAACGCGAAGATCTTCAACGATGTCGCCTTCGCCTTCCGCATCACCTTCCTGAACAAGTGCGACGAGGTGGAGCGGCCGACGGTGGCCGAATACTACCAGCGCTGCTTCGGCGTGGAGTTGCCGGAGACGGGGGTCCAGGCGAACCTCGTGTGACGTGTCCGAGCTGCGCCCCGCGCTTCGGTGAAGTCGGGGCGCAGCACACAAGGATTCGCACGGATTTCACGGATTAAAACACGGATTTCACGGATGAAGGTGAGCCTGGGCGCCGATCTCGACCGCTTGACCGAGCGGGTCATCGGCGCCGCCTTTGCGGTTCATGCCGTATTGGGCCATGGGTTTGCCGAACAGGTCTATAAAAAGGCGCTGTTTCGTGAGTTATCCGACGCCGGTTTGACGGTTGCCACGGAAGTGCCTTTCAAGGTGCTTTACAAAGGTGATCCCGTCGGCAGCTATTTTGCGGATCTCGTGGTCGAAAAGCGGCTGATCGTGGAATTGAAGGTTTGCGAGGCTTTGATCCAAGCCCACAGCCGCCAAGTCCTGAACTATCTGCGGGCAAGCGGATTGCCGGTTGGGCTTCTGTTCAACTTCGCCGGACCTAGCCTTACGGTCAAGCGAGTGCTGGCACATTAGAAAATCCGTGAAATCCGTGCCCAAATCCGTGAAATCCGTGTCAATCTTGCCCGCAGTTCTCCGACCTTGTACGAAGCCGGTACCACAACCCAAAGACGCCCCGCGATGACCACCCAGAACGACACCCCCGTCGAAGCCTTCAAGCGGTCCACCACCGCCACGGTGCGCGCCATGTCCCGGCGGGCGGAGGTGCAGGTCGGCTTCTCGTCCGATCCGCCGGGGCTGTCGGGACAGCGTGTGCGGGTGCCGCTGCCGGCGCGCGACCTGAACCCGGTCGAGGTCGCCAAGCTGCGCGGTGCGGCAGATGCCGTGGCGTTGCGGCTGCGCCATCACGACGCCGCGGTGCACGCCCACCGCATGCCGCTGGGCGATGCCGCGCGCCAGGCCTACGACGCGCTGGAGCAGGCGCGCTGCGAAGCGCTGGGCAGCCGCGACATGGCCGGCGTCGCCCACAATCTCGAAGCGGCGCTGGACGACCGCTACACCCGCCAGGGTCTCGACCGCGTCGAGGACCGCGGGCAGGTGCCGCTGTCGGAAGCGCTGCGGCTGATGGCGCGCGAGGCGATGACCGGTGCCGCGCCGCCGCCCGCCGCCGCCCATGCCGTCGACCTCTGGCGCCCCTGGATCGAGGAGCGGCTGGGCCGGGACATGAAGGGGCTGGCGAATTATGCCGGCGACCAGGAAGCCTACGCCAAGGCCGTGCGGCGGCTCCTGGCGGATCTCGACATGGAGGTCGGTCAGGAAGCCGACCAGGAAGAGGAGGAGGACCAGCAGACCCAGTCCTCCGAGGATGAGAATTCGCCCGAGAGCGGCCAGACCCGCGGCCAGGACGAGGACCAGTCCGAGTCCGAATCCATGGCCTCTTCGGAAATGCAGGACTCGTCGGAGGCCGGCGACAGCGCCGAGGAGGGTGCCGGCGAGGAAGGCGACATGGAGATGGGCGAGGGCGAGGGGGCGGAGGAGCCCGCCGGCCCCGGCCAGCCCTGGCGCAACGACGCCAACCGCCGCAACGAACCCGATCCCAACGCCTACAAGGCCTTCACCACCCAGTATGACGAGGTGGTCGACGCCGCCGACCTCTGCGACCCGGCGGAGCTGGAACGGCTGCGCCACCTGCTGGACCAGCAACTGCTGCATCTGCAGGGCGTGATCTCCAAGCTGGCGAACCGGCTGCAGCGCCGCCTGATGGCCAAGCAGCAGCGCTCCTGGAACTTCGACCTGGAGGAGGGCATCCTGGACGCCGCCCGGCTGGCCCGCGTCGTCGCCAACCCGGTGCTGCCGCTCTCCTTCAAGGCGGAGAAGGAGATGGATTTCCGCGACACGGTGGTGTCGCTGCTGATCGACAATTCAGGCTCCATGCGCGGACGGCCGATCTCCATCGCCGCGATGAGCGCCGACATCCTCGCCCGCACGCTGGAGCGCTGCGCGGTGAAGGTGGAGGTGTTGGGCTTCACCACCCGCGCCTGGAAGGGCGGGCAGGCGCGCGAGGCCTGGGTCGCGGCCGGCAAGCCGCCGCATCCCGGCCGCCTGAACGACCTGCGCCACATCGTCTACAAGGCCGCCGACATGCCGTGGCGCCGCGCCCGCAAGAATTTGGGCCTGATGCTGCGCGAAGGCATCCTGAAGGAGAACATCGACGGCGAGGCGCTGCAGTGGGCGCACAACCGCCTGCTCGGCCGGCCGGAACAGCGCCGCATCCTGATGGTGATCTCCGACGGCGCACCGGTGGACGACTCCACCCTGTCGGTGAATGCCGGCAACTATCTGGAACGCCACCTGCGCCAGACCATCGAGCAGATCGAAACCCGGTCGCCGGTCGAGCTGGTGGCGATCGGCATCGGCCATGACGTGACCCGCTACTATCGCCGCGCCGTGACCATCGTCGATGCCGAGCAGCTGGGCGGCACCATGATGAACAAGCTGGCCGAGCTGTTCGACGAGGATGACCGCCGCGGTGGCCGTCGCAGCTGGCGTTGACGTAAGGATAAAGGTGCGGTACTTTCAGCATTATCAATGGATTAGCTGGAAAAGCCAGCCCAATTCAGGGCGTATCCTTACCTGCAAGCACCGGCTTGATGCCCTCTCCCCCTCCGGGAGAGGGAGCCGGAAATGGGGGCGCGGTTCCACCTGTCGGCGCCGCCGCCTTCGCAACGTCCTTCCTTTCATCCTCCGGCACCAGGCGCCAGAGCTCGGTCATCCCGGTGCGGCCACGAAGCGACCTGCCGCCTTGGCGGACCAGCGGAACGGCGTCCTTGCCCTTGGCGGCGGTGACGCCGCTGGTCAGCACGATCACCTCGGCGTCGCCCTGGAGTCCGCCCGACAGCTCCTCGATCCTGGCGGCGACATTCACCGTATCGCCGACGATGGTGTAGTTGATCCGGCTGTCGGAGCCGATGTTGCCCACCACCACCGGGCCGCTGTGCAGGCCGACGCGGACATGGATCGGCGCCCGGCCGGCGGCGACCCGGCGGCGGTTGTCGGCGCGGATAGCGTGGTGGATGGCCAGCGCGGCGCGCAGCGCACGGACGGCGTGGTCCTCCTGCGCTTCCGGCGCGCCCCAGAAGGCCATCAGGGAATCGCCGATGAACTTGTCCACCGTGCCGCCTTCCGCCTCGATGCAGGCGGCGAGCAGGGTGAAATGCTCGTTCAGCAGGGCGGCGGTGTCGGCGGCGGCCATATGCTCGGCCATGCGTGAGAAGCCGCGGATGTCGGTGAACATCACCGTCACCTCGCGCTGGACGGAATCGAGCCCGCCCTCGGTCTCGCGCTGGCGCATCAGCCGCAGGACCAGCGCCTTCGGCACATAGGTCTCGAACCAGCGCAGGCCGGCGACCATCGCGTTGAAGGCGGTGGCGGCGCGCGCCATCTCGCGCAGCCGGGAATCCGGCAGGTCGGCGATGGTGCGGAACTCGAAGGCGCGGACGCGGTCGGCGGCCTCGGCCAGCCGGGCCACCTGCCGGCTGATCCGCCGCCCGACCAGCAGCGCCACCCCAACCGACACCAGCAGGATGGCGAGCCCCACGGCGCCGGTGATGTAGAGTCGGCGGATCTCGACGCCCATCTCGCCATCGCGATAGCCGATGCCGATGATCCAGTCCTGCTGGCCGTATCCCGCCATGCTGCGGGTCAGGAACATGTAGTCGCTGCCCAGCACGCGCACGCCGCGCGCCTCCACCCGCTTCTTAAGCGACTGGACCGGGACGCCGCTGGTCCACAACGCCGCCAGCGCCGGGTCGTCAACCTGATCGATCCGCGGCAGCGGCGGCCCGTCGAGCTTGCCGGAAAAATCAAAGCTGCGGCCGACCAGAGCCGGATGGGCCAGAACATGGGTCTGATCGTACAGCACGAAGGCGTTCAGCCCCTGCTCCACATACAGCACCGACAGGAAGCGCGACAGGTCGCCCAGCGACACGCCGACCGCCACCTGTCCCAGATAGCGGCCGTCGCGCCGCACCGGCTGGTACAGCGTGAGGAAACTGTTCTGCGCCTCCTTCAGCCAGCGTGGATCGGCCCAGGTGGCGGCGCTGCGGTTGGGACCGTCCAGGACCTCCGGCGGAATGTCGCTCCCGCCCTGCATGTCGAAGGGCTCGGCGATGAGGTCGCCATTCAGCCGGGCGACCCGGACGCCGGTCAGGTCCGGGCGGATGAAGGCCAGCCCGGTGACGTCCGGCGCACCGGCCAGCGCGCCGCGCAATGTGTCGGTCATCGCCGTGCCGTCAATCGCGCGCAGGTCGCCGCGCTCGACCAGTCCGGCGACGAAGCGCGCCATCTCCCGCGCGGGATCGAGCTGGTGGCGCACCCGCACCTCCACCCCGGCGAGCGCGAGGTCGGCCTTATCATTCAGCAGGGCAAAAGTGTTGGTGCTGGCGCTGACCAGGCCCAGGATCAGGACGCTGGCGACCGCCGCCAGCATCAGCGACCCGAAACCGGCCACCAGCACCGCGGCGATCGGCAACCGCAGCCGTCGCCGTCTGGCCGGCTCAGGCGCCAGCGTCGCCCGCGTCTTGCTGCCCGCCTGCCCGGCCCGCTTGGCGGCCGGCGCCGGAGCGGGCAGAGGCAACTGTACGCGTGCTGAGGGACTGTCGGGCATGCGGCGCAGCCTACCTGCCCGTACGTTCCGGAGCAACCCGCCGGACCGTATCCTTACGCGGATTTCATGCGGTCACGCTGATGTCTGCGGGCATCCTCCTCCGCCCCTATTCGCCGACGATCACCTTCACCCGCTGCCCCGGCTCCAACGGCGTGCCGGGCGGGAGGTCGTTGATGATCCGGAACAATTCCTCGGCATAGGGCTCCTGCGGCATGCGGCGGACGAAGCCGTCGACGCTGTCGCCGGGCTGCACCGTCGCCACCTGGACGCGGCGGGGGCGGTAACGGGCCGCCTCCTGCGCGGTCAACCGATGGAAGCTGTTGGCCGTCGCCTGGAAATCCGTATCGAAACGAGCCAGAGATCCCGCGGGCGCCAGGAAGGTGAAGCGGTACATCCGGCCGTCCGGCATGCGGATCGCCACCAGCCTTATGTCGGCACTCTCGCCCTCCGCCTCGCCATGGGTGGTGGCTGTGGCGGCGGGCATGCCGCCGATGGTGATGCGCTGGAGGTTGGACAGGGTGGCGCCTTTTCCCCACACTCCGGTCAGGAAGGATGCCGGGTCGGAGACGCCGGCCGCCGATCCGCCATCGAAAGCCATGGCGGCACCGTTCTGCCCCTTGGCGACCACCTGATCCGCCCCGTTCAGCAGGGAGTAGCCCTTCGGCACGGTGAAGGCGATGCCAAGCTGCGGGTGGGCGAAGCCCCGGCCGCGGACATAGCCGTTCTCCGGGCTGTCGCCATAGATCATGCCGTCGACCGCCGCCAGGTAAGGATCGCGCGGGCGGGCGCCGCCCTGCGGGATGGCACGGGCAAGATCGGCGGCGCGGCGTATGCGATCCTCGGTCGCCGGGTGGCTGGCGAAGAAGTCGAAGCCGCCCGCTCCCTTGTTGCCGGAGCGCAGGCCGTCATACTGGCTGTCGCGGCGCAGGGTCTCCAGGAAGGTGGCCATGGCGAAGGGATCGTACCCGGCACGCCGCAGCGTTTCCACGCCGAGCTGGTCGGCCTCCAACTCCTGCTCGCGCGAATAGCTGGCGACCACCGCGGTGCCGCCCAGCCCTGCCAACTGCGCCAGCGTGTCGTCGCCGAAGACCAGCCCGACCCCGGCAGCCAGGATGCCGGCGATGGTCTGCCGGGTCTGGCGCTGCGCCGAATGGCGGGCGGTGACGTGGCCGATCTCGTGCGCCAGCACGCCGGCCACCTCCGCCTCGTCCTTCGCCAGGGCCAGCAGGCCGCGGGTGACGTAGACATAGCCGCCGGGCACGGCGAAGGCGTTGACCACGTCGCTGTCCAGCACGGTGAAGGTCCAGGGTTCGCGCGCCCGTGCCGTGGTGGAGGCGAGCTTGCGGCCCAGCTGATCGACATAGCCCTGCAGCCGGGCATCCTTCACCGCTCCGCCGAACCGGGCCAGAATCTTCGGATGCTCCTGCGCGCCCAGCGCGGCTTCGTCGCCGGACAGGACATTGTCAAGCAGCCCGGCCCGTGCGGGGGCGGGAGCGGTCAGGGCGGGCGCCGTGACGGCCAGACAGAGGGCTGCCAGCGCGGCACGGAACGGCTTGCGGAAGGGGGCGTGGATCGGCATACCGGTCAAAACCCCGCCCGGCGGCGGTTGTTCCGCAAAGACGGCGATCTCCATGCGACCTGTCCCGCTCCCGCTCGTGAGCCTGCCGGTCCTGCTGCTGGGCTGGATGCTGCTGGCCGGCGCCGCGTCGGCGGAGCCGTTGCGCGTCACCGCCGTGCTGGACGGCGACACGCTGGAGCTGGAGGACGGCCGCCGCGTCCGGCTGGCGGGGATCGAAGCCGCCAAGCCGCCGCGCACCGCCGACCCGGCCGACGGCCGCGTCTGGCCGCTGGCGGAAGCGGCGACCAGGGCGCTGTCCGAACTGGCGCTCGGCCGCCGCGTCGTCCTGCACGGCCCGGCTCCGGTCGACCGCCATGGCCGGCTGCTCGCCCATCTGGTGCGGGAAGACGGGCTGTGGCTGCAATCGGCCCTGCTCGTCCGCGGGCTGGCCCGCGTCCACACCCGTCCCGACGCCCGCGCCTATGCCGCCGAACTGCTGGCCGGCGAGGATGAGGCGCGCACCGCCGGCCGCGGGCTCTGGCGCAGCCGGGTCTATGCGGTGCGGGACGCCGGCGATCCCGACGATCTCGCCCGCGACCGCGACAGCTTCCAACTGGTGGAAGGGGTGGTGCTGGCCATCTCCAAGAGCGGCGGCGAGGCCTGGCTCGATTTCGGCGCCGACTGGCACAGCGACGTCACCGTCCATATCGGCCGCGCCGCGATGCGCGAGGTCACCCGCGCCGGCATCGACCCGCTGTCCTTGGAAGGACGGCGTGTGCGCGTGCGGGGCTGGATCACCCTGCGCAATGGCCCCATGATCGAGATCACCCACCCCGAACAGATCGAGCGGCTGGAACGGGAGGCAACCGCCTCCACCCGGCATGGTCCCGGACCGGGCGATGAGGATCTGTGGGACGGGAACGACGCGGAGGACGAACCGGAATGATGAAGCCGTCGATTGCGCGCATGCTCGGCTCCATGGTCGGAGGCCGGGCCGGACGCCTGCTGGTCCCCCTGTTTCTTATGCTCGCCGCCTTGCCGTTTCATCCGGCACTGGCCACCGGGCCGGCGCTGACGATCGCCGTCGCCGGATCCGAACGGGTGTTCGACCGCGACGCCCTGCTGGCCCGCCCCGACATGGTGACCGTCGACATTCCCGCAGACATCTCCTATGGCCGCCCGATGAGCTACCGCGCCGTGCCGCTCGCCAGCCTGCTCGGCACCGGAGAGTTTCCGCCCGGCACCGTGCTGGAAGGAGTGGCTTCGGACGGATTCACCGCGCAACTGCCGCCGGAGCTGTGCCTGCGCACCGGTCCCGACGGTGCCGTCGCCTTCCTCGCGGTGGAGCCGGCCGACCGGCCGTGGCCCAACCTTCCGGGCAAGGAGGTGTCGGCCGGTCCCTTCTATCTGGTGTGGGTACGGCCGGAAGCCTCGGGAGTGCGCAGCGAGCAATGGCCCTATCAGTTGGCCCGCATCGTCGCTTCGGACGATCCGCTGAAGCGCTGGCCGCAGCTGGCGGTCGAACCGGCGCTGGCCGCCGACTCGCCGATCCGGGCCGGACAGACGGTGTTCATCACCCAATGCATGGCCTGCCACACCCTGAACGGCGCCGGCAGCGCCGCGATGGGGCCGGACCTGAACCGGCCGATGAACCCGACCGAGTATCTCACGCCGGCCGGGTTGAAGAGGCTGATCCGCGACCCCCGATCCGTCCGGACATGGCCGGGCCAGCAGATGCCGGGCTTCGATCCGGCGATGCTGAGCGATGCCGATCTCGACCGCGTCATCGCCTATCTCGGGCATATGGCGGGGCGGAAGGCGCCGTGACGAAGGAACCATGGGAGGGGACTTCCGCCCCATCCCATGGCCGCGACCGGAACATCACAGGATGGCGTTGAAGTCGTCCAGCAGCGTGGCGATCCGCCCGCTGTCGCTCTGGTCCATGATGACGCGGGCGCGCCGGCTCGCCTCCATCAGGTCGAGCGAACGGATCCGCTTCTTCACCGCCGGAACCGACAGCGGCGCCATCGACAGCTCGCGCACGCCCAGCCCCAGCAGCAGGGCGGAATAGCGTGGGTCGCCGGCGATCTCGCCGCAGACGGACACCGTGATGCGCGCGCGCAAGGCCGCCTCGATGGTGAACTGGATCAGCCGCAGCACCGCCGGATGCAGCGGGTCGTAGAGGGTGGCGACCTGTTCGTCGGCGCGGTCGATGGCCAGCGTGTACTGGGTCAGGTCGTTGGTGCCGATGGCGAAGAAGTCGGCGGCATAGGCCAGCGCGTCGGCCGACAGGGCCGCCCCCGGCACCTCCACCATCACGCCCACCGGCGGCAGCGGGTCGGCGATGGCGACACCGCGGCGGCGCAGGCGGCGGGCGACCTGGCCCATCATCTCCCGCACCTTCTGAACTTCGGAGACCGACCCGATCATCGGCAACAGGATGCGCAGCGGCCCGTGCGCACCGGCGCGCAGCATGGCGGCCAGCTGGGTTTCCAGCAGCTTCGGTTCGCGCAGGCCCAGCCGGATGGCGCGCAGGCCGAGCGCCGGGTTGGCCGGCTCGCCATAGCGCCCGGCCATCCAGCCGGCCAGCTTCTCGCCGCCCAGATCCATGGTGCGGGCGGTGACGGTGCGGCCGCCCATCCCCTCGATCATGGTGCGCAGCACGGCGTACTGCTCATCCTCGTCGGGCAGATGGTCGCGGTTCATGAACATGAACTCGGTCCGCAGCAGGCCGATGCCCTGGGCGCCATGCTCCAGCGCGTGATCCAGGTCGCGGGGCAGCTCCAGGTTCGCCATCAGCGTGATGGAGGTACCGTCGCGGGTGACGGCGGGCAGCTTGCGCAGGCTCTTCAGGCCCTGGCGCTCGCGTTCGCGCGCGGCCCGGCGCTCGCCATACTCCGACAGCACCTCGGTCGAGGGATCGATCAGGACGCGGCCCTGCAGACCGTCGACGATCACCGTCACGCCGTTGCGCACCCCGGCCAGCAGGCCGGGCGCGCCCAGCACCGCCGGCAGGCCGAGCGACCGGGCGAGGATCGCCGTGTGGCCTTCCGCGCCGCCCAGCACGGTGGCGAAACCGCCGACGACGGCGGGGTCGAGCAGGGCGGTGTCGGCGGGGGTCAGTTCCTCCGCCAGGATGATGCTGCCGGGGGGCAGGTTGCTGAAGGCCCGGAATTCCTGCTTCATCAGGTTGCGGGTCAGCCGCCGTCCGACCTCGCGGATATCGTCGATGCGGCCGGCCAGATAGGCGTCGTCCATGCCGGCGAAGGTGGCGGCGATGGCGGTGATCTCCGCCTGGATGGCGGCCTCGGCGTTGACGCGGTCCTGCTTGATGCGATGCTCCACCCCGCGGGTCAGGCGCGAGTTGGTGACCATCGACAGGTGGGCGTCCAGCAGGAAGCCGATCTCTTCCGACGCCGAATCGGGCAGCACCAGCGCCTTGCTCTTCAGCTTCTTGATCTGGCGCCGCGCCTTGGCCGCCGCCTCGTTGAAGCGGGCGACCTCCGCCTCGACGGCATCGGGGGCGACGGTGTATTCGGGGATGGAGACGGCACCGCTTTCGACCACATGGGCCGGGCCGATGGCGATGCCGGGCGACACGCCAAGGCCGCGCAGGGCACGCGCCGAACCGCTCCCCGAACCGCTCAACGATTCGGGCGTGGGGACGCCGCCGGAGCCGCCGCGATCGGGACCGGCCACGGGGCCGTTGGCCGCGCCGGTGGAGGACAGGTCACTCTTCATCGAACTTGCGGTTGATCAGGTCCAGGAGGGCATCCATCGCCGCGTCGGCATCGGCGCCGGTCGCGCGCAGCTCCACGCTGGTGCCGGGACCGGCGGCCAGCATCATCAGCCCCATGATCGACTCGCCGGACACGACGGATTCACCGCGGCGCACCGAGATTTCGGCGTCGAAGGTGGCGACCAGCTTCACGAACTTGGCCGAGGCGCGGGCGTGCAGGCCACGCTGGTTGGTGATGGTGGCGGTCCGGCGGATTTCTCCGTCGGCGGGCGCCGTTTCGTCGGGGTGGCTCATGGTGGGCGGCTTCAGTCCGACAGGAGGGTGGAGGCGACGTTGATGTATTTCTGCCCGGCGTCGCGGGCGGCGATCACCGACTTGTCGAGCGGTTCGGTCTTCCGCACGCTGGCGAGCTTGATCAGCATCGGCAGGTTGACGCCGGCGATCACCTCCACCTTCGCCTTGTCCATGATCGAGATGGCGAGGTTGGACGGCGTGCCGCCGAACATGTCGGTCAGCACCACGACACCCGACCCGTCATCGACCTCCGCCACCGAGTTCAGGATGTCCTGGCGGCGCTGTTCCATGTCGTCGTCCGGACCGATGCACACGGCCCGAACCTGCTGCTGTTCGCCCACCACATGGAACAGCGCGGCGATGAACTCCTCGGCCAGGCGCCCGTGGGTGACAAGAACCATACCGATCATGGGACATCCTTCAAGGTTGGGTCCTCCCCGGAGACCTGGGCGAGAACCGCTGCCGGAAGGCAACGGCCCGCATCGCATCTGGATCGTTGGTTGGACGTATGGTCGTCAAGGTGCAATTTGCATCATCCCAGATTGCCGGCCAGATTGCCGGCCGGATTGCCAGCCAAGGGTCCGGTCTGGCTGCCGGGCGGCCCCGCGGTGCGCAGACCCAGCCGGTCGAGCTCCCGGTGGCTCAGGCTGACCCGCAGCCTCTGCTCCTTCAGCCAGGCGGCCAGCCGTTCGGCGATGAAGACCGACCGGTGCTTGCCGCCGGTGCAGCCGATGGCGATGGTCAGATAGCTCTTTCCTTCCTGGTTGTAGCGGGGCAGCAGCGGGCGCAGCAGCTCCGTCAGGTTCCGGAAGAAGGCGGGGAAGTCGGGGTCGCTCTCCACCCGTGCCGCGACGGCCGGGTTCAGGCCGGTCAGCGGCCGAAGCTCCGGGTCGTAATGCGGGTTGGTCAGGAACCGCACGTCGAAGACCAGATCGGCTTCGCGCGGAAGACCCTGGCGGAAGGAGAAGGAGGTCACGAACACCTGCAGGGCTGCCTGGGCGTCACGCCGGAAATGCCCGGACAGGATGCGCCGCAAATCATGAATGGACAGTTGCGTCGTGTCGATCGTGACGTCGGATTCCTCCTTCAGCGGGAACAGCAGTCCACGCTCGCGCTGGATGCCGTCGGGGACCGTCCGGTCCTCCGCCAGCGGATGGCGGCGGCGGGTCTCGGTGAAACGGCGCTGCAGAACCTCGTCGCCGCAATCGAGGAAGACGAGACTCACGTCGAGGTCGGCACGGCCACGCAGTTCCGCCAGCTCGTCCAGGAAGCTCTGCGCGGAAAAGTCGCGGGTCCGGCTGTCGATCACCAGGGCCAGGGGCCGGCGCTTCGGGTCGGCCTGCCGGAGCAGGGCCGGGACCAGCGACAAGCGCAGATTGTCGACCGCCTCGTATCCCAGATCTTCCAGCGCCTTCAGCGCCACCGACATGCCGGCCCCCGACAGCCCGGTGACGAGTACGACCCGGCCACGGGCCGCCGGACCGTTGACCGGCGCACTGGTGGCGGGATCGGGCGGCAAGTCGGACAGGATCATGGCGCGACCGGACCGGGCTGAATCTGAACTGAGTGGCCCGGGCCAGGCTGGACAGACAGGCCGGCTGGCACCCGCTCCAGCCGGCCGCCGCGCAGGCAGGCGGCGGCAAGCCGGATCTTGGCGGGGGTGGAGGCGTCGAAGGCGTGCAGGCCCAGCCTGGGAAGGGCGATGCCCATCAGCATCTCGGTCTCCGCCTGCGGCAGGCGTTCCACCTCGTCGCGCGGCACCAGATCGACGATGAGCGCGACATCGGCCGACACGGCGGACGGCACCGGCAGGATGCCGACACCCCGCACCTCCAGCAGTCCGGCCAGCGCCGGCGGGGCGGAAGCGGTCAGCCGGCCGGACCCGGCGCGCAGCGCCACCCGGTCATCCGAGACCAGCCGGGCGCCACCGTCGATCAGTCGCAAGGCCAAATCCGATTTTCCGCGCCCGGACTCCCCGCGCAGCAGCACGCCGATGTCGGAAAGCAAGACGCAGGTGCCGTGAATCGTCACCATAGTCTGGCGAAGGTGAGACGTGGCGCAGGTTCTGTCAATGGAAACGGAACGGTGGCCCGACGGGTCAGGCGGGGAAACCTGACCGGTATCCCCCATCCGCTTCGGACCGTTCTTTCGGTGCGGATCGCACTCTGCCGGACCACGGGAGGAGACGGCCGATGAAGAGCCGCGATCGCAGAAGCGTTCCGCTTCCCGGCTCCACCAGCGTGGTTTGCGCCTGCGGAGCCGCTCAGTTCCCGGCAATCCCGCGGGGCGTCCGGCGGATGGCCTCCAGTTCCTGGGCAAGGGCGTCTCGGCGGCGGATCATCTCCTCCAGATCCTCCAGCTCCGCCGCTTCCTGGCAGGCGTCGCGGAAGTCCTTTTCCCGCTGCAGCCGGACCAGCAGGACCTTGTAGTTGTCGGCGATGCTGGCGAGATGGCGTTGCGCGCCCTGCAGAGCCTCCGCCAGCTGGTTGCGTTCCCGCGCGCCGTCGCGCATCAGGCGGGCCAGTTCCCCCTGCTGCCGTCCGGCATCGCGGATCAGGCGGGCCAGCCGGTAGCGGCGGAGGTCGACGACCTCGGCCGCAGCCGGTACGGGTCCGCGGGACTGGGAACCCGATGTGGATACCCTGTTCGCGAACGAATCGGGCGGAGCGGAGTCAGGCATGGCAACCCCACATGTTTGTTCCTGGGGATGGCCACCCTTCGATCACCGCGTGGAACAGAAGCAAACAACCGGACCGATAGGGACCGGTTGCTTTATCAGCCGGCAAGCGAGAACGACCACCACCATGATCCGTCGATAAACACGGCTTGTCCACCCGATAGTGCTGGGGATGTATGTATTCTGGCCGAAGGGCTCATAGCAAAGGCAGGACTACGATGAAGTCGGCGCCGTCGACTGCCTCCTCCGATACCTGACGGTTCCGCACGCATATCGAACCATTGTGGGCGCTGACTATCTGCTTTGCTATCGAAAGTCCAAGGCCGGAATGGGTCCCGAACTTCTCGCCCACCGGACGTTCGGTGTAAAAGCGGTCGAAGATCGCCTCTTCCTTTCCCTCCGGGATGCCCGGCCCCTGGTCGGACACCACCACCGTCACGGTGTGCCCTGTGCGCCGGGCGGACAGCCGCACGATACCGCCGGGCGGCGAGAAGGACAGGGCATTGTCGATCAGGTTCTGGAACACCTGCGTCAACCGGCCCTCCAGCCCCGGCACCACCAGCCGCTCGCCCGCGGGAATGTCGATCACGACGCGGGGCGGCATGGGCCGGACGTCCTCCGCGCCACCCTCCCCAAGCGCATCCACACCCCCGGCCGCCACCGTCTCGTCCACGGTTTCGGCGACCGTCTGGCGCAGTTCGGCCAGCATGGTCAGCAGCAGGCCGATGTCCACCGGCTCCGGTTCCGCCCGCGACAGCTCGGCGTCCAGGCGCGAGGCGTTGGAGATGTCGCTGATCAGCCGGTCCAGCCGCTGGACGTCGTCGGCGATGATCGCCATCAGCCGGTCGCGATGACGCGGGTCGCTGACCCGGCCGGCCGTCTCCACCGCGCTGCGCAGCGAGGTCAGCGGGTTCTTGATCTCGTGGGCGACGTCGGCGGCAAAGCGTTCGATGGCATCCATCCGCGTCCATAGCGCGTCGGTCATCTCGCGCAGCACGCCGGACAGTTCACCGATCTCGTCGCCGCGGCGGGTCAGGTCGGGGATGCCGGCATGGCGTCCGTGGCTGGTGCGCAGCCGGTCGGCGGCCTGGGCCAGCCGGCGGATCGGCCGGGCGATGGTGCCGGCCAGATAGAAGGACAGGGCGATGGTGACCAGGAGCGCCACGCCGAACACCCGGAGAATGTCGAAGCGGACGGAGCGGATGGCGCGGTCGATCTCGCCGCCGCTGCGGGCCAGCAGCACGGCACCCAGCACCTCGCGGTAGCGCTGCACCGGCACCGCGACCGTCAGCAGCAGTTCCGGATCGCCGCCTTCGCCGTCGACGCGCCAGACGGTGGCCGCCGCCTCGCCGCCGAGCGCCCGCTCGACGTCGGGGTTCGGCCGGCCGGGCGCCTCGCGGTAGGCCGGCAACCCCTCGCGGCTCGGCACCACGTCGATCAGCCGGGTGTAGAGGTCGTTGATCGCGCGGCTGACCGGGTCGCCGGCCGGCGGTGTCGGCAGCTCGCGGATTTCGATGCGCCCCTGCGAGCCGACCAGCACCCGGCTGTCGGACAGCATGTGCCCGTCGATGTCGTACAGGCGGGTGCGGGTCGCCGTCGCCTCGGCCAGCCGGCGGACCATCGGGCGGGCCAGCTCGGGCGCCAGCTCGAACCGCTCGCCTCCTTCGTCGCCGGTGGGGGAGGGGGCCGTCAGGATGCGGTTCACCGCGCCCTCGCCCAGCGCCGACGCGAAGATGCGCGCCTCGGTCGCCAGCGCCTCGGTCTCCGCCTGGATCAGCCGGTCCTGGTAGCGGCCGAGATAGAGCAGCCCGGCCAGCAACACCAGCAGCGCCAGCACGTTCACCGCCAGGATGCGCAAGGTCAGCGGCGACACGCCGCGCCGCCGCGCCGGCCTCTCCTTGGGTCCCGCTCCGCCCGTCGCGGACACCGGCCTACTCCTTGTACCGGTAGCCGACGCCATAGAGTGTTTCGATCTGGGAGAAGTCGGGGTCGACAGCCTTGAACTTCTTGCGCAGCCGCTTGATGTGGCTGTCGATCGTGCGGTCGTCGACGTAGACATGTTCGCCATAGGCCGCGTCCATCAACTGGTCACGGTTCTTCACATGCCCCGGCCGCTGGGCCAGCGCCCGGACCAGCAGGAATTCGGTCACCGTCAGGTCGATCGGCTGGCCCTTCCAGCTGCAGGCGTGGCGGGCACCGTCCAGCAGAAGCGGCCCGCGGGTGATCATCTGGCCGGGATCGGCCTCGGCGGTCTCGCCGCGCAGCGCCTCGCGCCGCAGCAGAGCGCGGATGCGTTCGATCAGCAGACGCTGTGAGAAGGGCTTCTTGATGTAGTCGTCGGCCCCCATGCGCAGGCCCATCAGCTCGTCCAGCTCGTCATCCTTGCTGGTCAGGAAGATGACGGGGATGTGGCTGGTCTGACGCAGACGTTGCAGCAACTCCATGCCGTCCATGCGCGGCATCTTGATGTCGAGCACGGCAAGGTCGGGCGGGCGCTGGGTCAGGGCGCGCAGCGCCTCGGCGCCGTCCGTATAGGTGCGCACGTCGAAACCTTCGGCCTCCAGGGCGATGGAGACCGAAGCCAGGATGTTGCGATCGTCATCCACCAGGGCGACGGTGTGGGCCATGGTCGTAACAGCTTCCCAATCGGTCAGAGCGGAACGGTCGAGCGGGGTGGAACCTGAAATGTTAGCGGAAACATCGGGCATAGGACGAGTGGTCATTCCAATACTTTATGCCAGAACTCAGGTACCAGCGGCAGTTTTCTCTTTTCCCGCGGCATTTGTATGGTCCAATATGGCGGCAATGCGGCGCCGAACAACGGTGCCGCGCGGGAGAACGCACTCGTTTTGGAATGAGTTTTCTGAACGCCCTTTCGGCGTCCTCTCCGTCCGGAATCGATCCGGATGCGAGGGAGGGCGCATTGCCTCCCGGTGACCGCCAGGACGGCACGGCTCCGGCCACCAGCGCCCGGCGCCTGATGCGCGCCTGCGACCGTGCGGCGCTGGCCACCGCCCGGCGGCCGGACGACACCGGCAGCGCCGATGCCGGCGGTGTGGACAAGGGCGGCTGGCCCTATCCATCGCTGGTGCTGGTGGCGTTCGACCATGACGGCAGCCCCCTGCTTCTGCTCTCCACGCTGGCCGACCACACCCGCAACCTGCTGGCCGACGGCCGGGTCGGGCTGCTGTTCGACGGCACCGCCGGGCTGGCGCGGCCGCTGACCGGTGCGCGCCTGTCGGTCCTGGGCCGGGCGGAGCGGTCGGACGAGCCCCGCCACCGCGCGCGTTACCTGCGCCGCCATCCCGACGCCGCCTTCTATGCCGGCTTCGCCGATTTCTCCATCTACCGCGTGACGGTGGAGCGCGCCCATCTGGTCGCCGGCTTCGGCCGCATCCATTGGCTGTCCGCGGCCGAACTGGACCTTCCCGCTTCCGCGCCGGCACTGGCGATGGGAGAGGCGGACCTGCTCGACCGACTGAACGGCGAGGGCTATGGCCCCCGGCTTGTTCCCTCCACCGATGAGGACGGCGCCGGGCAACGGGAAAGCTGGAGCTTGACCGGGGTGGACCCGGACGGATGCGACCTGCGACGCGGGGGGTACGTCGCCCGCGTCGATTTTGAACAGAGAATCCGCGACCCGGAATCGGCTAGACTGATGCTGGATGCACTGATCAGGCCGCAGGACGGGACCGGACCGCCAGGACATGCGACAACCGCCGACGGGGGCGCCTGACGGACCCCGAAGCCCAAAAAGGGACGCCCGACCAACAGGGACGCCCGGACAAAGGGCCACCGAAAAGAGCCCGACCGTAAAAGCCAAAGAAGCCGAAGGCGGAACACGCCAAAAGGCGCGATTACAGACCGAGAGAGACGAGAAGCCAACCGTCAGCCCGAACGACCGGCCGAGAGGTCGCTTCGACACGACCGGGCGCCGCACCAAAAACAAGAAAGCGGCGCTTGGGCATGCGCAACCAGGAGAACACTTCAGTGGACCATAACGGATCGACCCGTTTCCCGTCCGGGCCAATGGCCCCCAGACCTGTCGCCTCAGGGCCACCCTTTGCACCGTTTCGTCGCCGCGCCTGCGCGGTGCCGCCGATCCCGGCTGGCCTCCGGCCCTGCCGCCCGTTCGGACCGGCACCGCGCTGACCGGGCCGCCGATCCGGCGGACGCCTTCCATCTGACACGACAACGGACAAAGACGGCCGGACCAGCCTCGGGACACCGAAGGGATGCCCGACGCGACGGTACCGGCCCAGCCTTCGAGAGGACGATATGACTGGCAATATGCGGACGCGGAACAAGAAGCTCCTGGCCTGGGTCGAGGAGATCGCGCTGAAATGCAAGCCGGAGCGCGTTCACTGGTGCGACGGGTCGCAGGAGGAGTATGACCGTCTCTGCAACGAGATGGTCGAGGCCGGCACCTTCATCCGCCTGAACGAGGCCAAGCGCCGCAACTCCTTCCTGTGCCGCTCCGATCCGGGCGACGTCGCCCGTGTCGAGGACAGCACCTACATCTGCTCGCGCTCGCGCGAGGAAGCCGGTCCGACCAACAACTGGATGGACCCGGAGCAGATGAAGGCCAAGCTGGACGGCCTGTTCGAGGGCTGCATGCGCGGCCGCACCATGTATGTGGTGCCGTTCAGCATGGGGCCGCTGGGCTCCGACATCGCGCACATCGGCGTGCAGATCTCCGACAGCCCCTATGTCGCCGTCAACATGCGCCTGATGACCCGTATGGGCCAGAAGGTGCTGGACATCCTGGGCGACGGCGACTTCGTCCCCTGCCTGCATTCCATCGGCGCACCGCTGGAGCCGGGCCAGCAGGACGTGGCGTGGCCCTGCAACGCCGACAACAAGTACATCGTCCATTTCCCGGAGGAGCACCGCATCGTCTCCTACGGCTCCGGCTACGGCGGCAACGCGCTGCTCGGCAAGAAGTGCTTCGCGCTGCGCATCGCGTCCTCCATGGGCCGCGAGCAGGGCTGGCTGGCCGAGCACATGCTGATCCTGGGCGTGGAAAGCCCGACCGGCGAGAAGACCTATGTCGGCGCCGCCTTCCCGTCGGCCTGCGGCAAGACCAACTTCGCCATGCTGGTCCCGCCGAAGGAGTTCGAGGGCTGGAAGGTCCGCACCATCGGTGACGACATCGCCTGGATCAAGCCGCAGCCCGACGGCACGCTGCGCGCCATCAACCCGGAGGCCGGCTTCTTCGGCGTCGCCCCCGGCACCAGCGTGAAGTCGAACCCGAACGCGCTGAAGACGCTGGACCACAACGTCATCTTCACCAACGTCGCGCTGACCGACGACGGCGACGTCTGGTGGGAGGGCCTGACCGACGAGGCGCCGGCCCACCTGATCGACTGGCAGGGCAAGGACTGGACGCCGGGCTGCGGCCGCGTCGCCGCCCACCCGAACAGCCGCTTCACCGCTCCGGCGGCGCAGTGCCCGTCGATCGACCCGGCCTGGGAGGATCCGGCCGGCGTTCCGATCAGCGCCTTCATTTTCGGCGGCCGACTGTCGAAGACGTTCCCGCTGGTGTTCGAGGCCTATAATTGGCGCGAAGGCGTCTATTGGGCCGCGACCATGGGCTCGGAAGCCACCGCCGCCGCCGTCGGCCAGGCCGCCATTCGCCGCGACCCGTTCGCCATGCTGCCCTTCTGCGGCTACAACATGGCCGATTACTGGAACCACTGGCTGTCGATGGAAGGCAAGATCGAGAGCCTGCCGCGCATCTACCGCGTCAACTGGTTCCGCAAGGACGAGAACGGCAAGTTCGTCTGGCCGGGCTTCGGCGACAATATGCGCGTGCTGAAGTGGATCGTCGACCGCGTCCGCGGCCGCGCCACCGAGGTGGCGGAATCGCCCTTCGGCTATTCCCCCCGCTACCAGGATCTGAACTGGTCCGGCCTGAACTTCCCTGCCGACAAGTTCGCCAAGATCATGGACATCGACCGCAAGGAGGCCGAAGCCGAGGCGAAGGACCAGGAGGAACTGTTCAACCGCTTCGGCGACCGGCTGCCCAACGAGATCGAGCAGCAACGGATCGCCCTGCTGAAGCGTCTGGAGAACAGCCCGGACGTCTGGCGCATCGGCTGAGCGGCCCGAACGGATCGCAGGTAAGGATAGGGGCTGCCGCAAGGCGGCCCCTTTTTCCTTGTGCGGCCGTCAAGGATGAACCGCCTGTCATCTTGGACCCGCCAAAGCGGCGGCCGGACATATCCCGCGCCGCCGCAAGCCTCCAGCCGTTGCAACGTTTTCCTTTCTCCACCAACGCTACGGCGGGCCCTGCGGTCTTGCAGCGATTTAACCGGCTTGTCGCAATGGTCAGGCATAAAGTCGGCCACCCCGGTTCGCGCATTCGAGGGAGGGCGCCATCATGACCGACCATCAGCTTCCGCCAGAGGACGGCGACGAGTCCGCAGTGCCGAACCTCGGCCTTGGCAACGAGGATGCTGGCCTGGAGGATGCTGGCCTGGAGGAGTCCGGCACGCTGGCCTCCAAGCGCCAGCCCTGCGCCATCAGCGGCAAGCGCCGGCCCAAGCGCGACCTGATCGCACTGGACGCGCTGCGCCCCAACCTGGCCGACCGCATCCGCCACGACCACCCGCATCTGGAGCCGGACGCGCAGATCAGCCGGCAGGAGTTGGCGCGTTACCGCTCGCTCTATGTTGCGGAGTTGCTGAAGGAGGAGCATGGCGAGCTGAGTGAACTGGACCGCGAGGTCGCCGAAAGCCTCGCCCGCCACGAGACGCTGGCCGAGAACCCGGAGGAGGAATATGACGACCGCCGCACGCTGGGCGAACGGCTGTCGGACGGGCTGGCCAGCTTCGGCGGCAGCTGGGCCTTCCTGATCTCCTTCGCCTTCTTCCTGTGTGTGTGGATGCTCATCAACATCCTGGAAGGCGACACGCGGGCCTTCGATCCCTACCCCTTCATCCTGTTGAATCTGCTGCTGTCCTGCCTGGCCGCCATCCAGGCCCCGGTCATCATGATGAGCCAGAAGCGGCAGGAGGCGAAGGACCGGCTGCGCTCGGAAAACGATTACCGCGTCAACCTGAAGGCCGAACTGGAAATCCGGCACCTGCACGAGAAGATGGATTACCTGATCCAGCGCCAATGGCAGCGCCTGACCGAAATCCAGCAGCTGCAGTTGGAGATCATGCAGGAAAAGCGTCTGCGCAGGTGATCGCTTGCCGCAAGGACGGTGGCCGCGTCAACGCTTGCGCTTGCCGTCCAGTTCCAGCATGCCGCGCAGTGCGGCGATGGTCTTGCTGAGCGGTGTCGGATCGACCGGCTTGGAACCCTGCCTGGCAGGCGGCTCCGTGGGCTCCGCCTCTTCCACGGGAGGGGCGGGCGGCTCGCGGCGGGGCGGCGGGCGCGGCTTGCCGGCACGCGGCTTCGACGGCGGAGCGGACGGCGGAGGCGGGGGCTCGGACGCCACCTCTTCCTCGATCAGGCCGCGCAGGGCCTTCATCGCCTCTTCGATCTCGCGTTCCTGGGCGGAGCGGCGGCCGGCCGGCGCCGGATCCCGGTCGGGGTCCAGCTCTGGACCGGCGTCGAAACCGGGCAGCGGATCGTCCCCGCTCCCGTCCTCATGCTGCCAACCGGTCGCCGCGCCGGGGATCCTATCGCTGTTGCTTTCAGGGCCATTGCCGATGCCCCTTGTCTCCGCTGCAGGCGGCTTCCGCGGCGGGGGCAAAGCATCGTCGTCCGGGTCGTTGGCCGCATCCTCGATCATCGACCGCAAAGCCGCGAGGGTGCGGTCGAAGCCTTCCTCATCCTCCGGCGGCGGGGGCGGGCGCTGGGCACGGCGTTCGGCACGGTGCTGGTCGAAATCGAGCGGCTCATCGGCCGGCGGCGTAGCGGGCTTGACCGGCTTGATCGCCGACCGCTCCGAAAGCCGAGCAGCCGGCTTTTCCGGATCGCGGATCGCGAAGGACAGAATCTCCTCGTCCGACGGCTCCTCATCATCATCGAAGCCGTCCACCTCGTCGCGGTCGTCCTTCTCCACCCGCCAGCGGTCGGAAGCCGGATCGGCCCAATCCTCCTCGAAATCCTTGCGCACCAGAACCTTGTGGGAGAAGACCGGCGGCTCGTCCTCTTCCACCCGCCCGTCGTAGTCCGCTTCGGGTTCCTGCGGCTCGAAGTGACGGGCAGCCGCCGGCGGACGGTCTTCCGGTTCGTCGTCCTCGCTCCAATGGGCCTGGGCCAGCAGGCGATGCATCGCCGCCAGCGTCTCGTCCCCGCCATCGTCGGGATCCGCGTCGGGAACATTGTCGCGGGCAGTCTCCTTCCCGGCGGGGCGGGCAGGCGGGGGCGGATCGTCCCAACCGTCATCGACCGGTTCGCCGCCATCCAGATCGCCATCCCGGCCGGGGTCGTCATCGTCCGGCCTGATCGCACCCAACCGTGCCGCCATATCGGCCAGGGAAACCGGCTCCCACAGCGGAGCGGCGCCGGTTTCCCCCGGACCATCGGCCACCAGATCGGACAGCGGAAGCTCCGACAGCGGCTTGCTGCGCACAGGGGCGGCGGGAGCAAGTGGGGGAGGAGGGGGAGGCGGAGAAACGGACTGCGCTCCCTCCACCGGACCGTCGCCACGCAGCGAAGCGAGCAAACCGTTCAGAGCAGCCAGCGGGGCGTCGAAGGACGGCTCCTCGTTCGCGGCATCGAAGGAGGAGGCCGGCGGTGCCGCCAGGATCGGCCGGCTTTCGATGTCGCGGGAGTCGCAACGCGAGCAGCGGTAATGCGGCGCGATCGACAGCACCGGATAGTTCGGGCCGAAGCGCCGTTCCAGCATGGCACGGGGAAGCACGCCGCCATGCCCGCAGGCGCGGCAGCGCAGTTGCACGTCGGCGTCGATGTCACGAAGGAACAGCATGCGGGCCATGCCGCTCAGTATAGCGGCGGGCCTGCGGCTTTCCCATCCCATTCGGGCGAGGTGGATGGCGCGACGCCCCGCTTGCCGCGTTGCAGCAGTCTTGGCACAGTCACGCCATGACGCAAGCGCCCCGCAACGATCAGGTTCCATCCCCCTGCATCCGGCTCTGCACGCTGGACGAGCAGGAGGTCTGCGTCGGCTGTTACCGGTCGCTGAACGACATCATGAACTGGAGGGACCTCGATCCCGCCGGGCGCCTCGCGGTGCTGGACGCGGCGGACCGGCGTCGTGCGGCGGCGGCTGGGACCGGGATAGGGGGGCAGGCGCCCGGCCGGGTCACACCGCGCGGGTGACGGTCAACCCCTGTTCGGACAGGCTGTCGAAGACATCCTTGAACTTCCGCAGATAGCGGGAGCGGTAGGCGTCGAAATCGGCGGCGATGGCCGCCTCGGCATTCTTGGACTTCTTGAATTCGGCCACGCGGTGGGCATTCTCGGCGTGGTAGAGGGCAAAAGCGCCCTTGGTGACCAGATCGTTGCCGGACTGGTCTGCTTTCTGTGTGTCGCTGTTCATCAATCCATGTCCAGGTGGAGCCGACATCCGGCCACCAAAGCCGGATGATCGGCGGGGCAATTGGTCCGGCCATCGGCCGGGACCACGGATTGAAAGCCTACGCCCGCTCCGGCGCCCCCGCAATGCTGCGACGCACCATCACGCCACCACCCCACGCAACGCCGCCATGCGGTCACGGTCGACGCGGATGCGATCCAGATGCTGGGCTATGACGGCGGTGACGGGCAAGGGAAGCTCCTTTCCCATGGCGTCGTCATAGCGGCGCAGGCATTCGGTTTCACCGCGTTCGACCTCTGCGATGATGGCGGCTCGGTCGTGGCCCATGACGGCGGATTTCAGTTCCAGGAAGAACCGGTGGGCACCACCCATCATGGTGCCGCCCATGTCGGGCGCCCCGCCCTGTTCGGCGACGAGCCGCTGAATCTCTCGGACGATGGCACCGCGCTGGGCGGCCAGATCGTTGAACAAGGCCTTCAGATCCTCGTCCTCGGCTGTTTCGGCGGCCTGACGGTAGCCTTCGTGGCTGTCCTCGACGATGCGGATCAGGTCATTGAGCGTATCGACGATCTGGTCTTTTTCCATGACGGCAGGTCCTCCCAAACATCCCCTTCGCTGCCACAACCCTGCCGTGGGGCTGAATGTTCCCGCCCCGTATCGGGAGCAATCGGGGGTGCACCGGCGGGGTGCGCTGACGGCCTTAAGCCGCTGTTCGGGAAACGGAGTGCAGGGCGGACAGGCAGCCGGACAATTCCCGAGAAGCTCCGGCGGGCAACAGAGCAGACACCATGCCCGATCAGCACCATCGCGTCCGACATCAGGCCGAAGACCGATCCGATCAGGAGATTTGCCATGACCCGACCATCGTCGCCCCGAGGAAGGACAACCGCAACCACCCGACCATACTCTGCCAACGGCCGAACGTCACCAGCAGGAGGCCGGTCGTCGACACCGGTCGTCGACAGGGGGCGGGGCGGCAATGCCGGTCGCTGCAATGTGAGGAATGGCGGTAAATGGGTGAAGATCACTCAGTAGAAATGCCATCATGGAGCACCTTCGCATGAAGATCATGCTGCAACGCAGCATAAGTTGAGGATAGCCGTCTCCAATGGTTGCATATTTATTAATGATGGTATGTTCAGAGACATCATAGAATATATCCGCTACATTGACCCAGAAAATTGACGGTTTCAATCACCTAAAGCAGGCCTGATTGTGTGGGGAATATTTTTTATTCTCTGCAAAAATTCTCACAAACAAGCAGTTTTTGATCTGCCTGCCCATACGGAAGGCAGCGATTTCGGGTTGGAACCTGTCCATCCTTGTTGTTGGCAACGAGGAGCGACGGCGGCATTCTCGCACCGCCACGACCGTGTTGTTATCGACGTCTATGTCTATGGACGCGTTGTGGCCGTGATCGGGGGATCATCGCAAATCTGGGGAAAGAGCATGGCGCCGTACGGACGGCATCCCGCGTCGCTGGGATGGGAACCGAAGCCAAAATCAGCCAAAACCGGCACCACGCGCGCCCAATCCGGGCGTACGACGCGTAACGGTCCGCTGTGCTGCGCCTGCGGGCGGTCGATCCGCACGGGTGATCCGCATTGGGCCGGTCACGGCGACCAGCGCCCCTGGCATTATGCCTGCGCCGAGCGGGCGGGCCTCACATGGTCATGGGCTTCCCGCCCGGCCATGCCCCCTCTTCCCGTTGCGGAGATGGATTGACCGCGGCTTTCCCGTCCTCGCCGCTCACTGGAACTGGGGAACCACCTGATCCGGCCAGCGCCGCCTCGCGCCCCCGGCGATAGGCATCGCGCTCCGCCTCCAGAATAAATTCCGCCAGCCGTCGTTCGAACTCGCGCTCCACCAGGGTAGAGAAGAGGTCGATGCGAAAGCGCGCCTGGAGGCACCGGCTGAGTCGGCGTGCTCGTTCGATTGGCCGCATGGGCTTTCCCCTTCGGACAGACGGAGGATACCGCCCAGCCTCAAGGATCGCCGCCAGTCCGGCAATCGCCCCATCGGCGAACCATCAACGCAAAAGAGAGCGCCCATCCGCACCCATCGGCACGGACCGCCCAGCCACCACGATCAAACTTTCAAAAGGGTATTTTTCAAGCCGCAACCGGTGCGGAACTTGGAGCGGGTGAAGGGAATCGAACCCTCGTCGTAAGCTTGGGAAGCTTCTGCTCTACCATTGAGCTACACCCGCGCGCCCGCTGTTTATAGGCGACTGCCGCGGCGGATACAAGAGCGGAATCAAGCACTCCCGTGCGCAGGGTCGCTGATCGCCGGGGCGGAGGCGGGAGAAGCCGCTTCCTGCGGAGCGGTGTCCTTGGTCCGGACCGGTGCATCGGGGCGGCCGGAGATGGCGCGGGCAACGCCGTCGGCAACCACGCGCTGGCAATGGTCCGCCAAAGCCTTGCGGCTGGAAAAGCCGTCTATGGTGACCGGCGGGTGGAACTCCACCTCGATCGTCATGCCGCCGAGACGGAAGGCCTGCCACAGGTGCGGCACCAGATCCATGTCGCCGTACCACGCATAAAAGGGGCGGAAGGCGATGCCCATCGGAATGCCGTCGAGCCGGGTGGCCGCGATACTGACCGGCTGGACCGTCAGCGGACGGCCGTCGATGCGGCGGGCGGCGACGGCGAACAGCGCGGTCTTGAAGGAAAGGGTGCGGTTGCCGTCGCTGGAGGTCCCCTCGGGGAACAGGATCAGGCTGTCGCCGGCATCCAGGCGGCTGCCGATGTCGTCGCGCTGCTTGTCGACCGAAGTACGGGCCTTGCGCTCCACGAAGACCGTACGCTGAAGCCGGGCGAGCAGGCCGAAGAAAGGCCAAGTCCCGACCTCCGTCTTGGCGACGAAGGAACCGGGGATCAGCGACCCCAGCACCGAGATATCCAGGTAGGAAGAGTGGTTGGATACGAACAGCACCGGTCCGCCGGACACCTGTTCGCCGCGCACCACCACATCCAGCCCCATCAGCCGGGTGCAGACGCGGTGATAGAAGCGCGGCAGGGTGCGGCACAGACGCCATCCCCGCGCCACGGCAAACGCCTGGAGCGGGATCAGCAGCAGTGTCCACAGCAGGTACAGGCTCAGGCGCAGGGCCCCGCGGCCGGATGATCCCAGGGCGCGCGCGGTACGGGTCATGATCGCCTCAGCTGCCCTGGCTGTCGCGGCTGCGACGTTCGTAGTGCTTGAAGTACTTGTCGGTGATCAGGTCGGTCTTCACCACGATGCAGACATCGGTGGTGTTGAACTGATGGTCGATGACCGCACCGTCGCCGATGAACCCGCCCAGGCGCAGATAGCCCTTGATCAGCGGCGGCAGGATGTTCAGTGCCCGCCGGGGATCGATGAGATCCTTCGGCATGCGGTCCAGCGACACATGACGTTCCGGCAGGGCCATCGCCCGCAGCTCGGCCGGGGCGAGGTGATGGTGGTAAAGGTAGGACAGCGGCTCCGCCAAGGCATCCGGATCGGTGCCGGGCAGGCTGGCGCAGCCGAACATCAGGGCGATGTCATGCTGGAACACATAGGCGGCGATGCCCTGCCACAGAAGCTGCATGCTGCCGCGCGAGCGGTAGCCGGCATCGACGCAGGACCGCCCCAGCTCCAGCACCTCGCCGGGATAGCTGGCAAGCCGGCCGATATCGTATTCGTCGCTGGAATAGAAGCGCCCGACCTTCTCGGCAGCGGGCCGGCGGATCAGGCGGTATGTGCCGACCACCATGTCCGGGCCGTTGCCGCGCGCATGGTCGATGACCAGCAGATGGTCGGCCACATCGTCGTAATCGTCGAAGTCGCGGCCCTGGGCCTGCATCGCAGGGGAGGGGATCGCCGCCATCTCTTCGTAGAAGACGCGGTAGCGCAGGGCCTGCGCCCAATCGATCTCTTCCGCGGACCTGGCCAGCCGCACCTCCAGCGTGCCCAGGCGGATGCCGTCCATGAGCCTGCCCGACACAGCCGCATCGGAATCGGCGGTGTCCTGTATCGACGCCTCGCCCCGCTCCGGGCTGGTCAGGGTCATGTCCGGCTGGTCCAAGCTTGCATCAGCCATGTCGACGGTCCGCTGCGATGGTTCGGGACGATGCGCCGCGCCGGCTGTCCCCGCCGGGGCCCGGACGGCCACGCCGGGACGAACAGCGCCGCACCCAGCGCAAGGGATAACACGATCAGGCGGTTCCCGGTCAACCGACATCGTAGGCGCCGCCACCCGGTCGGGGCCGGGATCCGCGGTCCTGCAGGCTGGGCTTCGGACCTGATGGTTGGGGGGCGATCGCCTGCCCATGACGATTGTCAGGTGACCGCGAAAGGCTAGGCGCGGTGGCCAGGGAAACAGGGCTCACCGGATATGGGACCGGCCCCAAGAGGATGGGCCAGAGCGGGGGCGTCGTGATCGGCGCCCGCCCACCCTGCCGAAATTCCGATCCTCAGGCGCCGCGGCGGGCGCGGGTGCCAAGGCCGATCTGCTTGGCCAGCGAGCTGCGCTGGCGCGCGTAGTTCGGCGCAACCATCGGGTAGTCGGCCGGCAGGCCCCAGCGGTCCCGGTATTCTTCTGGGGTCATATTGTACGCCGTCTTCAGATGGCGCTTCAGCATCTTCAGCTTCTTGCCGTCTTCCAGGCACACAATATAGTCCGGTGTGACCGACTTCTTGATCGGCACTGCGGGCTGCGGCCGCTCCTCCGCCACCACCGGTTCGGTGCCGACATTGGCCAGCGACTTGTAGACCTGCTCGATCAGGGTCGGAAGATCGGTCAGTGCGACTGTATTGTTGGAGACATGCGCCGCCACGATCTCCGTGGTCAGAGACAACAGCGCGTTGGAAGGGGACCCGTTGCTCATGTAAGCTTGCTCCGCGGCATTCGTACATCACCATATAAAGAGGTTTTCTGCGGCGTGCAATATCCATCCTTTGGAACAAAGAGGAATCGGTGACCGAAAAAAGCTCCACAGACTTGTTTCTCGACATCACCTCGCAGGTTTGTCCGTTAACCTTCGTCAAAACCAAGTTGATGGTGGAGCGGATGGACGCGGGGCAGACTCTCGAAGTCCGGCTGAATGCAGGCGAACCCTTGGAAAACGTTCCACGATCCTTGATGGAGTTGGGTCACAGCATTCTGTCGGTCCACCCCGAACGATTGGATGAACCGGAGGGAGTTCACCGCCTGATCCTGCGGAAAAATTAACTCCTATACCCCGTCGATATCGCGGCGCAGGACAAGCGCCGCGATCCGGCCGTCAGGTCGTTTGTAGTATCCGGGACGGCGTCCGACGGAAAAGAAGCCGCAAGCCTTGTATAGAGTCCATGCCGCCTGGTTGTCTTCGGCGACCTCGAGAAACAGCGCAGTCGCTCCCAGGTCACGGGAACCGGCAACCGCGGCCTCGACCAGCAGACGGCCGACACCTCCCCGCCGGGCCTGCGGCAGCACGCCGATGGCCAGGATCTCCGCGTCCTCCGCCGCGACCCGGGCCATGACGAAGCCGACCGGCTGGTCGAGCGCGTCGAGCGCGATGATTGCGAAACCGGCGGGCGGGGTGGACAAGGTGGCGACCGACGCCTCGTCCCACGGATCCTCGGGGAAGCAGGCCTGCTGCAGGGCGGCGACCACACCGGACTCGAACCGGCCGGCAGCGTGCAGACGGAAGGCGGGCACGGTCACGGACCTCGTCCCCCAGCGGTCTTCTCTGCGGTCCTGGCACCGGCCGCCTTCGGCAGGGTGACGTCGGGCGGACGAAGATAGAAGGGTTCGGCCGGCAAGCCGGTCGGACGGGAAGCCCCCAGCGCCGCCACCACCGCGGCATCCGGCAGCCCGTTGCCCGAAGCAACCTCCAGCCCGACCCATCCGGCCAGCAGCGGGACCAACGCCGCCGCCGCGTCGCCGGCCAACAAAAGCGGTCCCGACGGGCACAGCGCCTCGAGCCAGCCGGGGATCGCCGCCGGGTCAGGCATCGCCGGTTCCCCCACCGTCGCCAGCGCGGGGTCATAGAGCTGCAGGAAGGGCTCGGCCCGCCGGCTGTCGACGGCAACAAGCAGGGGACGCCCGGCGCGCTCGGTCTCCGGCACGCCATGGGCGATGGCGTCGAAGCTGGTGATGCCGACCACCGGAAGATCCCGTGCGACGGCGATCCCGCGGGCGGCAGCCAGCGCGATGCGCAGCCCGGTGAAGGCGCCCGGCCCGACGGTGACGGCGATGCGGTCGAGGTCGCCGAACGCGGCGCCGGCCTCCGCCAGCACCTCCTGCGCCAGCGGCACCAGCACCTCCGCCTGCCCGCGAGCCATCGGGGCACTGCGCCGCACGGTGACGCGCGCTGCACCCGCCATGCCGGCCGTTCCCTCCCACAGCGCGGCCGAACAGCCGGACGTTGCCGTATCCAGACCCAGAACCTTCATCTCCCCACCTTCCTCATGGCCGGCGCAGCGGGTTTGCCGCCATGCCGCCCCATCTTCATACGAGCCTGCCTTCACCACGGATTGCCTGCCGGACACAATCCCGCAAGGCCCGCCGGCCCCGGCATGGCAGACCCGCGACCATGGCAGGCGGCGCCGACGCCATGCTAGAGCTCGTGCCCTTCCCCAATACGCCGACGATTGCCCTTTCCATGCTCACCGAAATCGCCCCCCCGGCCTTCGACATCGACCTGGAGCTTCTCTATGCCACCGCCGACAATCTGTCGGGCGCGCCGATCTACCGGTCGGCGGTGTGCCTGCTGCACCCCGACGCGGCCAGCCGGCTGACCGACGCCATCCGGCTGGCGCGCGGGATCGGCTGCCGGTTGCGCGTGTACGATGCCTTCCGCCCGGCAGAGGCGCAATGGCGGCTTTGGCACGCATTCTCCGATCCGACCTACATCGCCGACCCCCGCCTGGGCTCCAACCACACCCGCGGCGTGGCGATCGACCTGACCCTGGTGAATGGTATGGGCGAGCCGCTGGACATGGGCACCGGCTTCGACGCGATGACGGAGCGGTCGCACCATGGCCGCAGCGACCTGACCGCAGAGCAGCAGCGCAACCGCGCCATGCTGCTGGGCGTGATGGTCGCCGCGGGCTGGGAACACTACTCCTCCGAATGGTGGCATTACCAGCTGCCGGATGCCGGGCGCTATCCCCTGCTGACCGATGCCGCCGCCGGCGGTCGGCTGATGTAGGAGCGGCCGATACAGGCCGGGCCTCACCCCGACGACGCCCGTATCGGGGCGTGTGCCACCGATCACGCATTCCATTGTTGCACGCGCGCACCGCATCGCAGCCCTTAGCGGGAAAGTAACGGTCGGCGCTTGTTCGCATGGCGGAGACTGTGGCACACCCTTTGCGTCGGGACGGAGGTCGTCCCGGCCAGCCTATTCCGCAGGACGCCATGCCGTTCCGTCGTGCCGTCAGGGTTTTTGCCGCCGCCGCGCTGTCCGTCTGGACTGCGCTCGTGCCGGCGTCGCGGCCGGCCATCGCCGATTCAGCCCCTCCGCCCGGCGCCAGCGCGGTCGTCTTCGCCTATGACCGCTTCGGCGAGGACCAGAATTCTTCGATCAGCATCCGGATCGACCAGTTCGAAGCCCATCTGGACGAGCTGACGGATGGCGACTACCGCGTGCTGCCGCTGCCGAAGATCCTGGATGCGCTGCGCACCGGCAAGCCGCTGCCCGACCGCACGGTCGCAATCACCATCGACGAAGCCAGCCGCTCCGCCTTCACCGAGGCTTGGCCAAGGCTGAAGGCGGCCAATCTGCCCTTCACGCTGTTCGTCGCGACCGACCCGGTGGACCGCGGTTCCCCCGCCCACATGACCTGGAGCGAAATCCGGCAGCTGGCGGCGGCCGGCGTCACCATCGGCGCGCTCGGCACCTCCACCCAGTCGATGCTGGCGCGCAGCCCGGACCAGCTGGCCGCCGACCTGCGCCGGATGTCCGACCGCTTCCAGACCGAGCTGGGGCGGCGCCCGACGATCTTCTCCTACCCGCAGGGAGAATATTCGCTGGCGGTGCGGCAACTGGTGATGGATCAGGGCTTCACCGCCGCCTTCGGCCAGCAATCCGGGGTGCTGCACGCCCAGGCCGATCCCTGGAGCCTCCCGCGCTTCGTCATGAACGAGACCTACGGCAATGCCGACCGGTTCGAGTTGGCCGCCAACGCCCTGCCGCTGCCGGTGTCGGACCTGACGCCCGACGATCCCCTGGTCACCGTCAACCCGCCGCCTCTGGGCTTCACCATCGCCGACGGGGTGGGGGACAGTTCGAAGCTGGCCTGCTTCGCCACCGGCCAGGGCCGCACCGCACTGGAGCGCATCGCGGAAGACCGGGTGGAGGTCCGCATCAAGGATGCCTTCCCGCCGGGCCGCGCCCGCGTCAACTGTACCCTGCCGACCGCCGACGGCCGCTGGCGCTGGCTGGGCGTGCAGTTCCTGATCCCGGATTGACGTTCTGAAGGATTTCCCCAGGGACTTCGGTGAAGCCAAAGGGTTCCGATAGGGCATTGGCGGCACGGCTCGCGGCGCCTATGGTGCCGGCCCCGGCGCACCGTTCGGCGTGCGCGGAAAAACCCGGGAGGGAGCGATGGCGCAAGGCCCCCAGATGCAGAACGGACACATGGCGAATGAACCGGGATCCGACATCGGCTGGGCCGACACGGTGCGGTTCCGCCTTCCACCGGGCTGGGCAGTCGATGTGGAGGAACATGAAGGCCAACCCGTCGGCACCTTCCGGCCACCGCCGCCGGCCGCGGGCGTGCTGCGGCTGGTGACCGACAGGGTGACGCCTCGGCCTGACTCCCGCAGCGCCGCAGACACGCTGCAGGAGATGGCCCTTCGCTTTGTCAGGCCACAGGATCCACGGGCCGGCGACCGGACGGTGGAAAGCCGTGCCGATGGCGCGGTGATCGCCCAGGCGATGATGCGGACGGAGGAAGACGGCAGGGCCGAGACCCATTACCTCTGGCTGGTCGGCGCAGAACGTCTTGAAGTGGCGAATACCGCAGGGGGAACAGTGGCGGCGGTCGCGATGTTCAGCTTTGCGCTGCCCGCTCTGATGGATGGCGACGACTCCTGCGCCGAGATGCTGGGCAGGATCGACGACGCCATCCGCAACGCGGAAATACTGTAAATCCCGCCGGCTGCCGTGCCCGGGCTGCCGTGCCCGGAGCACCGAAAGCCGGTATTCAGGTCAGCAGTGGCCGGCACCTGTGGCCATCAGCGCCTTCAGGCGGACGGACTTCGGATCGTGGGCGACTGCCGCCTCTTCCGCAGCCAGGGCGGCAAGGCTGATGAAGCGCGCCAGGTCGTCCAGATCGCAGCGCGTCGCGTCGCTCATCAGGCTGTCCAGGCAGGACTTGATTGCCAGGGCCACATCGCGTCGTTCGTCCATCATCGCGCTTCCCTTTCACACCTGTGTGACCAGCTTTGCATGGAACCGCATGCTGTGGCGGCTGCGACGCAGACGTCGCCGGCCCATCCCTTTGCGGCCATCCCCTATAGCGCAAAGGAGATAGCATATTCCTTTCGTGATTTCACTAATAGATTTGCCATTCCATGAATAAACACAACAACCGCGAATTGATTGGAAGCAGCTTTGCACTCAGTTGCTTGTTAATGAAAGGTTAACTTCAGAAGATGGTTCACAATCAAACCATTATTCACTTGTAACACTGGTGACGATTTGAATCAGACGGGAGGAATATCGGGATATTCATCTTCATGGATTTGAATACACGGGTATTCTACTAATGCGGAACGCGGGACGGCAACGCCAGCGGGAAGGACGAGACGGCCGCGATTTTTCCCCGCTTTTGCGGGCCGAAAGGCGCGGCACCCTGTTGCAGCCAGAAACGGCTCCGCCTATATCTCCGCCAGCACGGGCCGGACCCCACGGATCGGAACTCCATGGGACAGGCCCCCAAGCGCTCCACCGACGTTTCACCGACCCTATGGGGATCGCGGCGGTGCCGGACCAGACGGGCCGCCACGCATCTGCCGAACGAAAGAGGCTGAACATGAGCAAAGTGATTGGTATCGACCTCGGCACCACGAACTCGTGCGTCGCCGTGATGGAAGGCGGCAGCGCCAAGGTGATCGAGAACGCCGAGGGCGCGCGGACGACGCCGTCCATGGTCGCCTTCAGCCAGGGCGGCGAGCGGCTGATCGGCCAGCCCGCCAAGCGCCAGGCGGTCACCAATCCGGAAAACACCCTCTTCGCGATCAAGCGTCTGATCGGCCGCCGCTTCGACGATCCGCTGACGAAGAAGGACCAGGGCCTGGTTCCCTACCGCATCATCTCCGGCGACAACGGCGACGCCTGGGTCGAGGCGCACGGCAAGAAGTACAGCCCCAGCCAGATCAGCGCCTTCATCCTCACCAAGATGAAGGAGACCGCCGAGAACTATCTGGGCGAGAAGGTCACGCAGGCGGTCATCACCGTCCCCGCCTACTTCAACGACAGCCAGCGCCAGGCCACCAAGGACGCCGGCAAGATCGCCGGGCTGGAAGTCCTGCGCATCATCAACGAGCCGACGGCCGCGGCACTCGCCTACGGCATGGAGAAGAAGGGGTCCGGCACCGTCGCGGTCTATGACCTGGGCGGCGGCACCTTCGACATCTCCGTGCTGGAGATCGGCGACGGCGTGTTCGAGGTGAAGTCGACCAACGGCGACACCTTCCTGGGCGGCGAGGACTTCGACAGCCGGGTCATCGAATATCTGGCCGACGAGTTCAACAAGGAGCAGGGCATCGACCTGCGCAAGGACAAGCTCGCGCTGCAGCGCCTGAAGGAAGCTGCGGAGAAGGCGAAGATCGAGCTGTCGTCCACCACGCAGACCGAAGTCAACCTGCCCTTCATCACCGCCGACCAGACCGGTCCGAAGCACCTGAACATCAAGCTGACCCGCGCCAAGCTGGAAGCCCTGGTGGACGAGCTGGTGCAGCGCACGATCGAGCCCTGCAAGGCGGCCCTGAAGGATGCCGGCCTGAAGGCCAGCGAGATCGACGAGGTGATCCTGGTCGGCGGCATGACCCGCATGCCCAAGGTCATTGATGCGGTGAAGCAGTTCTTCGGCCGTGAACCGCACCGCGGCGTCAACCCGGACGAGGTGGTCGCCATCGGCGCCGCCATCCAGGGCGGCGTGCTGAAGGGCGAGGTCAAGGACGTCCTGCTGCTCGACGTCACCCCGCTCAGCTTGGGCATCGAGACGCTGGGCGGCGTCTTCACCCGCCTGATCGACCGCAACACCACGGTCCCGACGAAGAAGAGCCAGACCTTCTCGACCGCCGAGGACAACCAGAACGCCGTCACCATCCGCGTCTTCCAGGGCGAGCGCGAGATGGCTGCCGACAACAAGATGCTGGGCCAGTTCGATCTGGTCGGCATCCCCCCGGCCCCGCGCGGCGTTCCGCAGATCGAGGTGACCTTCGACATCGACGCCAACGGCATCGTCAGCGTCACGGCGAAGGACAAGGCGACCGGCAAGGAGCAGCAGATCCGCATCCAGGCCTCGGGCGGCCTGTCGGACGCCGACATCCAGAAGATGGTCAAGGACGCGGAGGCCCATGCCGACGCCGACAAGAAGCGCCGTGAGCTGGTCGACGCCCGCAACCATGCCGACGCCCTGATCCACACCACCGAGCGGACCATCAAGGAGAACGGCGACAAGATCCCGGCCTCCGACAAGACCGCCGCGGAGGCTGCCGTCGCCGAGCTGAAGTCGGTGCTGGACAGCGAGGATCTGGACGGCATCAAGGCGAAGACCGACGCGCTGGCCCAGGTCTCGATGAAGCTGGGCGAGGCGATGTACAAGGCCGGCCAGGGCGAGGCCCCGGCGGCGGGCGGCGAGGCGCCGGGCGCCCAGCCGAACGAGCCGGGCGTCGTCGACGCCGACTTCGAAGAGGTCCAGGACGACAAGAAGAAGTCGGCCTGATCTCAAGGCCAGCTTCTTTTTGATACGGACCTGACGCGAGCATCGATGGCCCGCCGCCTTTTCCCGGCGGCGGGCCTTCGGTATGCTGGGGTCAGGCTCCGACGCGACGCGGACAGTTTGGACCAGAACGACTCAAAGGCGGTCGGCCCCCATGGCGAAACAGGATTATTACGAGCTGCTCGGTGTGGCGAAGAGCGCCAGCGCGGATGAGCTGAAAAAGGCTTATCGCAAGATGGCGATGCAGTACCACCCGGACCGCAACCAGGGTGACAAGGACGCCGAGCAGAAGTTCAAGGAAATCAGCGAGGCGTATGACGTCCTGAAGGACGATCAGAAGCGCGCGGCCTACGACCGGTTCGGCCATGCCGCCTTCGAGGGTGGCCGTGGTCCGGGCGCGGGTGCCGGGGCCGGCGGCTTCAACTTCGACTTCGGCGGCGGCGGCGGTTTCGCCGACATCTTCGACGAGATGTTCGGCGAGTTCATGGGCGGCCGTCGCGGCGGCGGCGGTGCGTCCGGCCGCGGCCAGGACCTGCGCTACAATCTGGAGATCGGGCTGGAGGATGCCTTCAAGGGCACCCAGACCACCATCCGCGTGCCGACCACCGTGCAGTGCGACGGCTGCAACGGCTCCGGTGCGGCGGCGGGAACCCAGCCGATCACCTGCCCGACCTGCCAGGGTCACGGCAAGGTGCGGGCGCAGCAGGGCTTCTTCACCATCGAGCGGACCTGCCCCGGCTGCCACGGCGCCGGCAAGGTCATCAAGGACGCCTGCAAGAACTGCGGCGGTTCCGGCCGCCTGCGCAAGGAAAAGACCCTTCAGGTCAACATCCCCGCCGGCGTCGAGGACGGAACCCGCATCCGTCTGGCGGGGGAGGGCGAGGCGGGCCTGCGCGGCGCGCCGGCCGGCGACCTCTACATCTTCCTGGCGCTCGCCCCCCACCCGATCTTCCAACGCGACGGCGCCAACATCCACTGCCGGGTGCCGATCCCGATGACCACGGCGGCCCTCGGCGGTTCGGTGGAGGTGCCGACCATCGACGGCACCCGCACCAAGGTGACGGTGCCGCCAGGCACCCAGTCCGGCCACCAGTTCCGCATCAAGAGCAAGGGCATGTCGGTGCTGCGCAGCGCCCAGCGCGGCGACATGTACATCCAGGCGGTGGTGGAAACCCCGGTGAACCTGACGAAGCGCCAGCAGGAGCTGCTGCGCGAGTTCGAGGGCGCAGCCAAGGAAGGGTCGAACCCGCAGTCGGAGGGCTTCTTCGCCAAGGTGAAGGAGCTTTGGGAAGACCTGAAGGACTGAACGGCCTTTCACACCCTCAGGACAGGCATTGCAGACGGGCGGCGTGTCGCTGACGCGCCGCCCGTTACTTTTTGCCGCATGGCTGGAGCTTTCCGTGCTTTTGCAAGGCCGGAACGCCATTTCCACGCGAAAGCCGTTGAAGGGATGGTCATGCGCGTGTAATCACCCACCATGGCGAATTCTTCGGCGACATGCCCGGCCGATGCCGGGGGCAGGCGGCTGCATGCGGGTTGACAGGCTCCTCCCCGCCCTGTTCGGCGCCTTTGTCCGGGGCGACGAACTGCCCACGCTGATCCAGCCGACCAACCACACGCCCATCCTGCAACGGCGGCGCGCCGCGATGATCCAGTCGCGCGTGCGGATGGTGGCGCTGATCTTCGGTATCCTGACGCCATTGTGGATCGCCATCGACGTCACCGTCTTCGACTGGTCGCTGGCGATCTGGCTGATCGTCCTGCGCCTCACCGCCAGCGCCGCCTTCCTGGCGCTGGCCTTCGACCGCCGGTCCTGCGAGGACATGGCCGGCGCCTGGCGGCGGCTGGCCGCCCTGCTGGCAATCCCGACACTGTTCTTCGCCATCTCCCACCCGCTGCTCTACAACCAAGGCGTCGACGACCTGCGCATCGCGGTAAGCGCCGGCTACGGCTATCTGCCCTTCGTGATGGTGGCGGGTCTCAGCGTCTTTCCGCTGACCGCCCTGGAAGGCGCCCTGTTCGCCACCCCGATGCTGGCCGCCCATCTGGCCGCCGGCTTCTACGGGTCGCTGGTGATGCCGTTCCCGTCCTACATCAGCGCGCTGTGGCTGCTTGCGCTGATCGCGGTGGTCGCGACGCTGGCGGCGATCAGCCAGCTGCATTTCATGATCGCGCTGCTCGAGCAGGCGGCGCACGACACGCTGACCGGCGCCTTTTCCCGCCGCATCGGCGAGGAGCTGCTGAAACTCCAGGTCGCCCATGCCGAACGGACGTCACAGGCGCTGACGGCCATCTTCATCGACCTGGACGATTTCAAGACGGTCAACGACCGTCATGGGCATGAGGAGGGCGACCGGGTCCTGCGCCATGCCGCCAACACCATCCGCAGCCTGCTGCGCCAGTCCGATGCGCTGATCCGCTGGGGCGGGGAGGAGTTCCTGATCGTCATGCCCGACACACCGATGGACGGCGCGATGATCGCGGTGGAGCGGATGCGGCGCGCCGGTTTCGGCAAGCGGCCGGACGGCAGCCTGCAGACCGCCAGCATCGGCATCGCCGAACAGACGGCCGACCGGCCCGCCGACTGGGAAGCCCTGGTGGAACTGGCCGACCAGCGCATGTACCGCGCCAAGCAGGACGGCAAGAACCGCGTCATCGGACCGGGCGACCGCATCAATCCGAACACCGACTCCCAGCCCTGGGATGAGTTCCTCGCCTAAGCGGTATCGAGCGGATACTCCCGCAGCGCCTCATACACCGCCCCGCCATTGCCGAGATGGCTGCGGTAGAGCGTGACATGCTCCACCGGCATCGGGCCGGCGCGGAACAGGCCGCGGTCGGACAGGAAGCGGCCGATACGGTCGGCCGGTGCGTCCTTCAGCCGGGCGAGCGTGACATGGGGGGAAAATTTCCGCTCTTCGGCCGGGAGGCCGCAGCGGACGAGTGCGGATTCGACCTTGGCCTGAAGATGAGCCAGTGCCTCGTTGCGCTCCACCCCCGCCCACAGCACCCGCGCCTTGCGCGCGCTGCCGTATACGCCGACCCCGTCGAGGGTAAGCGGGAAGGCCGGCGCCCGGACTTCGGTCAGCGCGGTGTCGATGTCCATCGCCTGATCCTCCGGGACCTCGCCGATGAAGCGCAAGGTGAGGTGCAGGTTCTCAGGCTCGGTCCAGCGCGCACCGGGCACCCCGCCGGCCAGCCCGGCCAACCGCTGGCGCGCCTCTTCCGTCAGGGCGATGGCGACGAACAGGCGGAGCATGGGACACCTCCATTGATCGGTGGAGTTAGACCCCCACCTAACCTCCCCGCTGGGCGGGGGAGGGACTGCCGCTGAACGCCGACAAAGCTCCAATTCCCTCCCCCGCCCAGCTCTCGCACAAAGCTCCGCTTTGTGCTGACGCGACAGGCGGACCGTAGGTCCGCTGAGAGCGGGGGAGGGTCAGGGTGGGGGCAACCGCAGCCGGCGCTTTACGGACACGGATCCGGCATGCGGTTGTGCACGGCGCCAATCTCCGCCATCACCTCCGGCGACAGGGTCAGGTTGATAGAGTCGATGTTGGAGATCAGCGTCTCCATCGTCGTCGCCCCGATCAGCGAAGAGGTGACGAAGGGTTGCTGCAATGTGAAGGCGATGGCCATCTGGTTGGGCGCCAGACCGTGGCGGCGGGCGATGTCCAGATAGGCCTCCGTCGCTGCGTCGGCGTTGACGGTGGCGTAGCGCGACGGCCGGTGGTCGAGCGCGCGGCGGCTACCCGGAGGAATGGCGCCGTTCAGGTACTTGCCGGTCAGCGTTCCGGCCGCCAGCGGCGAATAGGCCAGCAGCCCGACATCCTCGCGCAGAGCCACTTCAGACAGCCCGTTCTCGAAGGTCCGGTTCAGCAGGTTGTAGGCGTTCTGGATCGAGGCGACGCGCGGCAATCGCGCCACCTCTGCGGCGCGCAGGTAGCGCATGACGCCCCAGGGGCTTTCGTTCGACAGGCCGACATGCCGGATCTTTCCCGCCTGCACCAGTTCGGCCAGCGCCGCCAGCGTCTCCTCGATCGGCACGCCGTCCTGCTCGGGCTTGTGCTGGTAGGTGCGGCCGCCGAAGCGGTTGGTGACGCGGTCGGGCCAGTGGATCTGGTAGAGGTCGATGTAGTCGGTCTTCAGCCGCGACAGGCTGGCCTCCACCGCCGCGAAGAGGTTGGCGCGGTCCAGCCGCGACTTGCCCTCGCGCACCCAGCCGAAACCGCCGGCCGGCAGGCCGATGATCTTGCTGGCGAGGATCACCCTGTCGCGCTTCCCGCGCGACTGGAACCAGCTGCCGATCACCTCCTCCGTCTTGCCGTAGGTGTCGGCGGTGGGGGGAATGGCGTACATCTCCGCCGTGTCCCAGAAATTGATGCCGCGGTCCAGCGCCGCGTCCATCTGGGCATGGCCTTCGGCCTCGGTGTTCTGGCGGCCCCAGGTCATGGTGCCCAGGCCGATGGCGCTGACCGACAGGCCGGTGCGGCCGAGCGGACGATACTGCATCCGAAACGTTCCTTATTCGAAATGATCTTTACAGAAACAGCGTCAGCACGCCGGTGTAGCCATAGAGCCGGTTGTGCGACACCTCGCCCGAGGCGAAGAAGCCGGTCAACGGGATGTCGCCGAAGGTCTCGCGGATCATCGACAGCTCGGCATTGGCCGCGCCGAACAGGCTTGGTCCGCGGGCGATGCAGCTGACATACACCGCCCCCTTCGGTGTCGCCTTCACCCGTTTCCTGAGGCTGTCCAGCATCCGGCGCATGTCAGCGGCGGCGGTCTCGCGGTCACGGCGGGTGAACATCACCGGCTGGCCGGTGATCACCCGTTCGGCGATGGAGATCCAGCCGGCGCGCGGGTCGATGGCGATCAGGTCGCGCACCAGATAATCCTGGGTGTCCGACCCGGCAATCGGCAGCCCGGCGCAGATCAGCCCGGCGACCTGCCGCAGGTCGGCGGCAAGCTCCGGCCCGATATCCTCCTTGAACACATCCAATGCGGGGCGGCCGTCGATCTCCAGTATGACGTTGTCGTCGCTGGCGGTGACGGTGCGCGTCGGTCCGATGGGGCGGCACCCTTGGGTCAGCGCGGTGGCGACCGGCAGCTGCGGGGCGAACAGCACGCCCGACACGCCGCCCTGGGTGACCGGATCGGCATCTTCCGCCCCGGCGGCGATCTGCGGAAACTCCGCGCGTGAGGCGGTCAGGCCGCCGACCAGGAAGACGCCGGCCTGCTCCGACAGGCGGGCGACCAGCCCGGCCATGTCGGCATGGTGCGGGTCGACATGGACCAGCGCCAGCGCCGCGCCATGCTTGTCGAGCCAGCCGCCGGCACTGCCGCGCAGCGGCTCCAGCCCATCGGTCAGGGTGGGAAACAGGCGGAAGCTGTCCTCGGGCAGGCGGGCCGCCATGATCGCCAGACCAGGCTCGTCGAACAGGGCGGCGCCGTTCGCCATCACGCCGATGCCGACAGTGCCGACCCAATGGCGGATGCCGGTGACGCCGCGCAGCAGGGTGACGATGCTGGTCGCGTGCTCCGCCAGCCCGTCGGTCAGGTAGAGGACGCCCAGGTTGCAGCCGGCGACCGGCCCCAACCGGTCCAGACAGGCCTTGACCGTCGGCCCCCACTCCGCCCCGGCGGCGCAGGCGGCGGTAAAGCGGGTGTCGCTGTCCAGGGTCACGGTCATGATGGCTCAGCCTCCGGTTCTTACGCTGGTCTTCTGGATTTGCGGCAGGCCGTCGAGCAGGGCGGCGACGGATGGCAGGATGCGCTCCACGATCACCGCCACGCCCTGGGCATTGGGATGCAGCCCATCCGGTTGGATCAGCGCCTGCTGCAACGCCACCCCGTCGAGGAAGAAGGGATAGAGCGGCACATTGTAGGTCTTCGCAAGGTCGGGATAGATGGCATTGAACTTGTCGGTATAGGGCTTTCCCAAACTGGGGGAGGCATACATGCCGGCCAACAGGGTCGGAATCCTGCGGTCCTTCAAGGTCTTCAGGATGGCGTCGAGATTGTCCTTCGCCTGACCGGGGTCGAGCCCGCGCAGCATGTCGTTGGCGCCCAACTCCACGATGGCGGCGTCCGGCTTTTCGGCCAGCGCCCAGTCCAGCCGCGCCCGGCCGCCGGCGGTGGTGTCGCCCGACACGCCGGCATTGATGACGGTGACGCTGTATCCCTTCGCGGCCAGCGCCTTTTCCAGCTGGCGGGTGAAGCCCTGTGGTTCCGGCAGGCCGTAGCCGGCGGTCAGGCTGTCGCCCAGCGCCAGCAGCTTCACCGGCTGCGCGGCGGCTGCGCGGGTCGGAACGGTCATCGATACCCCTGACGCAAAAACGAGGGCGAGTGCGGCGCCGATGGCGCCCATGTTGAAAGCCCGGCGGGTCGTGCCATATGGCGATGGTCCGTTCCGCTTGTGCGAGAGTCGCATGTCCAAGGTCCAATCCTCTGCAACGTCGTCCAATTCCATCGCCCGACCCCTCCCCGATTCAATCGGCAACGATTCCATCGTGGAACTCGACGACGTCCACTTGAGATTGGACAGCGGTGCCGGGCCCGTCAACATCCTGCGCGGCGTTAATCTTCAGGTGGCCGCCGGGGAGCGGGTCGGCGTCGTCGGCCCCAGCGGTTCCGGCAAATCGACCATGATGATGGTGATGGCCGGCCTGGAACGCCCCAGCGGCGGCACTGTCCGCGTCGCCGGGCAGGAGCTGAACCGGCTGGACGAGGACGGCCTGGCGCGCTTCCGCCGCCAGCATGTGGGGATCGTCTTCCAGGCTTTCCATCTGGTGCCGACGATGACGGCGCTGGAGAATGTCGCAATCCCGCTGGAATTCGCCGGGGTCGCCGACGCCTTCGACCGCGCCCGCATCGGGCTGGAGCAGGTGGGGCTTGGGCACCGCATCCACCATTATCCCGGCCAGTTGTCGGGCGGCGAACAGCAGCGAACCGCATTGGCCCGCGCCTTCGTGACCGAGCCGTCGCTGCTTTTGGCCGACGAGCCGACCGGCAACCTCGACATCGACACCGGCGCCACCATCGTGACGCTGCTGTTCGATCTGGCCGAGCGGCGCGGCACCACGCTGGTGCTGATCACCCACGACCCGAGCCTCGCCGCCCGCTGCGATCGGACGGTCCGGCTGGCCGACGGCCGCATCGCCGACGACGGGCAGGCGGCACGACGCGCAAGGCTGCAGGCGGCGGGGGAGTGAGCGGGATGATGGTCCAAGCGCAGGGTGCCCCCTCCCTCCCACGGCTTCGCCGCGGGTCCCTCCCTCCCCCGCCTTTGACGGTGGAGGGTAAGATTGCGGCAGTTCCCTCTCCCGCGAAGCGGGGGAGGGTTAGGGAGGGGGTAGGCGCATGACCAACCTCACCCTCGCGCTCCGCCTTGCCCGGCGGGAGTTGCGCACCGGCCTGAAGGGCTTCTGGGTTTTCCTCGCCTGTCTGGCGCTGGGCGTTGCCGCCATCGCTTCGGTGCAGTCGGTGTCGAGCGGATTGCTCGACGGGCTGGCCAATGACGGGCGCTCCATCCTCGGCGGCGACGTCGCGTTGCGGCAACTTTACAACCCGCCAGCCGACGACCAGATGGCGGCGCTGACCGCCGGCGGCCGGGTGTCGACCTCCGCCGAGATGCGGGCGATGGCGCGCGCCGATGACGACGTCCGCTCTTCGCTGGTCGAGCTGAAGGCGGTCGACAACGTCTACCCGCTCTACGGCACGGTCACCCTGGAGGGCGGCGGCGACCTGCGGGACGCGCTGGCACAGAAGGACGGCCGCTGGGGTGCGGTGATCGAAGCGAGCCTCGTCGACCGGCTGGGCGTGAAGACCGGCGACACCATCCATGTCGGCGAGGGCGCCTATCGCGTCGCCGCCGTTCTGGACCGCGAGCCGGACCGTGCCTCCTCCAACGCCTTTTCCCTCGGACCGCGCCTGATGGTGGCGCTGCCGTCGCTGCAGGGCACCGGGTTGCTGCAACCCGGCAGTCTCACCTGGTGGAGCGCCAAGGTCGCGCTGCCGCCGCAGACCGACCTGAAGGTATGGCAGGAGGATTTGCGCGCCCGCTTCCCCGATGCGCCCTGGCGGATCCGCGACTACACCAACGCCTCACCGCAGATCGAGCGCTTCATCGACCGCATGACGCTGTTCCTGACGCTGGTCGGGCTGACGGCGCTGCTGGTCGGCGGCGTCGGGGTGGGCAATGCGGTGCGCAGCCATCTGGATTCGCGTGCCCGAACCATCGCCATGCTGAAATGCATCGGCGCGCCGGGCGCGCTGGTGTTCCAGCTCTATCTGGCGCAGATCCTGGCGCTGGCGCTGCTGGGCATCGTGATCGGGCTGGCGCTGGGGGCGGTGGCGCCGCTGGCGCTGGGCCGTCTGCTCGACGGCGTGCTGCCGGTGTCCGCCCATATCGGCGTCTATCCGGGCGCATTGGCATTGGCCGCCCTCTATGGCGTGCTGACGGCGCTGACCTTCTCGCTCTGGCCGCTCGGCCGGGCGCGCGAGGTGCCGGCCGGCGCGCTGTTCCGCGACGTGATCGCTCCGGCCGCCGGAAGGCCGCGTCTGCCCTATACCCTGGCGATGATCGGGGCGGCGGTGGCGTTGGCCGGGCTGGCTGTGCTGACGGCGCACAACAAGATCTTCGCCCTGTGGTTCGTCGGCGGCTCCATCGCCACCTTCATCGCCTTCCGCGCTGCGGCGGCACTGGTCACCTGGGGGGCGAGGCGCGTGGGCCGTGTCCGTCGTCCGGGATTGCGGCTGGCGCTCGCCAACCTGCACCGGCCGGGCAACCCGACGGCGGCGGTGGTGCTGTCGCTGGGTCTCGGCCTGACGGTGCTGGTCGCCATCGCGCTGATCCAGGGCAACTTCTCCCGCCGGGTGTCGGAGACGATCCCGCAGGACGCCCCCAGCTTCTTCTTCGTCGACATCCAGCGCGACCAGTTCGATCCCTTGCGCGACCTCGTCACCGGCATTTCCGGCACCAGCGCCTTCGAGGCGGTGCCGAGCCTGCGCGGCCGGATCGAGCGGGTGAACGGGCAGGAGGCCGAGAAGGCGCTGGTCAACCCGGAGCAGGCCTGGATCCTGGCCGGCGACCGCGGCATCACCTATTCGGCAACGCTGCCGAAGCACTCCACCGTCACCGCCGGCAGCTGGTGGGCAACCGACTATGCCGGCCCGCCGCTGATCTCGATCCACCAGAGCGTCGCCGAGGCGTTCGGCATCGGCCCAGGCGCCACCCTGGTCGTCAACATCCTGGGCCGCAGCATCGAGGCCAAGGTCGCCAACGTCCGCGCCGCCGATTTCAGCAGCATGGCGATCAACTTCACCATGGTCTTCGCCCCCGGCACGCTGGAGGGCGCACCCCAGACCTGGGTCGCCACCGTCCGCGCCACGCCGGATGCCGAGACGCAGGTGCAGCGCGCCGTGCTGCAGCGCTTCCCCAACATCACCATGGTCCGGATCAAGGACGCGCTCGATACGGTGTCGGAGATGCTGGGCCATATCGGCACGGCGGTCCGCATCGTCGCCGGCATCACGCTCGCCGCCGGCACGCTGGTGCTGGCCGGCGCGGTGGCTGCCGGTCACCGCCGCCGGGTCTACGACGCGGTGGTGCTGAAGGTGCTGGGGGCGACGCGCGGCGACGTGCTGCGCGCCTTCCTGCTGGAATACGGGCTGCTCGGCCTGCTGACCGCTGTCATCGCCGGCGGCATCGGCACGCTGACCGCCTGGGCGGTGCTGCGCTTCCTGATGCGGTGGGAATGGAGCTTCCTGCCGTCGGCGGTGGTCACCACCGCCTTGCTCAGCACGGCGATCACGCTCGCTTTCGGGTTCTATGGTACTTGGCGGGCATTGGGCCAGCCGTCCGCGCCATTGCTTCGCAACGAGTGATTCCCCCAGCGGAAAGCCATAGCAAAAACGAAACGTGAAAGCTTTTTCATCTTGGAGAACCGCTGCCGATTCCTATTGAACCGTATTGCGGACTCGCCAATATGTCATCCCGACGGGATCACCCTATTCCACCGAGGAAACCAACATGGCAGACCCGACCTATAACCGCTTCGCGACCGCAGGCCGCGCGACAGATCGGGGATACTTCGACGAAGGCCTGCGGCAGCACATGCTGCGCGTGTACAACTACATGGGCGCCGGCCTGATTCTGACGGGTCTGGTCGCCGCCCTGGTGTCGTCCAGCCCGGCCATGATGGCGACCATCTTCGGCACGCCGCTGAAGTGGGTTGTGATGCTGGCTCCGCTGGCTTTCGTGATGGTGCTGTCCTTCGGCATCCAGCGCCTGTCCTTCGCATCGGCACAGATGATCTTCTGGGCCTATTGCGGCGCGATGGGCCTGTCGATGTCGGCCATCTTCCTGGTCTTCACCGGGGCGTCGATCGCGCTGACCTTCTTCGTCACCGCCGCGACCTTCCTGGCGATGAGCCTGTACGGCTACACCACGAAGGCCGACCTGTCGAAGATGGGCTCGTTCCTGATGATGGGCGTCATCGGCCTCGTCATCGCCGGCCTGGCGAACATCTTCTTCCAGTCGCCGGCCCTGCACTTCGCGATCTCCGCCATCGGCGTGCTGATCTTCACCGGCCTGACCGCCTACGACACCCAGGCGATCAAGGAAAGCTACGCCGAGGGCTACGATCACGAGAGCACCGGCAAGCTGGCCCTGATGGGCGCTCTGACGCTCTACCTGGACTTCATCAACCTGTTCCAGTTCCTGCTGCAGTTCCTGGGTCAGCGCAACAACGACTGATCGCGGGACTTCTGATCGGACACGCAGAGCATCGAAACAGCCGCCCGGAAGCACCCGCTTCCGGGCGGTTTTCTTTTGGGCCCGCTCAGGACTCCACCGTCACCGGATCGCCGACCTTGAGACCCAGCACGCCCTCGGCACGCCCGCGGTTGACGGCGATCTCGGCCAGGCCGTTGGAGTTCTCATACCACAGCGGCTCTCCCGGCCCGACGGCACCGAAGGTGCGGGCGCGGGTGACGCGGGCGCCACCGGCGGTCAGCAGCGCGTCGGCGGGCAGGGCGGAGGCCCGCAGGCCGGTCATGGCGTTGCCGTAGACATCGACATAGACGATGCGCGGCAGCTCGTCCGGCCAGTCCGGGCGGTCGATGGCGGCGAGATCGAGCGGGCTGCGCTGCACCGGCCGGCCGGTCGCCAGATCGGCGGCGACGGGGGCGAACAGGTCGCGGCCATGGAAGCTGGCGGACAGCCGGTCCGGAATCCAGTCGATGGCCCAGGCGTTTAGCGACGTTGCGCGGCGGGCGATCAGGGCGAAGAGGCCGTTGTCGGGGCCGACGAACCAGCGCCCGTCCGCCTCGACCATCACCGGAAGCCGGTCGGTGCCGACGCCGGGATCGACGACACAGAGAAAGATGCTGCCGGCGGGGAAGGCCGGGGCATAGGCCGCCAGGAGATAGGCCGACAGTTGCGGGTCGAAGGCGGGGGCGTCGGCGAACAGGTCGATGACCGGGGCGGTGGGCGCCTGTTGCACCAGCACCGCCTTCATCTGGCCGGTGTAGGGGCCGGAGAGGCCGAAGTCGGTGAAGAGCAGGATCATGGGGTTTCGTTCTCTCCGCGGTTTTGCCCCCTCCCTAACCCTCCCCCGCTTGTCAGCGGGAGAGGGAACTCCGCTGCTCCTTCGCATATTCTCAGCCTGACAAGCGTCCTACCCCCTCTCCCGCGAAGCGGGGGAGGGATGGGGAGGGGGCACCCGAAGCCAGCACCCTCACACCGACTTCGTATCCAGCGCATACCCCGCCGACCGTACGGTGCGGATCAGGTCCAGCTCGTCCTCTTCGTTCATCGCCTTGCGCAGGCGGCGGATGTGAACGTCGACCGTACGCGGCTCGACATACACGTCGTGGCCCCACACCAGATCGAGCAGCTGTTCGCGCGAGAAGACGCGGCCGGGATGCTGCATGAAGTGGCGCAGCAGGCGGAATTCCGTCGGGCCGAGATGGACATCGCGCCCATTGCGCCTTACGCGGTGGGCGGCCAGATCCATAGTCACGTCGGCGAAGGTCAGCACCTCGTCCGTCATGCCGGGCGAGGCGCGGCGCAGCACCGCGCGCATGCGCGCCACCAGCTCGGTCGGCGAGAAGGGCTTGGTGATGTAGTCGTCGGCGCCGGAATTCAGGCCGCGCACCCGGTCGCCTTCCTCGCCGCGGGCGGTCAGCATGATGATCGGGATGTCGCGGGTCTTGGCGTTGCGGCGCAGCTGGCGGCAGACCTCCAGCCCGCTCATCAGCGGCAGCATCCAGTCGAGCAGCACGATGTGCGGCGTCTGTTCACCGGCGGCCAGCAGGGCCTCCTCGCCGTCGCTGGCGGTGGCGACGCGGAAGCCTTCCTTTTCCAGGTTGTACTTCAACAGCGTCAGAATGTCGGCCTCGTCCTCGACGACCAGGACGAGCGGCTTCAGGGCCGCGTTCATGGAGGCTCCGTTCACAGCGCGCGTCTCGACGTTAACCGGCATGGGACAGCCTTTTCAACAAAGGAGGGAAGGGGCGCAAGCATTGGCAAGGGCTCGGGAGCAGGGCTCAGCCATAGCGGCCGGTGATGTAGCCCTGGGTGCGCTCGTCGCGCGGGTTGGTGAAGATTTCCTCGGTGTCGTCGCACTCCACCATCTCGCCCAGATGGAAGAAGGCGGTGCGCTGCGACACGCGGGCGGCCTGCTGCATGTTGTGGGTGACGATGACGATGGTGTAGTTGGCCCGCAGCTCGTCGATCAGCTCCTCGATATGGGCGGTCGCAATGGGGTCGAGCGCCGAGCAGGGCTCGTCCATCAGGATCACCTCGGGGCTTACGGCGATGGCGCGGGCGATGCACAGCCGCTGCTGCTGGCCGCCGGACAGGCTGGTTCCGGGCTCGCGCAGGCGGTCCTTGACCTCCGCCCACAGGCCGGCGCGCTTGAGCGACGTCTGCACCACCTCGTCCAGCTCGTCACGGCCCGAGGCCAAGCCGTGGATGCGCGGGCCGTAGGCGATGTTGTCGTAGATCGACTTGGGGAAGGGGTTCGGCTTCTGGAACACCATGCCGACGCGGGCGCGCAGCTGCACCGCATCGACAGCCTTGCCGTAGACATCCTCGCCATCCAGCGCGATCCGCCCTTCGACCCGGCAGTCCTCGATGGTATCGTTCATCCGGTTCAGGCAGCGCAGGAAGGTCGATTTGCCGCAGCCGGACGGGCCGATCAGCGCCAGCACCCGGTTCTCATGGATGTCCAGGTCGATGCCCTTCAACGCCTGCTTTGCGCCGTAGAACACCTTTACCCCGCGGGCGGTCATCTTTGCCGGCAGGTCCGCACCGGACCGCTGGCCAGGGTGGTTGTCTGCGCGGGGCCGCAGCTTCAGCGGGTTCTGAATGCTCATGGCGCTTACCACCGTCTCTCGAAAATCTTGCGCAGGATCACGGCCGTCCCGTTCAGCAGGATCAGGATGCCGAGCAGGATCAGGATCGCCGCAGAGGTGCGTTCGGTGAAGGCACGCTCCGGGCTGTCCGCCCACATGTAGATCTGCACCGGAAGCACCGTGGCGCTGTCGGTCAGCCCATGGGGCACGTCGACGATGAAGGCGACCATGCCGATCATCAGCAGCGGCGCCGTCTCTCCCAGCGCGCGGGCCATGCCGATGATGGTTCCGGTAAGGATGCCGGGCATCGCCAGCGGCAGGACATGGTGCAGAACCGTCTGCAGGGGCGAGGCGCCGATGCCCAGCGCCGCCTCGCGGATCGATGGCGGCACCGCCTTCAATGCGACACGGGCCGAGATGATGATCACCGGCAGCGTCATCAGCGCCATCACCAGCCCGCCGACCAGCGGCGCCGAACGCGGCATGCCGAAGAAGCCCAGGAACACCGCCAGACCCAGCAGGCCGAAGATGATCGACGGCACCGCGGCGAGGTTGTTGATGTTCACCTCGATCAGGTCGGTCCAGCGGTTCTTCGGCGCGAATTCCTCCAGATAGACCGCGGCGGAGATGCCGACCGGCACCGACAGCGCCATTGTCACCAGGAGCGTCAGCAGCGAGCCGACGATGGCGCCGCCGATGCCGGCCTGCTCCGGCTCCCGGCTGTCGCCGGCGGTGAACAGGGTGGTGTTGAAGCCCTGCGCCAGCGCGCCGGAAGCCAGCAGCGCATCGGCCGCAGCGATCTTGGCGTCGCTGAGCCCGCGCTCGCTCTCCGGCAAATCACGGCGGTAGCGGCCCTTGACCAGCTGGTCGATCTCGTCGTCGGCGCGCACCCAGACGGTCAGCGTGGTGCCGACCAGCGCCGGGTTCTTGGCGACCATCGCCTCCAGCTCGTAGGGCGCGCCCGACGACAGCAGGTCGTTCAGCACGCGCTTGCCGGCGCGGTCGGTCACCTGCGGGAACTGGGCATGGAGCGCCCGGCGCAGGATGGGGGCATAGTTGCGCTCAGCCACCTCGGCCGGGTCCAGCGTCACCTCCAGCCGGATCCGCGCTTCCCAGAAGGCGGTGCTGCCCTTGGCGACGATCGAGCCCAGCAGCACCACCAGCATCAGCGCAGCCAGCGCCACCGCCGCCGCCCCGGCCAGCCGGAAGCGGCGTTCCGCGGCATGGCGGGCGCGCAGGCGGCGGGCGAAGGCCTCGCTCCGGACGCGCGACTTCGCCGGACCGTGGGAGCCGGGGAAGGAGGCAGGGGAGGGCGTCACGGCCGCCGCGTCCTGCTCGACGAGGTCAGTCATATTTTTCCCGATAGGTCCGGACCACCCGCAGGGCGACCATGTTGAGGCAGAGCGTGACGAGGAACAGCACAAGGCCGAGACCGAAGGCCGACAGAGTCTTCGGGCTGTCGAACTCCTGGTCGCCGACCAGAAGGGTGGCGATCTGGGTGGTGACGGTGGTCACAGCCTGCAGCGGGTTGGCGGTCATGTTGGCGGTCAGGCCGGACGCCATGGTGACGATCATCGTCTCGCCGATGGCGCGGCTGACCGCCAGCATCACCGCGGCGACGATGCCCGGCAGCGCCGCCGGCAGGACCACCTGCTTGATGGTTTCCGACTTGGTGGCGCCGAGACCATAGGAGCCGTCGCGCAGGCTCTGCGGCACCGCATTGATGACGTCGTCCGACAGCGAACTGACGAAGGGGATGATCATCACCCCCATGACGATGCCGGCCGCCAGCGCCGATTCCGAACTGACGTCCAGCCTCAGGGCCTCGCCCACCGAGCGCACGAAGGGCGCCATGGTCAGCGCGGCGAAGAAGCCATAGACCACGGTCGGAATGCCGGCCAGGATCTCCAGCGCCGGCTTCAGCCAGGTGCGCACGCCGCGCCCGGCATATTCGGACATATAGATCGCCGCCATCAGCCCGACCGGAACCGCCACCAGCATGGCGATGACCGTGATGAGAAGCGTGCCGGCGAACAGCGGGATCGCGCCGAAGGAGCCGCTGGAGCCGACCTGATCGGCCCGCATCGCCATCTGCGGGCTCCAATGGGTGCCGAACAGGAAGTCGAGCGGCGAGACGACGGTGAAGAAGCGCAGCGCCTCGAACAGCAGCGACAGGACGATGCCGACCGTCGTCAGGATGGCGACCATCGAACAGATGACCAGCGCCACCCGCACCACCCGTTCCACCGCAGGGCGGGCGCGCAGGTCCGGCCCGATGCGGTGGCGGCCCCAGCCGAGGCCGGCGACGGCAAGGCTGGCGCCGACCGCCAGCAGGCTCCAGTCGGCAAGGTCGCGCAGCTCCGCATAGCGGCGGGCCGCATCCTGCACCAGGGGATCGGGCTCGCGCCCGGTGGCGATGCCGCGGGCAATGTTGAGGATGTCGGCCTTCAGCAGCGCGACCGATTGGCCGTCACCGGTGGTCAGCCGTTCCGGCAGGGAGGAGAGGACCAGCTGCAGGACGAGCCAGCCCTCCGACGCGGTCCAGGCCACGAACAGGAGAAGCGCCGGCAGCCCGGCCCACAGCGCCACATAGACGCCGTGGTAGGACGGCACCGAATGCAGTTCCGCCACCCGCCCGCCGACGGACGCCGCCGCGCGGGACCGGCCGGTCATGAAACCGATCACGGCGAGCAGGGCCAGGATCAGGGCGAGAAGGGTCAGCTGCATGCGGAATGCCCGGAGGGAGAAAGGATGGTCAGAACTGCAGCGGCGTCAGACCGATCGCCTGGGTGCGGGCGGCGTCGCGCAACGCCTTCGGTTCCGGGATCAGCCCCTTGTCGACCAGATAGCCATCCTCGCCCATCGCGCGTTCGGAGGTGTATTCGCCGATGAACTCGCGGATGCCCGGAATGACGCCGGCATGGGCGGTCTTGACGTAGATGTAGAGCGGACGCGCCAGCTCATATCTGCCGGCTGCCACCGTCTCCGCCGTCAGCTCCACACCGTCCATCGGCGCCGCGCGCAGCGTGTCGCGGTTCTGGTCGAGATAGCTGTAGCCGAAGACGCCGAAGGCGTTGGGGTTGGCGGTCAGCTTCTGGACGATCAGGTTGTCGTTCTCACCGGCCTCGACATAGGCGCCGTCCTCGCGGATCGTCATGCAGACCCGCTCGCGCGCCTTCTCGTCGGGAACCGCCTTGGCGACCTCGGCCACCTTCCTGCAGCCTTCCAGCATAGCCAGCTCGTTGAAGGTGTCGCGCGTTCCGGAGGTGGGGGGCGGGCCCAGCACCTCGATCGCGGCCTTGGGCAGCGACGGGTCGATGTCAGACCACAGCTTGTACGGGTTGGCGACCATGGTGCCGTTCACCGGGACCTCCTTGGCCAACGCCCTCCACAGCACGACCGTCGACAGCGACACCGGAGCTGCCTTCTTGGACGAGGCGAGCGCGATTCCGTCGTAGCCGATCTTCAGCTCGGTGATCGTGGTGACGCCATTGGCGGCGCACTGGTCGACCTCGGACTTCTTGATACGGCGCGATGCGTTGGCGATGTCGGGATGGGCCGGGCCGACGCCGGCGCAGAACAGCTTCAGCCCGCCGCCGGTGCCGGTCGACTCGATCACCGGCGTCTTGAACCTGCCGGTCTTGCCGAAGGCCTCGGCCACAGCGGTGGTGAATGGGAAGACGGTGGAGGAGCCGACCGCGCGGATCTGGTCGCGCGACTGCGCCGAAGCGGGGGTCGCCGCAAAGATCAGGGCCAGGGCAAAGGCGCTCGCGGCGATGACAGGCGTCCGGGTGGTCACGGGTGCCCCTCCTTGAGGAAACGGAGACTGCTCCATCGGAATGGCGCGGACCATAGACCCGGAGGGCGACCAATTGATTGCGTTTTTATGACACTTTCATGACACGGTCACAGAACACCCCAGCTGTCTCACCCCCCTCCAAATCCCCTCTCCCCCCGGAGAGAGGGTTAAGGGTGAGGGGGTCGCGCGGCGGGAGTTTTGGTCAATACACGCAGTGCTTCCCCCTCACCCCGACCCTCTCCCCGGTGGGGAGAGGGGGACTGGGCCTCTCCCACCGCAGGCAGATAGACGGTGAAGGCGCTGCCGACCCCCACTTCGCTTTCGATGGTCAGGCGACCGCGGTGGCGGTTCAGGATATGCTTGACGATGGCAAGCCCCAGCCCGGTGCCCCCCATGGCGCGGGACCGCGCGGCATCGACCCGGTAAAAACGCTCGGTCAGCCTGGGCAGATGGGTGCGGGCGATGCCGTCGCCACGGTCGCGCACCGAAACCGACACCATCGCCGTGCCGCTGCGCACCACACGCTTGTCCTTCGCAGCGGCAGCGGCGGGCGTGGGCAGCCCGGCGAATCCCACGGCCGCACCGTCGGCCAGCGCCACGGTGACGGTCACGTCCGTGTCCTCGCGCGTGTATTTGATCGCGTTGCTGACCAGATTCTGGAAGACCTGGGTCAGCTGGTCCTCGTCGCCGACGACATAGGGCAGGCTCTCCGGCGTCTCCAGCCGCAGGCGGATGCGGCGTTGGGCCGCCTTCAACTCCAGGGCGGCGATGACGTTCTCCAACTCCTCCACCACATCGACCCGGCCGTTCGGCGGCATATGCTCGTCAAGTTCGATGCGCGACAGCGACAGCAGGTCGTTGACCAGACGGGTCATGCGGCTGGCCTGATCGTGCATGATCGACAGGAAGCGGTCCTGCGCCTCCGGATCGTCGCGCGCCGGGCCGCGCAGCGTCTCGATGAAACCCAGCAGCGAGGACAGCGGCGTGCGCAACTCGTGGCTGGCATTGGCGATGAAGTCGGCGCGCATCTGCTCCGAGCGGCGCGCCGCGGTGACGTCATGCAGGGTCAGGATCGCCATGCGGGCGACGGTGGGCGGACGCGGTGCCGGATCCTCCTCGATCTCGCCGTCCAGCAGCGAGGGATCGGGTTCCGGCACCAGCCGCTGGAAGGGCTTGACCTGCGCCTCGAAGCTGCGCTCCACCGGCACCGGCAGCGTGAATTCGATGATGCGGGACGCACCGCCGCGCAGGACCGAGTCCACGGCCTCCAGCACCGCCGGCGTGCGCAGGGAGGAAGCGAGATCGCGGTCCACCACCTTGTCGCCGAACAGCTCCCGCGCGGTCTGGTTGGCGCGCACCACCTGCCGTTCGGCATCCATCAGCAGCAGCGGGGCGGGCAGGGCGTCGATCACCGCCTCGTCCGCGTCCAGCTGCATCCGCACGCTTTCCGCCCGGCGCAGTCCGACCCGGTGCAGACGGCCGATGGTCGCGGTCAGCGCTTTCAGGGCGGGCGGCGTGCCGGCCGGGGCCATGGGTTCGTCGGTCTCGGCCAGCCGGGCGGCATAGTCGGTCATCGCATCGGCATCGCGCCGGTAGATGCGCAGGATCAGCACCGCACCCGTCAGCGCCAGCACAGCCGCGACCAGCGCCAGTCCGCCATGCAGCGCCCCGGCATGGACCACCCAGGCCAGCACGCCCAGCAGGGGCACCAGCATCATCAGGATCGCGGTCAGCAGCGGAGTGGGCGGCGACGCCTTCAGGCGCATGGGAACGGCACCGGATCAGGGGGTGGATAGGCAGACATCGTGACGATCAGCCCTTCTACACCATCGTCGCCGATGCCGCGCGGCGGTCATAAAAGATTCATGGCCGCAACCGTGGGGTCCCTCCTTGACTCCAATATAATAGATGGTAATTCTATGATCATGGATAAATCGAAATCGGACATCGACAGCCGGCTCGCCGCACGCCTGCGCGCCTTGCGGGCGGACCGTGGCTTGACCCTCGACGGACTGGCCGAACGGTCGGGCGTGAGCCGTTCCATGATCTCGCTGGTGGAGAGGGGGGAGAGCAGCCCGACCGCCTCCGTCCTCGACCGGCTCGCCGCCGGTCTTGGCGTTACATTGGCCGCATTGTTCGCAGAAGCCGAGCGGGAGGATGCCAGCCCGGTCGCCCGCCGCGCCGATCAGGTCGCCTGGACGGACCCCGCCACCGGCTACCGCCGCCGTAACCTCTCGCCACCGGGCTACCCGTCCCCCATCGAACTGGTGGCGGTGGAGCTGCCTCCGGGCGTCCGCGTGTCCTACGACAGCGGGAACCGCGCCGCGACGGTGGAGCAACAGGTCCATCTTCTGGACGGCACCATCGACCTGACGGTGGGGGAGGAAACGCACCGGCTGTCCACCGGCGACTGCCTCGCGATGCGGCTCGACCGGCCGACCGGCTTCCACAACCCGACCGACCGGACGGCCCGCTACATCGTGGCGCTGACCACCGATGGGCGCCCAGCCTTAAACGCCGTTAAACGCTGAAGGAGCTTGCCATGGACGATGCCTGCCTGGACTCCCGCCGACAGAATGGGGATAGCGGCGCGGCCCCCGTGACCGTGCGCGTGCTGACGGTCGCCGAGGCTCAGGCCGCCGTGCTCCTGGACTGCGTGGCGGGCGGTGCCTCCGTCAGCTTCATGGCTCCGCTCGACCGCAGGACCGCCGATGACTTCTGGCGAAAGGTAGCAGCGGGCGTGGAGCAGGGGGAGCGCATCCTGCTGGTGGCGGAGGACGGGGAGGGCATACTGGGCACCGTCCAACTGGTGATTGGCCAGCCACCGAACCAGCCGCACCGCGCCGACCTGTCCAAGATGCTGGTCCACCGCCGCGCCCGCCGCCGTGGCATCGGCGCCGCCCTGATCCAGGCCGCCGAGGATGCCGCCCGCGCCGCCGGCAAGTGCCTGCTGGTGCTGGACACCGCCTCTCCCGATGCCGAACGCGTCTACACGCGCGCCGGCTGGGTAAAGGTCGGCGTCATCCCCAACTATGCCCTGTGGCCGGAGGGCGGCTTCTGCAACACCACGTATTTCTACAAGGAACTTGGGTAACGGAATAAGCGCCTTCTTTCCCGTTGGGAAGAAGGGGTTGGGCCCAGCCGAAACCAGTCCGGCATATGCGTTCCCCCTCACCCCACCCCTCTCCCCAGGGGGAGAGGGGATATCTGGAAGGAACGTCTCAACTCACCAGGGCAGCGAGTCATGCGCCGCCAGGGCCGCGGCGGTGACGATGTCGTTGACCGAAGCACCCATGCTGACGATCTGCGCCGGCTTGTCCAAACCGATCAGCAGCGGGCCGATCATCTGGCCGCCGGCCATCTTGTTCAGCAGCTTGGCCGAGATGTTGGCCGAATGCAGGCCGGGCATGATCAGCACGTTGGCCGGTCCGGACAGCCGGCAGAACGGGTAGACCCGCTTCATCAGCTGGTAATCCAGCGCCACGTCGGCCGACATCTCGCCGTCATACTCGAAATCGACCCGGCGGCTGTCGAGGATCGACAGGGCTTCCCGCAGCGGATCGGTGTTCGGGTGCGGCGTCTGGCCGAAGTTGGAGAAGGACAGCATCGCGATCCGCGGCTCGTGCCCCATCTGCCGCGCCTTGGCCGCGGCACCGACTGCGATATCGGCCAGCGTCTTGCCGTCGGGACGGACATGGACGGTGGTGTCGGCGATGAAGACGGTGCGGTTGCGGGTGATCGAGAGATGCAGGCCGAACACCGGCTCGCTCGCCTTGGGATCGATGACGCGGCGGATTTCCTCATAGGCGACGCCGAAGCTGCGGGTCAGGCCGGTCACCATGGCGTGGGCATCGCCCTGCGCCACCATGCAGGCGGCGAAGACGTTGCGGTCCTGGTTGACCATCCGCTGGCAGTCGCGCAGCAGGGCGCCCTTGCGCTGCAGGCGGCGATAGAGATGGTCGGCATAGCGCCGGTTGGCGTCCGACAGGCGGGCGTTGTGGATCTCGAACTGGACATGGCCCTGGCCCATCGCCGCCAGCTGCTCCTTGATCACCTCCTCGCGGCCGATGAGCACCGGCGTGCCATAGCCGTGGGCGCGGAAGGCCATGGCGGCACGGATCGTCCGTTCCTCCTCGCCCTCGGCGAAGACGACGCGGCGCGGGTTGGTCCGCACCTTCTCCAGGATCAGCTCCAGGCTGTCGGCCGTCGGATCCAGGCGGGTGCGCAGGGCATGCTTGTAGCTGCTCAGGTCGAGGATCGGCTTGCGCGCCACCCCGCTTTCCATCGCCGCCTGGGCGACGGCGGCCGGAACGGTGACGATCAGGCGCGGATCGAAGGGCACCGGGATGATGTAGTCCGGACCATAGCGCAGCCGGCGCCCGGAATAGGCGGCATCGACCTCGTCCGGCACATCCTCGCGCGCCAGCGCCGCCAGCGCCTTGGCAGCGGCGACCTTCATCGCCTCGTTGATGGTGGTGGCGCGGACATCCAGCGCACCGCGGAACAGATAGGGGAAGCCCAGGACATTGTTGACCTGGTTCGGGTAGTCGGAGCGGCCGGTCGCCACGATGGCGTCGGTACGCACCGCCTTGACTTCTTCCGGGGTGATTTCCGGATCGGGGTTGGCCAGTGCGAAGATGATCGGCCTGGCCGCCATCGACTTCACCATCTCCGGCGTCATGGCGCCCTTGGCCGACAGGCCGACGAACACGTCGGAGCCAGCGACCGCCTCTTCCAGCGTGCGCTTGTCGGTGTCGACGGCGAAGGACGACTTCCACTGGTTCATGCCGTTGGTGCGGCCGCGATAGACCACGCCCTTGGTGTCGCACAGGATGATGTTTTCACGTGAAACACCCATCGTGCAGAACAGCTCGGCGCAGGCGATGCCCGCCGCGCCGGCACCGTTCACCACCATCTTGACGTCTTCGATCCGGCGGCCGGTGATGTCGCAGGCGTTGATCAGGCCGGCGGCGGCGATGATCGCGGTGCCGTGCTGGTCATCATGGAAGACCGGAATGTCCAGCAGCTCGCGCAGCCGCTCCTCGATGATGAAGCAGTCGGGCGCCTTGATGTCCTCCAGGTTGATGCCGCCGAAGCTTGGGCCGAGGAAGCGCACGCAGTTGACGAACTCGTCCACGTCGCGGGTGTCGACCTCAAGGTCGATGCCGTCGACGTCGGCGAAGCGCTTGAACAGCACCGCCTTGCCTTCCATCACCGGCTTGCCGGCAAGCGCGCCCAGGTCGCCCAGGCCGAGCACCGCCGTGCCGTTGGAGATGATGGCAACGATGTTGCCCTTGGCCGTGTAGTCGTAGGCGAGGGACGGATCCTCGGCAATGCGCAGGCAGGGAACCGCCACGCCGGGCGAATAGGCGAGAGCAAGATCGCGCTGGGTGGTCAGCGGCTTGGTCGGGGTGATTTCCAGCTTGCCGGGCCGGCCGCTGGAATGCAGCAGCAGGGCCTCTTCGTCGGTGACGCGCTTGGTGTCGGACATGGATGTCGTGTTCCTCAACGGAGTGTGCAGCCCGTCGGTCGTCGTTGATGCCATTTTGTGCGGTGCGCTGCCGACGGTGGGGCAGCGATGGTATACGCCGAACGCGCAGCTCGCCAAGCCTCGATCGGTGCCATTTTGTACGAATCATGCATTTTCCTGCGGGTTGACGACATATCCAGCTTGTTCGTCATCTCATCCAATTCCGTTTTGCCCGGAAGCCGGCGCTTCTTGCGTGTCGGCCGGACCGGCATGCGGGACGCCATGCTGGACGGGAACGGACGGAGCCGTTAGCTTGCCGCCCGATTGCAAACGACCTTCGGAATGATGCCCATGCGCCCCTCCGGCCGCGCCTTCGACCAACTGCGCACCGTCTCCCTCGAGCCCGGCTTCAGCCGCTATGCCGAGGGCTCCTGCATGGTCCGCTTCGGCAACACGCATGTGCTGTGCACCGCCAGCGTCGACGAGACGGTGCCGCGTTTCCTGAAGAACACCGGCCTCGGCTGGGTCACCGCCGAATACGGCATGCTGCCGCGCTCCACCCACAGCCGCACCGACCGTGAGGCGGCGAAGGGCAAGCAGTCCGGCCGCACCCAGGAAATCCAGCGCCTGATCGGCCGCGCGCTGCGCGCCGTCACCGACCGGTCTGCGATGGGCGAGAAGCAGATCAAGATCGACTGCGACGTGATCCAGGCCGACGGCGGCACCCGCACCGCCGCCATCACCGGCAGCTATGTCGCCCTGCATCTGGCCTTCCAGCACCTGATGCAGATCGGCGCGCTGAAGACCATGCCGCTGACCGATCAGGTCGCCGCCGTGTCCTGCGGCCTGTTCCAGGGCAACGCCGTGCTCGATCTCGACTATGACGAGGATTCCAAGGCCCAGGCCGATGCCAACTTCGTCCTGACCGGCAAGGCCGGCATCGTCGAAATCCAGGGCACCGCCGAGGAGACCCCCTTCTCCGAGCCGCAGTTCATGGAGCTGCTGGCGCTCGCCCGCAAGGGCGTGACCGAGCTGGTGGCGTTGCAGAAGCAGGTTCTCGGCATCAAGTAAGGCCGTATCAGCCGGAGATTCATGACCATGTCCGCTCCCCGCCGCTTCACCGGCGACACTCTCGTCATCGCCAGCCACAACAAGGGCAAGGTGCGCGAGATCGCCGACCTGCTCGGCCCCTATGTCGCCACCTTCACCGCGGCCGGGGAGCTGGGCCTGCCCGAACCGGAAGAGACCGGCACGACCTTCATCGCCAATGCGGAGCTGAAGGCGAAGGCCGCGGCCGCCGCCGGCCATGTCGCGCTCGCCGACGACAGCGGGCTGGTGGTGCCGGCGCTGAATGGCGATCCCGGCATCTACTCCGCCCGCTGGGCCGGGCCGGCCAAGGACTTCGCCATGGCGATGCGGAAGGTGGAGGACGGTCTTGCCGGCAAGGCCGACCGCAGCGCCTACTTCGTCTGCGCCCTGTCGCTGGCCTGGCCAGACGGCCATGTCGAGACGGTGGAGGGCCGCTGCCACGGCACGCTGGTGTGGCCGCCGCGGGGACCGCATGGCTTCGGCTATGACCCGATGTTCCTGCCGGACGCCCACGAACTGACCTTCGGCGAGATGGATCCGGCCAGGAAGCATGAGATGAGCCACCGCGCCGATGCCTTCCGCCAACTGGTGGAGCGGTGTTTCCGGTGAGTGGTTTTGAGCCTGGTTATGATGGACCCGGCTTCGCGGTCTACGTCCATTGGCCCTTCTGCAAATCGAAGTGCCCCTATTGCGATTTCAACAGCCATGTCCGCGAGCGCGTCGACCACGACCGCTGGCGGGCCGGGCTGCTGCGCGAGCTGGATCATTACGCCGACCTGACAGCCGGACGCACCGTCACCTCCATCTTTTTCGGCGGCGGCACCCCCTCGCTGATGGAGCCCTCCACCGTCGGCGCCATCATCGACCGTGTCGGGCAACGCTGGCGGGTTGCCGACAGATTGGAGGTGACGCTGGAGGCCAACCCGACCTCCGTCGAGGCCGACAAGTTCCGCGCCTTCCGCAGCGCAGGGATCAACCGCGTTTCGCTGGGCATCCAGGCGCTGGACGACGCCAGTTTGAAGTTCCTCGGCCGCCAGCACAATGCGGCTGAGGCGGCCGACGCCATCGAACTGGCGGCGAAGACCTTCGACCGCTTCTCCTTCGACTTGATCTATGCGCGTCCCGGCCAGACGGTGGCGGCTTGGCAGGCAGAGCTGACGCGAGCCCTGGATTACGCCGTCGGCCATCTTTCGGTCTACCAATTGACGATCGAGGAAGGGACGGCCTTCTACCCACTGCATGCCCGCGGCGATCTCGTGTTGCCCGACGACGATCTCGCCGGCGACCTCTATGAGGCGACGCAGAGCCAACTGGCGGCGGCGGGATTGCCGGCCTACGAGATTTCCAACCACGCGCGGCCGGGCGAGGAAAGCCGTCACAACCTGACCTATTGGCGCTATGGCGACTATGTCGGCATCGGTCCCGGAGCCCATGGCCGGCTGACCATGGACGGCGGAAAGTTCGCGACCCGCGCCCACCGCGCGCCTGAAATCTGGCTGGAGCGGGTGGAACGCGACGGCCATGGCGCCGCCTCGCCCGATCCCATCGACCGCAACGCCCGCGGGACCGAATTGCTGATGATGGGGCTGCGCCTGCGCGAAGGGGTACGGCTTGCCCGGCTGGTGGAGGAAACCGGGCGGACGCTGGATGATTTCGTCGATGCGGCGGCGCTGACCCGCCTGATCAATGGTGGTTTCCTGACCCGAGACGCAGAGCGGCTGTCTGCGACATCGGAGGGGCGACTGCGACTGAACGCGGTGCTCAGCGCAATTCTGGCGTAAGATTGCTTGTCTTCAATGGGGAAAGGGCAGGGGATGCTCATCAGCCTGATCGTCGCCGCCGCCATGAACGACGTGATCGGCCGTGATGGCCGGTTGCCCTGGCATCTTCCGGGCGACCTGCGCCGGTTCAAGCAGCTGACGCTGGGCAAGCCGGTGTTGATGGGCCGCAAGACCTGGGAGTCGCTGCCTCTACGTCCGCTTCCCGGCCGCGACAACCTCGTCATCAGCCGTCAGGCCGCTGTTGGAGAGCATGACGGCGCCCGCTGGTTCTCCGGGTTGGGAACCGCCATTGCCTGGGCACAGGAATCCGGCGCCGCTGAACTGTGCGTCATCGGCGGCGCCGGGCTGTTCCGCGAGACCCTGGCCATCGCCGATTGCCTGCATCTGACCCGTATCGAGAGTGCGATAGAGGGCGACACGTTGATGCCCCCCATCGGCGCGGAATGGGTTGAAGTCTGGTCGAGCGCACCGATGGAAGAGAACGGGTTGTTCTACCGCTACATCGACCTGGAGAAGGCGCGGGGATAGGGGAGTGACGGGCTCCCCCGAAGCCGTCTACTCCTCTCCGCCCAGACGGTGCAGCACGTCATCCAGCTGGTCGAGCGTCTGGTAGTGGATGGTGATCGTCCCGCGCTGCCCCTGCGGGTTGATCGCGACCTTCAACCCGATGCGGGCGGAGATTTCCTCCTCCAGATTGATCAGGTCGACATCCTTCATCGCAGGGGCGGATCCGGCACCGCCAGCGGCGGCCTTGCCCTTCTTCGCCTTGGGCTGGTCGCCGCGCATCAGGTCTTCGGTCTGGCGCACATTCAGGCCGCGCGTCACCACCTCACGGGCGACGGCGGCCGGATCCGGGGCGGTCAGCAGGGCGCGGGCATGGCCGGCGGTCAGGGCGCCGTCCTGCACCATCGACTTGACCGGCTCCGGCAGGGCCAGCAGACGCATCATGTTGGCGACATGGCTGCGGCTCTTGCCGACGGCGCGGGCCAGATCCTCCTGCGTGTGCTCGAACTCCTCCATCAGGCGGCGGTAGCCTTCCGCCTCTTCCAGAGGGGTCAGATCCTGGCGCTGGATGTTCTCGATCAGCGCGATTTCCAGCGCCTCGCGGTCGCTGAGATCGCGGATGATGACCGGAACCTCGTGCAGGCCGGCGATCTGCGCCGCGCGCCAGCGGCGCTCGCCGGCGATCAGTTCGTAAGAGTTCGCATCCTCGCCGTCGCGGCGGACCAGCAGCGGCTGGAGAATGCCCTTGTCGCGGATCGATTCGACGAGGCCCTGGATCGCCTCGTCGTCGAACTTCCGTCGCGGCTGGTACTTGCCGGGATGGACGAATTCGATCGGCACCTGCTTGGACTGCCGCACCTTGTCGAGCGCCGAATAATCCTCGGTCGCCTCGCCGAACAGAGCGGACAGGCCACGGCCCAGACTGGCGCGGCGGGCGCCGCCTTGTTTGGTGTCGTCGATCATGCGGTCAGTCTCTTCTCACGGCGAAGCACCTCGCCCGCCAGATGGATGTAGGCCTGGGAGCCGGGGCAGCGCATGTCGTAGATCAGCACCGGCTTGCCGTGGGACGGCGCCTCCGACACCTTGACGTTGCGCGGGATCACGGTGTCGTACACCTTCTCCCCGAAGAAGCCGCGGACATCCGCCGCCACCATGTCCGACAGATTGTTGCGCTTGTCGAACATGGTCAGCACGACCCCGTGGATGTCGAGGTTGGGGTTGAAGGCGCGCTTCACCCGCTCGATGGTGCGGACCAGATGGCTGAGACCTTCCAGCGCGTAGAACTCGCATTGGAGGGGGACCATCACAGCATGCGACGCGACCAGCGCGTTCAGCGTCAGCAGGCCCAGCGCCGGCGGGCAGTCGATCAGGACGTAGTCATATTCCAGCGCGCTGTTGGCGACGGCCTCGCGCAGCCGGAACTCGCGGCGCTCGGCGCCGACCAGCTCGATCTCCGCGCCCGACAGATCGACCGACGAGGTGATGATCGACAGATTCGGCACGGAGGAGGGCGTGGCGGCTTCCTCCAGCGACACGTCATCGAACAGCACATCATAGATCCCGACACGGCGGTCGGAACGCGGAATGCCGAGGCCAGTGGACGCGTTGCCCTGCGGGTCGAGATCGATCACCAGCACCCGCTTGCCGATGACGGCGAGCGCGGTGGCAAGGTTGATCGTCGTCGTGGTCTTGCCCACGCCGCCCTTCTGGTTGGCAATCGCAACCACGCGGGCAAGGGGACGGGTGACGGCAGACATGGCAGCCTCTCGGGAGTCCGGTTGGCGGGAAGAGGGCGGGGGAACAACAGTGTCAGGCACGGTCTTCACGCACGCTCAAGGTTGCTCACACGCAGGATGGTTCCGCTGGAATCGGTGCGGCTGTCAAATCGCTCAGGTTCCATTGTCCAATATTGCGTTACAGCGGTCAATTCGTCGTCCAGCGCTGCGCCCTTCAGGAACAGGCACTTGCCGCGCGCCCCGATAAAGGGATGGGCCCAGGCGAACAGGTCGGCCAGCGGCGCCAAGGCGCGGGCGGTGACAACGTCCGCCGCGATCCCGGTGACGGTCTCGATCCGCTTGGTATGAACGGTAACCGGCGCTTCGCAGACGCGGGCAACCTCCCGCAGGAAAGCGCATTTGCGCACATCGCTTTCGATCAGATGCACCTGCGGCACACCGAGGATGGCGAGCACCAGACCGGGAAAGCCGGCACCGCTGCCGAGATCGACCAGCACCCGCGTGCCCTCCGGCAGCAGCGGATGAAGCTGGGCGGAATCGAGGAAATGGCGTTTCCAGGCCTCCGGCAGGGTGGAGGGACCGACCAGATTGATCTTCGGTTGCCACTTGCGCAGCAGAGCCTCATAGGCGATCAGGCGGTCGAGCGTTTCACGTGAAACACCGGTGGCCTCCTGAAACGCGGCCGCGTCCAAGCCGCTCATTCCGCAGCCACTCCGGAGGACGCCGCATCGCGGCGTTTCACATGACGGAGCAGGGCGACCAGCGCCGCCGGAGTCATGCCGGGAATGCGCGCGGCGGCGCCCAGTGTCGCCGGACGCGACTGGCGCAGCTTCTGCCGGATTTCGGCGGACAGGCTGCCGATGCCATCGACATCCAGATCGTCGGGCAGGGCGAGGGACTCGTCCTTGCGGAAGGCACGGATGTCGGCCTCCTGCCGGCCGAGATAGCCGGCATATTTGCCGTCGATCTCCAGCTGCTCGGCGATCTCGGGCGCGATCCCGCCAAGCTCCGGCCACAGGCGGGCGAGGGCGGCGAGATCGATGTCGGGATAGCGCAGCAGGTCGGCGGCACTGCGGCGCACGCCATCCTGGTTGACCGCAACGCCCTGGCGGGACAGCTCGACCGGCGTTGCCTGCAGCGACGCGACCAGGGCGCGGCCGGCGGACAGGGCCGCGCTCTTGGCGGCAAAGACATCGCGGCGCTCGGAGCCGACGCAGCCGATGGCGATGCCCTTGTCGGTTAGGCGTTGGTCAGCATTGTCGGCGCGCAGCAGCAGACGGTATTCGGCGCGCGACGTGAACATGCGGTAGGGTTCGTTTGTGCCACGGCCGATCAAGTCGTCGATCAGCACGCCTATATAGGCGTCGGCGCGGTCGAGAACGAATCCGTCCCGGCTGCCGCTTGCCGTCAACGCCGCGTTGATGCCGGCCATCAGGCCCTGGGCCGCTGCCTCCTCATAGCCGGTGGTCCCGTTGATCTGGCCGGCCAGGAACAGGCACGGCGCCCGACGGGTCTCCAGCGTCGGCTTCAGCTCGCGCGGATCGACATAGTCGTATTCGATGGCGTAGCCGGGGCGGATCATCACCACCTTCTCCAGCCCCGGCATGCTGGCGAGGATGCCGAGCTGCACGTCGCGGGGCAGGGAGGTCGAGATGCCGTTGGGATAGACGGTGGGATCGTCCAGCCCTTCCGGTTCGAGGAAGATCTGATGCTTCTCCTTCTCCGCGAAGCGGACGACCTTGTCCTCGATGGACGGGCAATAGCGCGGGCCGGTGCCGGTGATCTGGCCGGAATACATCGGGGCGCGGTGCAGGTTGGCACGGATCAGCGCGTGGGCTTCTTGCGTCGTCCAGGTGATCGCGCAGTCGATCTGCGGTGTATCGATCCGGTCCGTCATATAGGAGAAGGGCGGCGGCGGTGTGTCGCCTGGCTGCTTCTCCAGCGCATCCCAATCGATGGTGCGCCCGTCGAGCCGCGGCGGGGTGCCCGTCTTCAGCCGGCCGAGCGGAAAGCCGAGACGGGCCAACGTGTCGGACAGGCCGATGGCCGGCGCTTCACCGACGCGGCCGGCAGGAGTACGCTCCTCGCCGATGTGGATCAGGCCGCGCAGGAAGGTGCCGGTGGTCAGAACCACGGCACCGGCGCGGATGGACTCGCCAGCCCCGGTGACGACGCCGGTGATCCGCTGCTCTGCGTCGACGATCAGGTCTTCGGCGCCGCCCGCCTCAATGAACAGGTTCTCCTGTTCGGCCAGCAGCGTCTGCATAGCCTGACGATAGAGCTTGCGATCGGCCTGGGCCCGCGGTCCACGGACGGCGGGACCTTTGCTGCGGTTCAGGATGCGGAACTGGATGCCGCCGCGGTCGATGGCTTTTGCCATCACCCCGTCAAGCGCATCGATCTCCCGCACCAGATGGCCCTTGGCCAAGCCGCCGATGGCCGGGTTGCAGGACATCTCGCCGATGGTTTCGACCTTGTGGGTCAGCAGGAGCGTGCGCGCACCCATGCGCGCTGCCGCTGCAGCCGCCTCACAGCCGGCGTGACCGCCGCCGACAACGATGACATCATAGCTTCGCATGTGCGGGACCATAGCGGAATGGCGCTGCGGATCCAAGAGGCAGGCGGGAAGGCGAACGGGGACAAGTGCCGCAGTCAACCCTGTTTCACGTGAAACACGCCCTCATTTCCCGCCTCTCACTTCCCGATGCAGAAGTCCCGGAAGATCACGTCCAACAAATCCTCCACATCCACTCGCCCGGTGATCCGCCCCAACGCCCGGCTGGCAAGACGGACATCTTCCGCCGCGAGTTCGGGAAGCGGCGCGTCTAGTGCCCGCAACAGGGACTCCCGGCATTCGGTCAGCGCGGCACGGTGACGGGCACGGGTCAGGGAGGGCGCGCTTCCGATGGCAAGGCGGTCGGCGCTGAACTCAGACAGTTTTTCTTCGAGCAGCCTCAACCCCGCCCCGGTCTGGGCGGAGACCAGGATCGGCGACAGATCCGGGCGCGGCCCGGCGCAGGCTGCGAGGTCGGTCTTGTTGAAAACCACGACCGTGTCGCGGTCGATCAGGTCCAGCGTCGCCGGATCGAGGTCGGGCAGGGTGGTGGCATCGAAAACCGCCACCTTCACGTCGGCGCGGGCGGCGCGGGCGCGGGCGCGGCGGATGCCTTCCTCCTCCACCTCATCGGCGGCGGCTTCGCGAAGGCCGGCGGTATCGGCCAGCACGACCGGATAACCACCAAGGTCGAGATGCACCTCGATGATGTCGCGGGTGGTGCCTGCGCGGGCGGAAACGATGGCGGCATCCCGGCGCGCCAGCGCGTTCAACAGGCTCGATTTGCCGGCATTCGGCGCACCGACGATGGCGATGTGCAGCCCCTCGCGCAGACGCTCGCCCCGGCCGCCGTCATCGAGATGGGCGGCAATTTCGCCAGCCAGCTCCGCGATCACCGGACGGACGGCATCGGCGACACCGCCCGGCAGATCATCCTCGGCAAAGTCGATGTCGGCCTCGATGTGGGCGAGCGCGCGGGTCAGCCGATCACGCCAGCCGTCATAGAGCCGGCCGAGCGAACCCTCCATCTGCCGCAACGCCTGACGACGTTGGGCGGTGGTTTCGGCGTCGATCAGGTCGGCGACCGCTTCGGCCTCGGTCAGGTCGAGCTTGCCGTTCTCGAAGGCGCGGCGGGTGAACTCACCGGGTTCGGCCAGCCGCAGACCGGGCAGGGTGGCGAGCGCCTCGATCACGCCGGTAACGACGGCACGGCCACCATGCAGATGCAGCTCCACCACATCCTCACCGGTGAAGCTGGCGGGAGCGGTGAAGCGCAGGACCAACGCATCGTCCAGCGCGTCGCCGGTCTTGGGATCGCGCAGCTTGGTCAATACGGCGCGACGCGGCTCGGGCAGGGGGCGGCCGGTCAACGAGGCGAGGGCAGATCCGGCCTCCGGACCCGAAACACGAACCACCGCCACGCCGGATCGGCCGGGGGCGGTGGCGAGCGCGTAGATGGTGGTGAACATCGCTGTCGGATCAACCCTGCTGCTCGGGCCGCAACTCCCGCTGCTCCGTCGTCAGCATCAGCCGTTCGACGCGACGGCCTTCAACCAGATGGGTCTGCAGGATTTCGTCGACATCGCCAGTGCTGTGGTAGGTGTACCAAACGCCTTCCGGATAGATCACCAGCGTCGGCCCCAGCTCGCAACGGTCGAGGCAACCGGCGGAGTTGATCCGCACCTTGCCGTCGAAGCCGAGTTCACGGGCGCGGGCCTTCATATAGTCGCGCAGCTTCTCCGAGCCGTGGGCTGCACAGGATCCGCGCTTGTGCCCATCGGGGCGGCGGTTGGTGCAGCAAAAGACGTGGGCTTCGAAATACGGCTTTTGCGCTTCAATAGTTTGGTCGGTCACTTTCTTCCTTCCTGCCCCAGGGCCGACGCCATCTGGGACCAAAACATCTTCTGCATCTGTTCCATGCCCTGGATGCCGGCGGGGAGCCAGGTCTTCAACATGGTCTCCGGGTCCATGGCCTGGAGGTTCGCACGCATCCGCTCCTGGATCTCCTGCATCATGGCATCCTGCATCGGCTTCACGTCGGGCAAGCCCAGGAAGTGCCGGGCCTCGTCCGGGGTGCAGTCGATGTCGACGGTGATTTTCATGGGACCCCCTCCAGAACCGAGGGCCGGACGCCGGAAGAGGCACCGGTCCAGGCATTGGCCGTGTTGATTTTGGGGTTGAGCGCCGCGGCGGCTCATGCCCCACTATACAGATAGGATGCACTGGCGCAACGCCACCCCGGCGCCACCTATTGAGTATCGACACACCAACAGATCGGACACCGCCATGCCCGCCACTCCGTTGGGCGAAAACCTGCTGGGCCGGGAGACGAGCCCCTATCTGCTTCAGCACAAGGACAACCCGGTGCATTGGATGCCCTGGGGACCGGATGCCTTTGCCCGCGCACGCGCGGAGAACAAGCCGGTTTTGCTGTCGGTCGGCTATGCCGCCTGCCACTGGTGCCACGTGATGGCCCATGAGAGCTTCGAGAATCCGGAGATCGCCGGGCTGATGAACGAACTGTTCGTCAACATCAAGGTGGACCGGGAGGAGCGGCCGGACCTCGACACCATCTACCAGTCGGCACTGGCGCTGCTGGGGCAGCAGGGCGGCTGGCCGCTGACCATGTTCCTGACGCCGGAGGCCGAACCCTTCTGGGGCGGCACCTATTTTCCGCCGGCACCGCGCTATGGCCGCGCCGGTTTCCCCGACGTGCTGCGCGGCATCGCCGTCACCTTTGCGCAGGAGCCGGACAAGGTCGGCAAGAATGTCGACGCGCTGAAATCGGCGCTCGCCGGGATGGGGGAGAACCGGTCGGCCGGCGCTGTCGATGCCGCGATGCTGGACCAGGTGGCGCAACGGCTGTTGCGGGAGGTCGATCCGATCCATGGCGGCATCGGCAGCGCGCCGAAATTCCCGCAGGTGCCGCTGTTCGAACTGCTGTGGCGGGCATGGCAGCGCACCGGGCGCGAGCCGTTCCGCGAGGCGGTGATCCACACGCTTGCCAACATGGCACAGGGCGGCATCTATGACCATCTCGGCGGTGGCTTCGCCCGCTATTCGGTCGATGAACGCTGGCTGGTGCCGCATTTCGAGAAGATGCTCTACGACAATGCGGAGCTGCTCGACCTGATGACTCTGGTCTGGCAGGAGACCCGCGACCCGCTGCTGGAGATGCGCATCCGCGAGACGGCCGGCTGGCTGCTGCGCGAAATGATCGCCGATGGTGGCGGCTTCGCCGCGACACTCGACGCCGACAGCGAAGGAGAGGAGGGACTCTTCTATATATGGAAGGAGGAGGAGGTCGATCGGCTGCTTGACCCCGTCCTCGGCACCCACGGGCTGGCAACGTTCAAGCGCGTTTATGAGGTGCTGCCTCAGGGCAATTGGGAAGGCGTCACCATTCTCAACCGGCTGGGCGGCCTGACCCTGGCGGATGCGGACACCGAGGCGACGCTGGCCAAGGGACGCGAGGTTCTTCTGCGCGCGCGGGCCAAGCGGGTGCGGCCGGGCTGGGACGACAAGGTGCTGGCCGACTGGAACGGCCTGATGATCGCGGCCTTGACCCATGCCGCCCTGGCGCTGGACGAGCCGGAATGGCTTGATGCCGCCGGCCGCGCCTTCGCCTTCGTCCGCGACCGGATGGATAGGAACGGAAGGCTCTGCCACAGCTGGAGGCATGGGCAGGGCAAGCATACGGGCATGCTCGACGACTATGCGCATATGGCCCGCGCCGCTCTGGCGCTGCACGAGGCGACCGGGGATCCGGCGGCACTGGATCAGGCCAGGACCTGGGTGGCGACGCTCGACGCCCATTTCTGGGACGGCGCCAACGGCGGTTATTTCTTCACCGCCGACGATGCGGAGGGGCTGATCGTCCGAACCAAGAGCGCCTACGACAACGCCACGCCCAGCGGCAACGGCACCATGCTGGCGGTGCTGACCACCCTGTTCCAGCGCACCGGCGAGGATGCCTATCGCGAACGGGCCGAGGCACTCGCCGCCGCTTTCTCGGGTGAGCTGACCCGCAACTTCTTCCCGCTGCCGACTTTCCTGAACGCGGTGGAGCTGATGACGGCGCCGTTGCAGATCGTCATCGTCGGCCCGCCCACGGCGGCGGAGACACAGGCGTTGCGCCGGACTGTGCTGGACCGCTCTCTGCCGAACCGTATCCTGACCATACTGGCACCGGGAGCGGATCTGCCCGCCACCCACCCGGCGCAGGGGAAAGGGATGCTCGACGGGACGGCCACGGCCTATGTCTGCCGTGGCATGACCTGTTCGGCGCCGGTGACGGACCCGGCGGATCTGGCCACTCTTCTGGCGACGACAAACTAGTTTTGGGAAATGCTGCCTTCCCTGGGAGGAAACCATGGCGCGTCTTTCCATCCACAGCCCGCTCGGCCCCCTGATGCTGACCGGTGACGGATCCGCACTGACCGGGGTCGGGTGGGGCCGCTTCGAACAGGACGATGCGGACACTGTGCTTGCCGAGACGGCGCGCCAGCTGGACGCCTATTTCACGGGGCGGCTTCAGCATTTCGACCTGCCGCTGAAGCCGGCCGGCACCCCGTTCCGGCAAAGCGTCTGGGAGGCGATGCTGGCGATCCCCTATGGCGGCACTGCGACTTATGGCGGGATGGCGAAGCTGCTGGGCAGCGCCCCCCGTGCGGTCGGCGGCGCCTGCGGCGCCAACCCAATCCCTATCATCATTCCCTGTCACCGGGTGCTGGCCAGCGGCGGAGCACCGGGCGGCTATTCCGGCCATGGCGGGCTGGACACCAAGGCGTGGCTTCTGGGTCTCGAACGCCGGCATGCCGGCCTGGGGGCATCCAGCAGGGGGCAGGGCAATGGCGCAGCGGCGGAACAGTTCGCGCTGCTGTGAGGTCAACGCGACATCCAACGATCAACGATAAGGGAAACCAAACCACCATGGTTCATGCGATCCGCATCCACGAGCACGGCGGGCCGGAGGTTCTGCGCTGGGACGAGATCGAGGTGGGAGAGCCCGGCCCCGGACAGGTGCGCATCCGCCAGACCGCGGTCGGGCTGAACTACATCGACACCTATCACCGCTCCGGCGCCTACAAGCTGCCGGATCTGCCGGCGGTGATCGGCATGGCCGGCACCGGTGTGGTCGAGGCCCTGGGGCCGGATGTCACCACGCTGAAGGTCGGCGACCGCGTCGGCTACGCCATGTCCATCGGCGCCTATGCCGAGAGCCGCCTGATCGCCGCCGACCGGCTGGTGCCGCTGCCGAGCTGGCTCGACGAACAGGCGACCGCCGCCACACTGCTGCAGGGTCTGACCGCACAGTATCTGCTGCGCAGCACCTATGCGGTGCAGCCAGGCGACACCATCCTGGTGCAGGCCGCGGCCGGCGGGGTCGGGCTTCTGCTGTGTTCCTGGGCCCGGCATCTCGGCGCCACGGTGATCGGCACCGTCGGGTCGGCGGAGAAGGCCGAACTGGCCAAGGCCCACGGCTGCCACCACACCATCGACTACACCCGCGAGAATTTCGTCAGCCGGGTGAAGGACCTGACGGACGGGCAGGGCGTGCCGGTCGTCTATGACGGCGTCGGCAAGACGACCTTCCTGGACGGGCTGGACTGTCTGCGTCCGCGCGGTCTGATGGTGCTGTTCGGTGCGGCGTCCGGTGCGCCGGCGCCGCTGGATCTGGGGGTGCTGGCGGCGAAGGGGTCGCTGTATGTGACCCGGCCGACGCTGGCGACCTACACCGCCAAGCGGGAAGACCTGATGGCATCGGCCGCGGATCTGTTCGACGCGGTGAAGAATGGCGGCGTCACCTTTACGGTCAACCAGCGCTTTGCGCTGAAGGACACCGCGGAGGCGCATCGGGCGCTGGAATCGCGGGCGACGACCGGGTCGACGGTGCTGGTGCCGTAAGATTTTGCATTGGGGCGGAGAGGCGGATCCGCCCCATCGATCGGTGCCCTTATACCAGCGGCCCTTGATCCTGACCTGTCAGGATCAAGAGCTTCGGCGGCATGGGCCGCCGCCGCGCCAGTCGGCGCGGATACCAGCGGTCATCATCAATGACCGCTGGTATTACTCCACGGCCCAGAGCGGGTTCTTCATCTTCTTCAACATCTCCGCATGGGCTGCTGCCTCCTCCTCGCTGACTGCGAAGACGCGAGCCTCGCGGAAGGGGCGGTCGATGCGGACCGGTCCAGCGGATCCGCCCTTCGATACCGGGCCGCCGGCGAAGGACAGGCCGGTCTGCCGGCCACCCAGCAGCTCCAGATAGACCTCGGCCAGCAGCTGGGCGTCGAGCAGCGCGCCGTGCAGGGTACGGTTGGAGTTGTCGACGCCGAAGCGCTTGCACAGCGCATCCAGCGTGGCGGGCGAGCCGGGGAACTTCTGCCGGGCCATCAGCAGCGTGTCGATCGCGCGGTCCTTCGGCATCACCGGGTAGCCGGCGATCTTCAGCTCCCAATTCAGGAAGTGCATATCGAAGGCGGCGTTGTGGATCACCAGGGGTGAGTCGCCGATGAAGGCGACGAAGTCGGCGGCCACGTCGTTGAAAAGCGGCTTGTCGGCCAGGAACTCCGTGCTCAGCCCGTGGACGGCAAAGGCCTCCGGCGGCATGTCGCGTTCGGGGTTCAGATAGACGTGAAAGCGTTCGCCGGTGGCAAGGTGGTTGACCAGCTCGATGCAGCCGATCTCGACCAGCCGGTGACCCTCCTCCGGCTTGAAGCCCGTGGTTTCGGTGTCGAGAACGATTTCACGCATGATGGATCTGCCCTGGTTGATAGCCGCGCGGCGGCCAATGCCTGCCCGGCCGCCGCACCACGTCCCGCACAATGCCCTGAAGTGCCCGCCGCGTCACCAGCCGACCGGCTCCGGTCGGCACGACATGATCGGCGCGCCGTCGTTTCTCGGCATCCGGCATCTGGCGGGCGAGGATACCGGCGAACTTCTCCGCCGTCATGCCGGGCCGCGCCAGCACGCGGGCGCGCTGGACGGCGAAGGGTGCGGAGACGACGATGGTTGCATCGACCCGCCGCTCGCCATGGGTTTCGAACAGCAGCGGAATGTCCAACACGGCGATCTTCGCACCGCGGCGGGCGGCACGGGCGAGGAAGTCGCGCTGCGCAGCCTGCACCATCGGGTGCAGGATGGCTTCCAGCCGCTTCAGCGCATGCGGATCGCGGAACACTGCCGCCCCCAGCGCCGTCCGATTGGCCACTCCGTCGATCACCACGCCGGGAAAGGCGGCGTCGATGACCGGCACCGCCCGGCCGCCGCGACCGAGCAGCCCATGCACCACCGCGTCGGAATCGCAGACCGGGGCACCCATCGCCTGCAGCATGCGGGCGGCGGTGCTCTTGCCCATGCCGATGGAGCCGGTCAGGCCCAGCACGATCATGGCCGAACCTCAGCCTTCCAGGACGAAACGGGTCAGTTCCGGCGTCACCTGCGGTTCGACGCCGAACCAGGCCTTGAAGCCGGGGCGCGCCTGGTGCAGCAGCATGCCGATGCCGCCGGCCACCGGATTGCCGCGCGCCCTGGCCTCGGCCAGCAGCGGGGTTTCCAACGGCACATAGACGATGTCGTTGACGACCGCCGAAACGGGCAGGGCGCGCAAAGGCAGGTCCAGCGCCGGCTGGCCCGCCATGCCCTGGGTGGTGGTGTTGACCAGCAGCGCAGCCCCCTCGAGGACCGTTTCACGTGAAACCCAATCCACCACCGTCATGCCACCGGAAAGCCCGACCGCGGCCAGATCCGCCGCCAGTTCCTCGGCGCGGACGCGGGTGCGGTTGACCAGCCGGACCTCGGGCGCACCGGCATCGAGCAGGGCGACCACCACCGCACGGGCAGCGCCGCCCGCTCCGATCACCACGGCCGGACCGCTCTCAGCCGTCCATTCCACCTGTTCGGAGCGCAAATTCTCGATGAAGCCGAAGCCGTCGGTGTTGCCGCCTTCCAGCGCGCCGTCGTCGCCCACCACGATGGTGTTGACCGCACCCATCCGACGGGCGGTCTCGTCCAGCCGGTCGACGCTACGATAGGCGATCTCCTTCAGCGGGACGGTGACGTTGCAGCCGCGAAAGCCCAGAGCCGGCAGGGCGCGGATGGCCTGCTCGGCCCGTTCCGGCGCCACCGCCAGCGGCACATAGGCCCCGTCGATCCCGTACTGCCGCAGCCAGAAACCGTGCAGACGGGGGGAGCGCGAATGGCTGATCGGCCAGCCCATCACACCGGCGATCTTGGCCTTGCCGCTGATAGATCCACCGCTGTTTGAAGGAACCGCCGTCATTCCCTGCCAACCCCATGCACGCGCAGAAACCCGAGCAGCGGCAGCAGCGGCAGCCCGAGGATGGTGAAGAAATCGCCTTCGACCCGCTGGAACAGTTGCGCTCCCAGCCCTTCCAGCTGATAGGCGCCGACCGAGTGCAGCACGTCGTCGCCGACGCGGTCGAGATAGTCGTCGAGGAAGGATTCGGAGAAATTGCGCATGGTCAGGCGGGCGCTGTCGACCTTGTGCCACATCCGCTCGCCGTCCCGCACCACCACGGCGCAGCTGACCAAGCGGTGGGTCTTACCACGCAGGTCGAGCAGCTGGGCGCGCGCCGCGGCGCGGTCGGCCGGCTTGTCGAACCAGCGCCCCTCGCATTCCAGCATCTGGTCGGCGCCGACCACCAGCGCGCCAGGATGGCGGCGGGTGATGCGCTGGGCCTTCAACTCGGCCAGGGCCTCGGCGACCGCTTCGGCCGGTACGCCCTCCGCCCGGCCGGCGGCCTTCACTTCGTCCTCGTCGACCAGCGGCTTGTCGAGGATGGCGCCGACCCCGGCCTGCTCCAGCATCGCCGCCCGCGTGCGCGAGCCGGATGCCAGCACCAGCACGGGCGCGCTCACGTCTTCTTCCCTTCCGGGCTGAAACTGGCGCTCTGGCGCCGGGCCAGCAGCATCATGATCTCGGCAGCCGTCTCCTCGATGGACCGGCGGGAGACGTCGATCACCGGCCAGCCGCGCCGGCTGAACAGGCGCCGCGCCTCCTGCACCTCGGAGCGCACCACTTCGGGATCGGCATAGCTGGACCCCTCGCCCTGATTGAGCAGCTTAAGCCGGTTGCGCCGGATCTGCACCAGCCGGTCCGGGTCCTTGGTCAATCCGACGATCAGTGGCCGGGTCAAGAGGTCGACCTCGGCCGGCAGCGGGCTGCCGGGCACCAGCGGGATGTTGGCCGCCTTGATGCCTCGGTTGGCCAGATAGATGCAGGTCGGTGTCTTGGAACTGCGCGACACGCCGATCAGCACAACGTCGGCCTCGTGCAGGTCCCAGTTCGATTGTCCATCGTCATGGGACAGGGCGAAATCGACGGCATCGATGCGGCTGAAATACTCGGCGTCCAGGACATGCTGGCGGCCGGGCTGGCGCTGCGATTCCACGCCCAGGAAAGCGGCGAGCGCGTTGATCAGCGGATCGAGCACGGGGATGCAGGGCACCTGCATCTCACGGCAGAAATCCTGCAGACGGCGGCGCAGAGTCTCGTCGACCAGCGTGAACATCACCAGCCCGTGATTGTCCCGGATCCCCTCCAGAACAAGGTCGAGCTGGCGGTCGGTCCGCACCAGATTCCAGAAATGCTCGATCGGCCTAACGTCGTCGAACTGGATGACGCAGGCGCGCGCCACGCTGTTGATGGTCTCGCCCGTCGCATCGGACACGAGATGTAGGTGGAACTCTTTCATCCGTCCCCAACATTCTGTGGAGAACCCGGCCCAGATCTGTGGACAACCGGATCCGCCTGCGTTTCATCCCGACCGGGGGACTCCTCCTCCCCGATACGGCCAAGGGGAGGACAACTCCGCCGACCGCTTCGGAAGCTGGGAAGATCCGGCCCCGCCCGCGCTGTTATCCACGGGACTCCCGTTCGTCCAGCTATAGCATTTCCGCCGTTTCCCGGGGTAGTGCTCCGAATCGTCCACAGATCCGCGCACATGTCCGCACAAGCGCCCGGATCTGTGGATAGATTTCGGTGCCTCGGGGATCACCGTTATCCACAGCCATCCACCTCATCCTCTTCCTTTCTCCCTTTAAAAAATATAGTGAAGAAGAAGGGATAAACCCGTCCGAGATTCCTGGCCCGATTCCGTGTTGGAATCGCGGAATCCAGATCAGCATTCAGGGGAACGCACCGCCTTGTCCGATTCCAGCTCTGCCGTCCAGAATCCGAAGTCCGCGCTGAAGCCGATGCTCGCCGCTCTGGCGGGGGAGGTGCGGTCTCGTCCGCCCTTCTGGCTGATGCGTCAGGCCGGGCGCTATCTGCCGGAGTACCGGGAATTGCGGGCGAAGGCGGGAAGCTTCCTGGACCTGTGCTACAATCCCGACTTCGCGGTCGAGGTCACTCTGCAGCCGCTGCGCCGCTACGGCATGGACGCGGCGATTCTGTTCTCCGATATCCTTGTCGTGCCGCACGCCTTGGGCCAGCCGCTCGCCTATTTGGAAGGGGAGGGGCCGAAGCTGGATCCGGTCCGCAATGTCGAGGACCTGAAGCGCCTGTCGCGCGACCGCTTCCACGAGACGCTGGCGCCGGTCTATGAGACGGTGCGCCGCCTCTCCACCGCGATCCCCGAGGGCACGACGCTGATCGGCTTTGCCGGGGCTCCCTGGACCATCGCCTGCTACATGGTCGAAGGGGCGGGGTCGAAGGAGTATGCGCACGTCAAGCGCTGGGCCTATGGCGACCCGGTGGGATTCGGCCAGCTGATCGACCTGATCGTGGAGGTGACCGCGGACTATCTCTGCCGCCAGATCGAGGCGGGGGCGGAGACGGTGCAGCTGTTTGACAGCTGGGCCGGCGTCCTGCCCGTCGGCGAGTTCCGCCGTTGGGTGATCGAGCCGACGCGGCGGATTGTCGCACTGGTGAAGGCCAAGCACCCGAACACGCCGATCATCGGCTTTCCGCGCGGGGCCGGTCACGCCTATGAGGATTACGTCGCCGACGCCGGCATCGATGCCGTCGGGCTCGACACCACCGTCTCGCCGGTCTGGGCCGCCCGTACACTGCAGCCCCGCCTGCCTGTGCAGGGAAACCTCGATCCGATCATGCTGGCCACGGGTGGCAAGGCGTTGGAGACGGCGACCCGCGACATCCTCGAGGCGTTGGCCGACCGCCCCTTCGTGTTCAACCTGGGCCATGGCGTGATCCAGTCCACTCCGCCCGATCATGTGGCGGCGCTGACCCGGATCCTGCGGGAGTGGCCGGACCGCGGCTGACGACTCTTGCGATATCAGATGCCAAAGGGTTGAAAAAGCGACGGCAGGGGTCTGGACAGAGGGACGGCGACGCTCCAGTTTAGCGGTCACCATGAGCCAGCCCTCTCCCAAGACCTCCGCCTCGCAATCCCTTTCCGGCAGCCGGCCGCGCCGCGTGGCCGTCGTGCTGTTCAACCTTGGCGGCCCCGACGCGCCGGAGGCGGTGCGGCCCTTTCTGTTCAACCTGTTCGCGGATCCGGCCATCATCCGGCTGCCGAACCCCTTCCGTTTCCTGATTGCCAGCCTGATCAGCGGGCGGCGGGCGAAGCCGGCGACGGAGATCTACGCCCAGCTCGGCGGCAAGTCGCCGCTGCTGGAGAACACGGAGGCCCAGGCCGCGGCGCTGGAGGCGGCGCTCGGGGCAGATCCGGGGGCGGAGCCGGCGGCTGACGGGGCGGAGACCAAGGTCTTCATCGCCATGCGCTACTGGCATCCGATGAGTGCCGAGACGGCGGCACGGGTGAAAGCCTATGACCCGGATCTGGTGGTGCTTCTGCCGCTCTATCCGCAATTCTCCACCACCACCACGGCCTCCAGCGCAAAGGTCTGGCACGAGACGGCGAAGACCGTCGGGCTGACGGCGCCGACCAGGCTGCTGTGCTGCTACCCGACCCAGGCCGGCTTCATCGACGCGTCGGCGGACCTGATCCGCCCGCTGTACGAGGCCGCCAAGGCCCATGGCACGCCGCGCGTCCTGTTCTCCGCCCACGGGCTGCCGAAGAAGGTGGTGGCCGGCGGCGACCCCTATCAGTGGCAGTGCGAGCGGACCGCCGAATCCATCGCCGCGGCGCTGGGAATCGAGCATCTGGATTGGGTGAACTGCTATCAGAGCCGCGTCGGCCCGATGGAGTGGATCGGCCCCAGCACCGACGCCGAGATCCGCCGGGCCGGGCAGGACGGAGTGCCGATCCTGGTGGTTCCGATGGCGTTCGTCTCGGAGCATTCCGAAACGCTGGTGGAAATCGAGATCGAATACCGGCATTTGGCCAAGGAGGCGGGGGTGCCGCACTTCACCCGAGTCCCGACGGTGGGGGTGCATCCCGGCTTCATCGACGGGCTGGCCCGGCTGGTGCGGCAGACGGTCGCGGGCAAGGCGGCGGTCTGCGCCCACAACGGGGACCGGATCTGCCCACCCAACTTCCCCGGCTGCCCGCAGGCGCGGCGCTGAACCGCAACCAGAGAGGGGACACACCCGGTGCTGTACGAATGGATCAAAGCGCTGCACGTCATCAGCATCATCGCCTGGATGGCGGGACTGCTGTACCTGCCGCGCCTGTTCGTCTATCACTGCGAGGTGCCGGCCGGATCCGACATGTCGGAACGATTCAAGGTGATGGAACGCCGCCTGCTGCGCGCCATCATGAACCCGGCGATGATCGCGGCGTACGTGTTCGGCATCGCCATGATCGTGCTGACGCCGGAATGGATGAAGCAGGGATGGCTGCATGCCAAGCTGCTGTTCGTCCTTCTGCTGACTGCCAGCCACATGATGATGGCCAAGTGGCGCCGGGAGTTCGCCGAGGACCGCAACACGCGGCCGCAGCGCTTCTACCGCATCGCCAACGAGGTGCCGACTCTGCTGATGATCGGCATCGTGATCTTCGTGATCGTGAAGCCCTTCTGACCGGCTGCCCGTGAACGAGCTGTCTTCCACACCCCGGAAAAAGCGGAATCCGCGACCGACGCGGGTTTCGCTTTCGTTTGACTTGCGCCCGCCGATCCGATAACCATGTCAGGACCACGGGGTTTTCGCCCCGCGGCCTCCCACGCCCACATCTGCCGATCCGACGCTCTGTTCTTGAGCCGGGCCTGGTGGCTGGCGACCCGCTCCCGTGCGACCATTTTCCGGACGCCCTGGCGCGTGATCGTCCAAGCGCCACCCGCTGCCCACCCGACGCGACCGCGTTGCGGCTCCCGCCGCCCCCAACCGCCGTCGGCCGGGATTCCAGGCACTTCCCCTACCCCAAAGGCCACTCCCCCGCATGACGATTTCACAGGCAATCCGATGCATCTCCAAGAGCTGAAGTGCAAAAGCCCCGCCGAACTGCTGGCGTTCGCGGAGGAGCTGCAGATCGAGAACGCGAGCACGCTGCGCAAGCAGGACATGATGTTCGCGATCCTGAAGCAGCTGGCCGAGAACGACATTCCGATCTTCGGCGACGGCGTTTTGGAGGTGCTGCAGGACGGGTTCGGTTTCCTGCGCTCGCCGGAAGCCAACTATCTGCCGGGTCCCGACGACATCTACGTCAGCCCCAGCCAGGTGCGCCGTTTCGGCCTGCGCACCGGCGACACGGTGGAAGGGCAGATCCGCTCGCCCAAGGATGGTGAGCGCTACTTCGCCCTGCTGAAGGTCAACACCATCAATTTCGATGCGCCCGACAAGGTCCGTCACCGCATCAACTTCGACAACCTGACGCCGCTCTATCCGGAGGAACGCATCCGGATGGAGGTTGAAGACCCCACGAAGAAGAACCTCACCGGCCGCATCGTCGACCTGGTGGCGCCGCTCGGCAAGGGACAGCGCGGGCTGATCGTGGCACCGCCGCGCACCGGCAAGACGGTGATGCTGCAGAACATCGCCCATTCGGTCGCCACCAACCACCCCGAAGCCTATCTGATCGTCCTGCTGATCGACGAGCGTCCGGAAGAAGTGACGGACATGGCGCGCTCGGTCCGCGGCGAGGTCATCAGTTCCACCTTCGACGAACCGGCCACCCGCCACGTCCAGGTCGCCGAAATGGTGATCGAGAAGGCCAAGCGGCTGGTCGAGCACAAGCGCGACGTGGTGATCCTGCTGGACAGCATCACCCGTCTGGCCCGCGCCTACAACACGGTGGTGCCGAGCTCCGGCAAGGTGCTGACCGGCGGTGTCGACGCAAACGCCCTGCAGCGGCCTAAGCGCTTCTTCGGCGCCGCCCGCAACGTGGAGGAGGGCGGGTCGCTGACCATCATCGCCACCGCGCTGATCGACACCGGCAGCCGCATGGACGAGGTGATCTTCGAAGAGTTCAAGGGCACCGGCAACTCGGAAATCGTGCTGGACCGCAAGCTCTCCGACAAGCGCACCTTCCCGGCCATCGACATCTCCAAGTCGGGCACCCGCAAGGAGGAGCTGCTGGTCGACAAGGGCACCATGTCGAAGATGTGGATCCTGCGCCGCATCCTGATGCCGATGGGCGTGACCGATGCGGTCGACTTCCTGGTCGACAAGCTGAAGCACACCAAGTCGAACAACGAGTTCTTCGAAAGCATGAACCAGTAAGGCCGCGCCGGATCCGGGGCCGGATCCGCCGGTCTTTGGCCTGGACTTTCAGGAAGCGTCATCCCCGCGAAGGCGGGGATCCAGGTTTTCCGGAGATGCTGCTTCGGAAAGCCCTGGATTCCCGCCTTCGCGGGAATGACGGCTGAGAGAAGTGACAAGCGGTTCGGACAGCGCACAAAAAAGGGCGGGGGCCTTTCGGCCACCCGCCCTTTCTCTTTTCGGCTCTGTCCGATCCGCCTGGGATCGGAAACCCTGATCAGAACGGCGGCTGCTGCGGCTGTTCGGCTTGCTGGGCCGACTGGCGGTGATACAGCTCGGCGAAGTCGATCGGGTTGATCATCAGCGGCGGGAAGCCGCCTTCGCGGGTCGCGCTGGACACGATGGCGCGGGCGAACGGGAAGATCATCCGGGCGCCTTCGATCATCAGGACCGGGCGGTGATGCTCTTCCGGCAGGCCGGGGAACTGGAACAGGGCGCCATAGGACAGCTCGACCAGGAAGGCCACGGCCTCGCCCTGGCGGGCTTCGCAGCGCAGGTTCAGAGTCAGCTCGTAGATGTCCTCGCCAACCTTCTGACCCTGGACGTCGACGCCGATATTCACCTGCGGCTGCGGCTGGTTGGGCAGCAGGCTCTGCGGGGCGTTGGGGTTCTCGAACGACAGGTCCTTCACATACTGCGCGAGGACATGCATCGGCAGCGAGGACGCCTGCTGCTGCTCGGCGCCGTTGCTCATCTGATCGGACATAACGGACTCCTAATCGCCGGCCTTCCTCCCGGCCCTTCTCCCGGTTTGGGGCAGGGCAGGGGCGGCTGGCCGACCCGGATGTGGGGTGACAGGGTTTGGTTCGCGACGGTTGTGCCTTCGCCCAGTGGGCTGGCTATCACGGATCGGCCGTCCTGCCAACGGAAACCACCGGCGATCCGGCGGCTCAGCGCCGCTCATCCGGGCGATGCTTCCCCCATTGGGAATCGGTCAGCCGTGGCGCGTCGCCTTCCGCCTTTCCATCGCCATTCCCGTCTCCGGGCGTGACGTCGCGGTAATCCACGTCGATCACGCCGGGCGCGGGGCGGAAGGGATCGTCGGCACGGCGGGAATCGCTGGCTCCGAATCCCGGCTCGCCGAAGCCCTCTCTTCCGAAGCCGCCACCGAAGCCGGAGCTACCGCCGGCGTCGGTTCCGCCCATGGTGGTGAAGACCGGCATGCCGGCCCCGATCCGGCCGAGCAGCCAGCGGCCGATGCCCCGGCGCAGCGGACCGATCAGCAGGGCCAGTCCCAGCATGTCTGTGAGGAAGCCGGGGATGATCAGCAGAATGCCGGCCAGCACGGCACAGAAGCCGTCGAGTACCGTGCCGATCGGCGCCTCTCCGCGGGCCGCCGCGGCCTGCGCACGGGTCAGCGACGACAGGCCGCGGTGGCGGACCAGCAGCACGCCCACCACCGCCGACAGGGCGAGCAGCCCGATGGTCGGCCCGGCGCCGATCCAGTCGCCGACCTGGATGAATCCGACGATCTCCAGGATCGGCAGAAGAAGGATCAACAGCAGGGGATTCATGGTGTCCTTGCTCTTCGGGCTCGCTGCCCCTATCTAGGTTTGGATAGGTCGTCCGGTCGAAAGGCCGGCGGCTCCATCCGGGATGGCGGTTTGTAACGGGCAGGCAACACGTAATGCCGCCCATCCGCAAGGTCCAGGGGGGAGCAGGCGGTGACGCCGCGGCCACCGCCGGAACCGTCCACCGGATCCGCAATATCAAGGCCGCTTCCGCAGGTCAAATCGCTCAAGTCGTTGGAAGGAACAGATGATGGGAGACGGGTTCGTGTTCATCGAGATCGTGATCTTCGCGATGATCGCGGCCTTCCTCGTCTATCGGCTGCGCAGCGTCCTGGGCCGCCGGACGGGGGAGGAGCGTCAGCGCCCCAACCCGTTCACCCCCGCCCCGAACACCGCAAAGCCCGACAATGTCGTGCCCCTGCCGGAACGCAACCGGCCGCGTCCCGATGTCGCAGTCTCCCCGGACGAGCCGTTGTCGCTGGCCGCTTCCATCGACCAGCTCCGGGCTGCCGACCCGACCTTCGACGAGAAGCATTTTCTGGAAGGCTCCAAGGCCGCTTTCGCCATGATCGTCGATGCCTTCGCCCGCGGCGACACCGCGACCTTGCGCCCGCTGCTGGCCGACGACGTCTATGAGAGCTTTGCCCGCGTCATCCGCGACCGTCAGGCCGCCGGCGAGCAGCACGAGGCCCGCATCGAGTTCGTGCGCGAGGCCGAGGTGGTGGAGGCCAAGCTGGATGCCGGCCGCACCGCCCTGGTCACCGTCCGTCTGGTCACCGATCAGGTCAATGTCGTGCGCGACCGCAATGGCACTGTGATCGACGGCGATCCCAAGGAGCTGGTGGAGAACGTCGACATCTGGACCTTCGCCCGAAACATCCGCTCGCGCGATCCGAACTGGTCGCTGGTCGAGGTGCGTCCGGTTCAGTAATGACCCTCCGTCATCGTACCGCATTCAGCGCCATCGCCCTCTTCGGGGCGGTGGCGTTGCTGTTTTCGGCCTGCACGCCGAAGGACGAAGCGAAGCGGGAGGAGGCCAAGCCGCCGCCCGACGCCTTGACGCTGGCACCGCTGAGCTTCGCCGAGCTTCCGGGTTGGCGGAGCGATGCGGTCGCCCAGGCAATCCCGGCGCTCGCCCGTTCCTGCGCCCGTTTCAGGACGCTGCCGGCGGACAGGCCGGTCGGGCCGAACGGTGTGGCTGGGACCGTCGGCGACTGGCAGGGTCCTTGCGCCCAACTGGCGGATCTGCCGCCCGGCGACGATGCCGCCCGCGCGTTCTTTGAAGCCAACTTCATTCCCTATGCCTCCGGCAACAACGGCACGCGGGAAGGGCTGTTCACCGGCTATTACGAAGCCGAGCTGGAGGGCAGCCGCCGGCCGGATCCGGCCTATCCCGTGCCGCTCTACCGCCGGCCGCCGGATCTGGTGATGGTCGATCTCGGCGACTTCTCCGACCGCTGGCGGGGCGAACGCACCGCCGGCCGGGTGATCGACGGCCGGCTGAAGCCCTACGAGGATCGCGCCGCCATCGTTTCCGGCTCGCTCAAGGGCAAGGGGTTGGAACTGGTCTGGGTGAAGGACCCGATCGGCGCCTTCTTCCTGCAGATCCAGGGATCGGGGCGGATCCGGCTGGCGGAAGGCGGCGAGATGCGGGTCGGCTACGCCGCACAGAACGGCCACAAATACGTTGCGATCGGCAAGGAGCTGATCGACCGCGGGCATTTGAAGCGGGAGGAGGTGTCGCTCCAGACCATCCGCGCTTGGCTGCTTGCCAATCCCGATCAGGCAGCCGGGGTGATGAACGTCAACCCGTCCTATGTCTTCTTCCAGCCGCTGACCGGCGACGGTCCCAACGGTGCCCAGGGCGTTGCCCTGACGCCGGGGCGCAGTCTGGCGGTGGATTCCAAATTCATGCCCTACGGCGCGCCGGTCTGGCTGGATGCCGAGGACCCGCTCGACGGCCGGCAGCGGCTGCAGCGGCTGCTGATTGCCCAGGACACCGGCGGCGCCATCCGCGGGCCGGTGCGCGGCGACGTCTTCTGGGGCCATGGGGCGGAGGCGGAACAGAAGGCCGGGGTGATGAAGAGCCGTGGCACCTACGCGCTGCTGCTGCCGAAGAGTGTGAAGGTGGCAGCCGGCGGGTAGGGGAATGTTTCACGTGAAGCGGGGCGCCCGACGCGTGCGCCCCCGCAGCGTCACAGGATGAACTTCGACAGATCCGCGTTCTTCGCCAGCCCGCCGACCCGCTCGCGCACCAGGGCGGCGTCGATGGTGATGGTCTCGCCGGCGCGGTCGCTCGCGGCGAAGCTGATCTCTTCCAGCAGGCGTTCCAGAACGGTGTGCAGTCGCCGCGCGCCGATGTTCTCGACCGAGCTGTTGATCTCCGCCGCCAGCCGGGCCAGCTCGTCGATGCTGTCGTCGGTGAAGACCAGATCGACCTCCTCCGTCTTCATCAGCGCCTTGTACTGGCGGATCAGGCTGGCTTCCGGCTCGGTCAGGATGCGCTTGAAATCGTCCTGGCTCAGCGCCTTCAGCTCGACGCGGATCGGCAGGCGGCCCTGCAGTTCGGGCAGCAGGTCCGACGGCTTGGCGATGTGGAACGCGCCCGACGCGATGAACAGGACATGGTCGGTCTTCACCGGCCCATGCTTGGTCGAGACCGTGGTGCCCTCGATCAGCGGCAGCAGGTCGCGCTGGACGCCCTCGCGGCTGACATCGGCGCCGCGGGCATCCGACCGGGCGGAGATCTTGTCGATCTCGTCGAGGAAGACGATGCCGTTCTGCTCGACCGCGCGGATCGCCTCCGCCACCACCTTTTCCTGGTCCAGCAGCTTGTCGGACTCCTCGGCCATCAGCACGGTGTGGCTTTCGGCCACCGTCATGCGGCGGGTCTTGGTGCGGCCGCCCATCATCTTGCCGAACATGTCGTTCAGGTTCAGCATGCCCATCTGGCCGCCCGGCACGCCGGGGATGTCGAAGGTCGGCATGCCGGCCGGCGCCCCGGTGTCGGCGACCTGGATTTCGATCTCCTTGTCGTTCAGCGTGCCCTCGCGCAGCATCTTGCGGAACTTGGCGCGGGTGTCGGCACTGGCGCTGTCGCCGCAGAGCGCGTCGAGCACGCGTTCCTCGGCACGCAGTTCAGCCTTGGCGGCGACCTCCTTGCGCAGACGCTCGCGGGTCAGGCCGATGGCGGCTTCCACCAGATCGCGGACGATCTGCTCGACGTCGCGGCCGACATAGCCGACCTCGGTGAACTTGGTGGCTTCCACCTTCAGGAAGGGAGCCTGGGCCAGCCGGGCGAGGCGGCGGGCGATCTCGGTCTTGCCGACGCCGGTCGGGCCGATCATCAGGATGTTCTTCGGCAACACCTCTTCACGCAACCCCTCGGGCAGCTGCTGCCGGCGCCAGCGGTTGCGCAGCGCGATGGCGACCGCGCGCTTGGCCTCGTTCTGGCCGACGATGTAGCGGTCGAGCTCCGAGACGATCTCGCGCGGGCTGAAGGCGGCGGTGTCGGCGGATACGGAAGCGGTCTGAATCGTCATGGCGCTCACAGCTTTTCCAGGGTGACGTTTTCATTGGTGTAGACGCAGATGCCGGCGGCGATCTTCATCGCCTTGCGCGCCACGGCTTCCGCATCCATCCCGTCGATGTCGATCAGCGCGCGCGCGGCCGACAGGGCATAGGAGCCGCCGGAACCGATGCCGATCAGCCCGTCCTCCGGCTCCAGCACGTCGCCGTTGCCGGTCAGCACCAGGCTGACGCTCTTGTCGGCCACCGCCATCATCGCCTCAAGCCGGCGCAGGTAGCGGTCGGTGCGCCAGTCCTTGGCCATCTCGACGCAGGCGCGGGTCAGCTGGCCGGGATACTGCTCCAGTTTGCCTTCCAGCCGTTCGAACAGGGTCATCGCGTCGGCGGTGGCGCCGGCGAAGCCGGCCATCACCGTGCCGCCGGCCAGCCAGCGGACCTTGCGCGCGTTGGCCTTCATCACCGTCTGGCCGACCGAGACCTGCCCGTCGCCGGCGATCACCACCTGACCGTTCTTGCGCACCGACAGGATGGTGGTGCCGTGCCATTGGATGGGATCATGGGAATTGGACGCTGGGTAGGTCATGCGCAAACCATGCTGGAAAAGGGGAGCCGCCCGCTGCCCCGGAAAGGCGCACCGTTGCAGGGCGCAAGTCCCTGGAGCCGCGGCGGCAGGGCATCCGGTCTATGTGGGAGGAGCGCGGTCCCCGTCAAGAACATCACCGTCAAGCTCCCCCTCCTCCGCCCAGGGATCGGACGGAATGCCGCGGTCCAGCCGGTTCCGGTCCGCCGTCCGGGCGGTGTTGCGGCCCATTCGATCCTGTTTGGATGGCGGAGAAGATGCGTTTGGCCCGGCCGGATCCGCCCCCAGCCGGTCGAGCAGCGGACCGATTGCCAGGAACTCGACCAGCCCGGCCGGTGTGGCGGCCGGTCGACCGGCAGCGGCTGCTACGCCGATCAGCATCCCGTCGCCATCGAGCAGTGGATCGCCGGCCTCCGTCACCGCCGTGAACAGGGCGGCGGAGCCCAGATCCGCCTGGATCAGCGTGGCTCCGCGGCTCTCTCCAGATCGCAGGCTGGCGATGATCCCCTCGATTTCCTTGCCTCGCCCGCCGGGGACCGCCCGCACCGGCTGGCTGACGTGCAGGCTCCCGGTACGGACGGGAAGGGCAGTCAGCCGCGCCGGCACCTTCACCAGTGCAAAACCGCTCGCCGTGTCGCGTCCGATCACCCAGCCTGTCAGCTCCACCCCCTGTGCCGGTCTGACACTGACGGTGGGATCGGATCCGGGGAGGGCAGCCAGCAGCACGGCCTGCACCTCGCCGGCCACATCGGTCTCGCCGATAACGAACCCGTGGGAAGCGCCCGATGATCCGCCGACAGCCACCCGCGCCGCCGCGACCCTGCCGGACCCGGATCCGGTCCGCAGCAGGAGACGGCCGACCGCCGGGGACGGGGATGCCGGACCCGGCACGGGAACACCGGCCACGGGAACCAGCGGGATGGGCCCGGATCCGGCCGATGTTGCCGGGGACATCGGCGCTGCCGGCGCCGCTGCCGGGGCGGGCAGGGTGCCGCCCGACAGCAGGTTGCGGAAGCCTGCGTCGGCGGCGAGCGCCTCCACCGCGGCGGCGAATGCCTCCTCCATCAACATGGTATCGCCCTGGGGCACGCCGCGCTCCTGGGTCGTCACGCCGGTGGTGACGAGACGGTGGACCAGCCCGCCGCCACGCGCATCGTAGACCGTCCATTCCACCTTGACGCTGCCGGTGCCGGAACTGCCCTTGCTGCTGCCGGTCAGCCAGTTGACGCGGTTGCACAGCTCCAACTGTACGTCGCGCAGGTCGCCCTGCACGGTGAAGCGGGCACGGCTGCGGTTGCCGTCGGGGCTGTCGGGACCGCCGGGCCGTCCGACCACGTCGAAACCGGCGGAGGTCATCACCTCGGCAAACCGCTCCTCGAAGGTCGACCCCCGGCGCATGTTGACGCCGCTGGTCCAATAAACGTCGTCATAGGGCGGGGCGCAGTCGATGCCCCAGACATAGCGGCCGATCTGCATTCCCCGCCGCATCGATCCGATGGCAAGCTCGCCGAAGCGGAAGGGCGCGGTGGTTCCGGCAGCAACCGGGGGGGCGGATCTGCCGGCCTGCGGGGGCGGGGGGCCACCGCCGCAGCCGGCCGGCAGCAGGCCGAGAAAGAGCAACAATGCTGCGGCGATCGGGCGCGGAAAGATCGTCATAAGCGGATATGCACGCAGGAAGTGTATGGAACTGTACCCTGCACACCATTGCAGGACAATCGTCGGAATGGACGGGCTGCGCATCAATCATGCCGGATGCTGGCGCGCAGGGATGCTTCCTGCTACAAAATCGCCATGGACCAGACCCCCATCAACGGCGGCCGCCGCGCCTCGATCGAGCGGAACACCACAGAGACCCGGATCCGGGTCGCGCTGAACCTTGACGGCACCGGCGTCTATGACGTCAAGACGGGGGTCGGCTTCCTCGACCATATGCTGGAACAGCTGTCGCGCCACAGCCTGATGGACCTGACGGTCCTGGCCGACGGCGACCTCCACATCGACTATCACCACACGACCGAGGATACCGGCATCGCCATCGGCATGGCGGTGGCGAAGGCGCTGGGCGACCGCAAGGGCATCCAGCGCTACGGCCATTCCTATGTCCCGATGGACGAGACGCTGACGCGGGTGGCGCTGGACTTCTCCAACCGGCCCTATCTGATCTGGAAGGTGAATTTCACCCGCGACAAGATCGGCGATTTCGACACCGAGCTGTTCCGGGAGTGGTTCCAGGCCTTCGCCATGGCCGCCGGCGTGACGCTGCACGTCGAAAACCTGTATGGCGAGAACAACCACCACATCGTGGAAAGCTGCTACAAGGCGCTTGCCCGCGCGCTGCGCGCCGGGGTGGAGATCGACCCGCGCAAGCGCGATGCGGTGCCCTCCACCAAGGGCACGCTCGGCGGATCGCTCTGACGGCGGGGACCTGAAGTCCCCCTCCGCCGTCCTACCGGAAGGTTTGTCACGTCCATGGAAACGGTCGCGCTGATCGATTACGGCTCCGGCAACCTGCGCTCCGCCGCCAAGGCGATCGAGCGCGCGGCCGGCGAAGCCGAGGCCTCCTACACCGTCCTCGTCACCTCCGACGCCGATGCCGTCCGCCGGGCCGACCGCGTGGTCCTGCCCGGCGTCGGCGCCTTCGCCGACTGCAAGCGCGGCCTGTCGGAGGTTCCCGGCATGCTCGAGGCGCTGGAGGAGGTGGTGCACCGCCGCGGCCGGCCCTTCCTGGGCATCTGCGTCGGCATGCAGCTGATGGCCGAACGCGGGCGCGAATATGGCGTGACCGAGGGGCTGGGCTGGATCCGGGGCGAGGTGGTGAAGCTGGAGCCGGCGGATCCGGCCCTGAAAATCCCGCATATGGGCTGGAACGAGCTGAACATCCGCCATCCGCACCCGGTCCTCGCCGGGCTGCCGGAGGGCGCGCATGCCTATTTCGTCCATTCCTACCAGTTCAAGCTGGCCGATCCCGCCACGCTGATCGCGTCGGCCGACTATGGCGGCCCGTTCGCCGCGGTGGTCGGGCGCGACAATCTGGTCGGCACCCAATTTCACCCGGAGAAGAGCCAGGCGACGGGTCTGGCGCTGATCGCCAACTTCCTGCGCTGGAAGGTCTGACGCGATGGCAGAGATCGCCATCGACAAGGTCGATGCGCTGAAAACCGCCGACCTGCATGACCTCTGCGACGCGGCCGACGACGCCATCCGGGCCGGCGGCGGCTTCGGCTGGGTCGAGCCGCCGCCACGCGACGTGATGGAGCGGTTCTGGAAGGGTGTGCTGGTGGTGCCGGAACGGGTGCTGTTCGTTGCCCGCCTCGACGGGGTGGTGGCCGGATCCGCCCAGCTGGTCAAGCCGCCGCGCAACAACGAGGCGCAGGCCCACGCCGCCCAGCTGACCACCAGCTTCGTCGCTCCCTGGGCGCGCGGCCACGGCCTCGCCCGCCGGCTGACCATGGCGGTGATGGACGAAGCCTGCAGCGCCGGGTTCCGGGTGCTGAATCTGGACGTCCGCGTGACGCAGGAGGCGGCCATCGCGCTCTATGAATCGCTCGGCTTCAGGCGCTGGGGAACCCATCCCTTCTATGCGCTGGTGCAGGGCAAGCCGCTCGCCGGACATTTCTACTGCAAAGACCTTCAGCCTGCCCCCCAGCCGCCCGCCCAATAACCGCCAGCAAGCCATAGGACGACGCCCGCGATGATCATCTACCCCGCCATCGACCTCAAGGACGGTGCCTGCGTCCGCCTGCTGCGCGGCGAGATGAGCCAGGCCACGGTCTTTAACACCGATCCCGGCGAACAGGCCCGCCTGTTCCAGAGCCAGGGCTTCGAATGGCTGCATCTGGTCGACCTCAACGGCGCCTTCGAAGGCAAGCCGGTGAACGGTGCCGCGGTCGAAAGCATCCTGAAATCCGTCACCATTCCGGTCCAGCTCGGCGGCGGCATCCGCGACCTGACCACCATCGGGATGTGGCTGGAAAAGGGCATCAGCCGCGTCATCCTGGGCACGGTGGCCCTGCGTGACCCGGATCTGGTCAAGGCTGCCTGCCGTGAGTTTCCGGGCAGGATCGCGGTGGGTATCGACGCGCGCGAGGGCTATGTCGCCGTGGCGGGCTGGGCCGAGACCTCCGACATCAAGGCGCTGGATCTGGCGCTGAAGTTCGAGGATTGCGGCGTCGCCGCCATCATCTACACCGACATCAACCGCGACGGTGCCATGGGCGGCGTGAATGTCGAGTCCACCTCCGACCTCGCCTTCCACCTGACCACCCCGGTCATCGCGTCGGGCGGCGTCTCTTCAATCGACGACCTGAAGGCGTTGAAGCTGGAGGAGGACACCGGGATCGAGGGCGTGATCTGCGGCCGTGCGCTCTATGACGGCCGGATCGACCCCAAGGAGGCGCTGGCCCTGCTCTCCGCCACCGCCGTCGAGGACGCCGACTGATGCTGAAGATGCGTGTCATCCCCTGCCTGGACGTCAAGGACGGCCGGGTGGTGAAGGGGGTCAATTTCGTCGATCTGGTCGATGCCGGCGACCCGGTGGAACAGGCCCGCGTCTACGACCGTGAAGGCGCGGACGAGCTGACCTTCCTCGACATCACCGCCAGCCACGAGAACCGCGACACCATCTTCGACGTGGTGCGGCGGACGGCGGAGCAGGTCTTCATGCCGCTGACCGTCGGCGGCGGCGTGCGCACGGTGGACGACATCCGCAAGCTGCTGCTGGCCGGCGCCGACAAGGTGTCGATCAACACCGCGGCGATTCATCGTCCGGAGTTCGTCCGAGAGGGTGCCGAGAAATTCGGCGCCCAGTGCATCGTCGTCGCCATCGACGCCAAGAAGGTGGCTCCCGGCAAGTGGGAGGTCTTCACCCATGGCGGCCGCAACGCCACCGGCATCGACGCGGTGGAATGGGCCAAGCGGATGGAATCGCTGGGCGCGGGCGAAATCCTGCTGACCTCGATGGACCGCGACGGCACCAAGAGCGGCTTCGACCTGGAGCTGACGCGTACCGTGGCGGATTCGATCCGCATCCCGGTGATCGCGTCGGGCGGCGTCGGCACGCTCGACCATCTGGTGGAGGGCATCCGCGAGGGGCACGCCACCGCGGTGCTCGCCGCCTCGATCTTCCATTTCGGCACCTACACCATCGGTCAGGCCAAAGCCGCTCTCAGCGCTGCCGGCATTCCGGTGCGTCCGGCCCGGACGTTGGAGGCGGCAAATGGCTGACAAGAAGTCGGCTGAAAAGGCGGCGGAGAAGGCTGCCGAACGGGCGCCGGCTCTGGGCGCCGAGGTGCTCGACCGGCTGTTTGCCACCGTCCAGGCCCGCAAGGGCGCGGATCCGGAGACTTCCTACACCGCGAAGCTCTACAGCCGCGGCACCGCCAAGATCGCCCAGAAGGTGGGCGAGGAGGCGGTGGAGGCGATCCTGGAGGCGGTGCGCGGCGACAAGGCGGCGCTGGCCGCGGAATCCGCCGATCTGCTCTATCACCTGCTGGTGCTGTGGGCCGATCTCGGGCTGGATCCGGCGGATGTCTGGAGCAAGCTCGCCCAGCGCGAGGGCACCAGCGGCATCGACGAAAAGAAGTCCCGCAAGGTTTGAGCGGGATTCCCCAGCAAGAGGACGCATGCGATGGCCAAGAGCTATGACGACAGCAACGTGTTCGCCCGCATCCTGCGCGGCGAGATCCCGTGCAGGAAGGTGCACGAGACCGAGTACGCGCTTGCCTTCCACGACATCGACCCGCAGACGCCAACCCATGTGCTGGTGATCCCGAAGGGCGCCTACACCGATATGGACGATTTCACCGCCAAGGCGTCGGAGGCCGAGATCGCCGGCCTGTTCCGCGCGGTGGGCGAGGTCGCACGCATGGTCGGTGCCGACGGCCCCGGCTACCGCATCCTGTCCAACTGCGGTGAGGCCGCGCATCAGGAAGTGCCCCACCTGCATATCCACCTGTTCGCCGGGCGCGACCTGGGGCGGATGATCGGGAAGGCTTGAGGGCGCGTTTGGCGTTCAGCGTTTTGCCCCCTCTCCCACCGAAGGTGGGGGAGGGTCGGGGAGGGGGCATCCGGTAACCGACACCCCGACAACGCCATCACCTCCGCCGCACCCCAGCCCGCCGCCGCCCGGCCTTCTTCGGCGGCACCGTGTCCAGAATATCCAGGATCGCGTCGATCCGCTCCTCGTCCAGGTCGCCGATGCGTTCCGACAGAAGATTGGCAAGCTCCGTCGCCTTGGCGCTCAAGCCCGCGGTGTCGACCGTCACGCGGGGATGGGACAGAGCCGCCAGCCGTTCCAGTTCCTCAGCATCGTCCCAGATGATGCCGAAATAGGCGCAGATCTGCCGGACCAGCTGGGGGGAAGGCTGGCCGCGCTTGCCATGTTCCAGTGCCGAGAGATAGGCGGACGAGATGGACAGGTCCGTCGCCATCTGCTTCAGCGACACGCCCTTGGCGTCGCGCAGCGACCGGACCCGTTCGCCGAATGGAGTCATGGGAAGTCCCTGATTGTTTGGGACTCAGTCCTTACGGTTGCGCCGCCGTTTGATCAAGACATACAGCGCGCCGTCGCCACCATCCTTGGGCCGGGCCGGCTGGATCGCCAGAACCATCGGGCGCAAGGCCGGATCCGCCAGCCAGCGGGGCGTTGCCTGGCGCAGGACGCCCAGCCCGCCGAAGCTGCCCTTGCCGGTGATGACCAGGATGCAGCGCCGGCCCTCGTTCCAGGCGCGGTGGACGAAGGAGGCAAGGGCGGTGTGCGCCTGCGCCTGGGTCATGCCATGCAGGTCGATCCGGCCGTCGATCTCCAGCTCGCCGCGGCGGAAGCGGTCGCCGGTGCGGCGGTCGATGTTGGCCGTCGATCCGGGCGTCAGCGGCGGATGGGACGTCCGGGAGGGGCGGGCCGGGGAGGGGAACTGCTTTGCGGTCGGCGGTGGGGCGAGGCTGGTCGCCACCGGCTCCTCCACCAGTTCGGCCATGGTCGCCACCGGTTCCGGCTCCGCCTCGACCTGCCGGCCCGGCATCGGTTCGGCGTCGCGCATGGCGATCCGCCACAAGCGCCGCTCGTCGGGCGTGGGCAGTCGTCTGCGGGTCATCGGCGCGGAACCTTCTGCGGAAAAGAAAAAGGGGCTGCATCGAGGGATAAAGCCCGCCGACGCGCCCCTGTCAATGTGTGTCGCGGCAATGCCAAAGAAAAGGTGGCGGGAGAAAAGGACGGGTGCAGGCGGATTGCTTCAGCCGCCCGTCTTCAACGCGTCCAGACGCCCCTTCAACAGGGTGTATTCCGGGTCGGTCGGCTTGAACTGGGCGATCAGCCTGCCCCAATGGGCGGCGGCCTCATCCTTGCGGCCCGACATCATGGCGTCGAGGCCCAGAAGCCACAGCGCGTCCTTGTTCTCCGGTTCCGCCTTCAGCGCCAGCCGCAGGGCCGAGGTCGCCTCCTCCGGCAGGGGCTTTGGCGTCTCGTTGCGCGGCTGGGTCTGCAGGACGGCATTGGCGTATACCACCTGCACATCGGCGCGGTCGGGTGCCCGCTCGCGCGCCTTGCGGGCGGCTTCCAGCGCCTTGGCCGGCTCGCCCAGCACGCCGTAGGAACGAGCGAGCTTCAGCCAGCCTTCGATGTCCGACGGATCGGCTTCCAGCCGGGTGGCGAGGCTGGCGACCATGCCGCGGATCATCTCATCCTGGCTTTGGCCTTCGGACGCCGGCCCGTTCTGGCCCTGGGCCACTGGGCCGGCAGGCTTCTGTTCCGCCGGCAGCGGCTGCGGCGTCACCTTGGCAGGGTCGAGGTTCAGTGCAACCGCCGCCTCGCGGATCTGGTCGCGCAGGACCGGAACCCATGGCGCGTCGGCGGGCGATTCCGCCATCAGCGCGCTCCAGCGGTCGAGTGCGTCCTGGCGGTCCCCGGCCTGGTAGCGGGCGAGCGCCGCGAAGAAGCGGGCGCGCGGGTCCTTCGGCTCCTTCGCCAGCACGGCGTCGAAGGCCTTCACCGCCTCTTCCCCGACCATGCCGTCGTTGGCCGAAACCAGCGTCTCGCCGAACAGGCCCTGCAGCTCCACATCATCCTTGTTCAGGGCGACAGCGTGGCGTAGCGCCTCCGCCGCGTCGGCGTTGCGGCCCATCTTGGCATAGGCCTGACCCAGAATCAGCCAGCCCTGAAGGTCGTTCGGATTCTCCGCCAGCTGCGCCTTCAGCTTGTCCATCGCCGCCAGCACGGTCTCGGGCGGACCGCCGCGTTCCTGCTTGAGGTTGCGCGACGCCAGCGGCTGCGCCGGCAGATCCGGGCGGCCATAGAGGCCATAGACGCTGAGTGCGCCGAGCGGCAGCACCAGTGCCAGCAACACCGCCAGCACCCGCGCGCTGCGCGGCGCCGCCGGGGTCGCGGTGGCGACACCCTTCTCGGCGGTCGCCAGCATGCGCCGCGCGATCTCCGCCTTGGCGGCTTCGGCCTGGGCGTCGTTGATCAGGCCGCGCGCCCGGTCGCGCTCCAGCTCGTCGAGCTGGTCGCGGTAGACCTCGCGGTCGAAAGCCTCGCGCTCAGGAGCGGTGGCACCGGACCGCAGCAGCGGCGGCACGATGAACAGCAGCACGGCCGCGGTCAGGACGGCGGCGAGAATCCAGAACAGCATCAATCGTCTTTCCGCAGCAGGGCATCCAGCCGCCGCCGCTCATCCGCGCTCAGGGGAGCGGTGTCGGCGCCGGCGGCCACACCCCGCCGCCCGCGCAGGAACAGGAAGGTGCCGATCGCCCCCAGCAGCAGCACGGCGAAGGGACCGATCCACAGCACCAGCGTGGTCGCCTTGAAGGGCGGGCGCAGCAGCACATAGTCGCCGTAGCGGTCGGTGACATACTCCATAACCTTGGCGTCGCTGTCGCCGGCCTGCAGCCGGTCGCGCACCAGAACCCGCAGGTCGCGGGCCAGCGGCGCGTTGCTGTCGTCGATGGACTGGTTCTGACAGACGAGGCAGCGCAGCTCCTGGCTGATCGCGCGGGCGCGCGATTCCAGCGCGGGGTCCGGCAGAACCTCTTCGGGCTGGACTGCCAGGGCCGGGGTCAGCGCCGGCAGGGTGACCGACAGCGCCAGCACGGCGGCAAGAATGGCGCGTTTCATCAGCCCTGCCTCAGATGCTTGACCATGGGGAGAAGCTGCTCCTCCACCACCTTCGGGGTCAGCGGGCCGACATGTTTGAAGCGGATCCGGCCCTGGCGGTCGATCAGGTAGCTTTCCGGCACGCCATAGACGCCCCAGTCGATCGACACCCGGCCATCCTGGTCGGCGCCGATGGCGGCATAGGGATTGCCGTTGCGCGCCAGCCAGGTCAGCGCGTCCTCCGGCTTGTCCTTGTAGTTGATGCCGAAGACCGTCACCCCCTGCTCCCGCGACAGGCGGGTGATGACGGGATGCTCCGCCTTGCAGGGGATGCACCAGGAGGCGAAGACGTTCACCAGCGTCACATCGCCGGTCAGCTTGGCCGAAGACAGGCCGCCCGTCGCCGGCTGGCCCGGAATGGCCGGCAGGTCGAAGGTCGGCGCCGGCTTGTCGATCAGGGCCGACGGGATGTCGCGCGGGTCGCGCTGGAACCCCAGGTAGAAGGCGACACCCACCCCGATGAACAGCAGGAAGGGCAGCAGGTACAGAAGGCGGCGCATGGTGTCTTGGTCCTCATTCGGCCGGAAGCGGGGCCGACTTGCCGGCCGTACGGCGGCGTTCCGGTGCGCCGATGCGGAAGCGGCGGTCGGTCAGGCTGACCAGCCCGCCCAGCATCATGCCCACGCCGCCGATCCAGATCCACGGCACCAGCGGGTGGTGGTAGATGCGGACGATCCAGGCGGTGCCGTTCTGCGTCGGGTCGCCCAGCGCCACATACAGGTCGGAGAAGACCGTGGTGTGGATGGCCGATTCCGTGGTGGTCATCCGGGTGGTGCTGTAGCTGCGGCGTTCCGGCGTCAGGGTGGCGATGGGCCGTCCGTCCTCGGTGACGGTGAAGACGCCGCGCTCCGCCTTGAAGTTCGGGCCGTCGACCAGCCCGACGCTGTCGAAATGGAACTCGTAGCCGGCGACGCTGGCGCGGTCGCCCGGTTTCATCGCGGTGATCGATTCCGTCTGCCAGGCCGAGGTGCCGGTCATGCCGAGGATCGACAGGCCGACGCAGGCATGGGCGATGGTCATGCCCCAGGCGCTGCGCGGCAGATGCACCGCGCGGTTCCAGCTGTTGCGGAAGGAGGTGCGGAACAGGGCGATGCGGTCGGCGAACTCGACCAGCGAGCCGACGAAGGCCCAGGCGGCGAGCGCGATGCCGACCAGCGCCAGCAGCGGCCCGCCGCCCGCCTTGACATAGGCGGTGACGGCGACGGCGATCACCACGGCGACGCCGGCAATCCACAGCCGGCTCAGTGCCGCTCCCAGATCCGCCCGTTTCCAGGACAGGAAGGGGCCGACCACCATGGCGACGATCATCGGAATGGCGACCGGAATGAAGGTGGCGTTGAAGAAGGGGGGGCCGACCGACACCTTGCCCAGGTTCAGGATGTCGAGGAACAGCGGATAGAGCGTGCCGATGAACACCGTCGCCGTCGCAGTGGACAGCAGCAGGTTGTTCATCACCAGCGCGCCCTCGCGGCTGATCGGCGCGAACAGCCCGCCGGCCTTCAGCGACGGCGCGCGCAGGCTGTAGAGCAGCAGCGAACCGCCGGTGGCGATGGCCAGCAGGACCAGGATGAAGACGCCGCGCTTGGGATCGACGGCGAAGGCATGGACCGAGGTCAGGATGCCCGAGCGCACCAGGAAGGTGCCCATCAGCGACAGCGAGAAGGTGACGATGGACAGCAGGATGGTCCAGCTCTTCAGTGCGTCGCGCTTCTCCACCACGATGGCGGAGTGCAGCAGCGCGGTGCCGGCGAGCCAGGGCATGAAGGACGCGTTCTCCACCGGGTCCCAGTACCACCAGCCGCCCCAGCCCAGCTCGTAATAGGCCCACCAGGAGCCCATGGCGATGCCCATGGTCAGGGTCGACCACGCCGCCAGCGTCCAGGGCCGCACCCAGCGCGCCCAGGCGGGATCGACCCGCCCCTCGATCAGCGCGGCCACGGCGAAGGAGAAGGCCATGGAGAAGCCGACATAGCCGGCATAGAGGAAGGGCGGGTGGAAGGCGAGGCCGGGGTCCTGCAGCAGCGGGTTCAGGTCGTTGCCGTCGATCGGCGCCGGGACCACGCGGATGAAGGGGTTGGAGGTGATCAGGATGAACAGCAGGAAACCGACCCCGATCAGCCCCTGGACCGCCAGCACCCGCGCCTTCAAGGTCGGCGGCAGGTTGCGCCCGAACATGGCCACGGCGGCGCCGAAGACCGTCAGCATGACGATCCACAGCATCATCGAGCCCTCGTGGTTGCCCCAGACGCCCGACACCTTGTAGAGCATCGGTTTGGCCGAGTGGCTGTTCTGCACCACGTTCAGCACGCTGAAGTCGGACACCACATGCGCCCAGGTCAGGGCGGCATAGGCGACCAGCACCAGCAGCATCTGGGCGATGGCCGCGGGCACAGCGACATTCATCCAGGCGCCGTTGCGGGTGGCGGCGCCGACCAGCGGCGGCACCGACTGCACCAGCGCGACGAACAGCGCCAGTACCAGCGCGTAATGGCCGAGTTCGGGGATCACGGTCCCGCTACTCCTTCTTCGCGGTCTTCGTCGCGGATTCCGCCGGGTTCTTGTAGACGCCGGCCTGCTTCAGCGCTTCCGACACCTCGGGCGGCATGTAGTTCTCGTCATGCTTGGCCAGCACCTCGCGCGCGACGAAGACGCCGCCGGTCAGTTTGCCCTCCGCCACCACGCCCTGGCCCTCGCGGAACAGGTCGGGCAGCTGGCCGCGATAGCGGACGTCGATGGTGTGGGCGGTGTCGGTGACGCGGAAGGAGGTGGTGAGGCCGTCCGGCGTCTTCTTCACGCTGCCTTCCTCGACCAGCCCGCCCAGGCGGAAATTGCGGTCGCCGACCTGCTGTGTCTGCAGCTGGGTCGGGCTGTAGAAGAAGACGATGTTGTCCTGGAAGGCGGTCAGCGCCAGGGCGGTCGCCGAGCCCAGCCCCAGGAGGGCGAGGCCCAGCATGTAGAGGCGGCGTTTCTTGCGGGTCATCCTTCGCTCGCTTCCGCCGGCGTTCCGGCGTTCTGATCGGCCGCTTTCCGGCCGGCGTTGCGGGTGCGGCGGCGGGCCGGGCGGGCGCTTTCCAGCGCCTTCAACGTCGCCTCGGCGTTGCGCAGCCCCTTCCAGGTGGCGACCAGCAGGCCAAGCAGGACAAGGGTGGCGATGCCGTAGGCCGGCCAGACGTAGGCGGCGTACCCGCCCATGTTGAGGAAGTCGTTCATCGCCGTTACCCCTGGATTCCGTCGGTGACAGCACCGTCACCGGCCACCGACAGCCTCAATGTCTGTATTTTGCGCTGGGCGATCTCCGTGCGCACGCGCAGCAGGACGACCGACAGGAAATAGGCGGTGAAGGCTCCGGCCATGACCAGAAGCGGCGTCAGCATGCTCGGGTCGATGCTGGGGCCACCCATGCGCACGACGCTGGCGGGCTGGTGCAGCGTGTTCCACCAATCGACCGAGAACTTGATGATCGGCACATTGACGATGCCGACCAGCAGCAGGACGTTGCCGGCCTTCATGCCGCGCTGCGGATCGTCGAAGGCGTTCACCAGCGCCATGTAGCCGAGATAGAGAAAGAACAGGATCAGCACGCTGGTCAGACGGGCGTCCCACACCCACCAGGTGCCCCACATGGGTGCGCCCCACAGCGACCCGGTCACCAGACACACGAAGGTGAAGCCGGCGCCGATGGGGGCGGCGGCCTTGGCGAACAGGTCGGCCAACGGGTGCTTCCACACCAGGCCGCAAGCCGCGGCGATGGCCATGTTGGTGTAGACGAACAGGCTCATCCAGGCGGCGGGGACATGGATGTACATGATCCGCACCGTCTCGCCCTGCTGATAGTCGGGCGGCGAGCCGAACAGGCTGAGCCACAGCCCGAGGATCGTCAGGATCACGGTCGCCCCGGCGCACCACGGCAGCAGCACGGCCGACAGGCGCAGGAAGCGGGCGGGATTGGCGAAGCGATGCATGGAACGATGGCCCCGGTACGGATGACCTTGGTCAGGCTTGCGGACGATATAAGCGCATGTATGGCGGACTGCGAGGGGTTTCGCCTTGATCTCGGTCAGGCCGATCCGCCATTCGTTCGTACTCTGACACCAAGGTATGAGAGGTCCCAAGCCCCTTGGGGCACTCGGTTCATAACCCAATAAAGACGCCGGGGAAGGGCTTTTCATCCCGTCCCGCCGGCGGATCTTTTTTCGGTCAGGCGGCCAGTTCCTCCCGCAAGCCCTCCGGCATGGCCGCCCGCATCGCCCCGGCGATCAGGTCGAAGTCGCGGGGGCTGACCGGCAGCAGTCCGAAGCGGAAGGGATAGCCCCAGTTCCGCACCCCGGCGGTCAGCTCCAGCCGGTCCAGCAGCGGCTGGATCGGTGCCTCCTCCGCCGGCCACCAGGAGACATCGCGCCGGATGGGGACGAAGCCGCCGCCCATGTCGAACGCGTAGGGCTCACCCGACAGCACCGTGCCGATGGCGGTGAAGGACTTCAGCCCGTCCGCCGCGCCGAACCGGTCGGTGGGAGAATAATAGACGACATGGTCGCCCGGCCGGATGCGCCGCAGCGGCGCTGCCTTGCCGTGGCAGACCTGCATGAAGCCACCGGCGCGGCCGCGCCGCACATGCTCGGCGCTGGCGACCGCGATCCAGGCGCCGGAACGCGCGCCGCCGCTCACGACCGCACCCGTACCGGCAGGGCTTCTTCCCGATGGGGGGCGAACACGCGCAGGCGATGGCCGTCCGGGTCCTGTGCAACGAAAGTATGGCCGAAATCCATTGCCGTCGGCGGTTGCAGGATGGTCAGGCCGCGGTCGCTCCAGTCGGCGTGCAGGTCGCGCACGGCGGCCTCGTCGGCGACGGTGAAGGCGATCTCGCCGCCGCCGGGCGGGGTCGAGGCCGGTTCCACCGTGTGGCGCGACCACAGTCCCAGCATCAGCCCGTTCCCCGCCTTGAACATGGCGAAGGTGGGGGAGGCTTCCACCGGCGGCCGGCCAAGCAGGTCGGTATAGAAGGCGGCGCTGGCAACGGGGCTGTCGACGTGGAGCAGGACGAAATCGAGGGTCAGCTTGGCGGCATCGGGTTTGGCGGCAGCGGTTGTGCTGGCGGTCTGGCTCGCGGTCATGGTGGGTTCCAGTCTTGAATGGAGGATTGGGGAAGGGCGCTTCCGTTCGCCGCCCTTACCGGCACAGCCAAGACTAGGCCGACATGCTGACAGTTTACGTCAGCATTGTTTTACCGCTGCGGAATGCCCTCCGCCGCGCGCCACTCCTTCAGCATCGCCTGCCGGCGGCGGGGATAACGGATGCCGCTGACGGTCAATGCCAGGATGCGGTCGGTGCGGAAGTGACGGAAGGATTGACGCAGTTCGCACCACGCCACCATCACCCGCACCCGGTCGAAGAAGCCGAGCGCGAAGGGCCAGACCATGCGCCGGCTTTCCGTACCGTCGCGGTCGCGATAGGCGATCTCCAGCTTGCGTTCGCCGCGGATGGCGGTGCGGATGGTCGCCAGCTCGGCATCCCCGGCGGAAACGCCGTTACCGCCTCCGGCGATGGGTTCGCCCGGACCCACCAGCAGGGCGGAACCGTCCAGCCCCTCCCGCCTGTCCGGCGGCAGCACCGCTGCGATCTTGGCGAGCGCATTGCGTGCCGCCCCGCCCAGCCGGCTGTCGCCGCGGTCCACCACCCAGCGCGACCCCAGCACCAGCGCCTCCAGCTCCTCCTCGGTGAACATCAGCGGCGGCAGCAGGAACCCCGCCCGCAGCAGATAGCCCACCCCCGGCTCCCCCTCGATCATCGCGCCCTGCGCCTGCAGCGTGGCGATGTCGCGATAGAGCGTACGCAGGCTGACCCCCAGCTCATCGGCGAGCGAGCGGCCGCTGACCGGCTGCCGATGCCGCCGCAGAACCTGCATCAGATCGAGGAGACGTTCGGCGCGCGACATGAAACCGGAAGGCGAGGGATGGGAGCAGTGATGGAAGGCAGTGCTGGTTCAGCCTGTTCACCCACTTCAGGCAAGCATACTGTCGCGCTGGTTGAGGCTCAATCCAGAGGGACTCATGAAAACCATTCTCATCACCGGCGGCGGGCGCGGGATCGGGAAGGCCACCGCTCTGTTGGCCGGCAGTCGCGGCTGGTCGGTCGGCATCAATTATGTCGGCAACGAAGCCGCCGCCCGTGAGACGGCCGACGTGGTGCGGGCGGCGGGCGGGCGGGCAGTGACGCTCCGGGGCGACGTGGCGGTCGAGGCGGATGTCGTCGCCATGTTCGAGGCGGCGGAGCAGCAGCTCGGGCCGCTCGACGGCGTGGTGGTGAACGCCGGCATCGTCGCACCATCCTGCCCCTTGACCGAAATGAGCGCCGAGCGGATGCGCCGGGTGTTCGAGGTGAACGTCTTCGGGGCCTATCTGTGTGCGCGGGAGAGTGCGCGCCGTCTGGCACCGCGGGGGGCCGGGTCGATCGTTCTGATGTCCTCCGCGGCGGCCCGGCTCGGTTCGCCCTTCGAGTATGTGGACTATGCCGGATCGAAGGCGGCGTTGGACACGTTGACGGTCGGGCTGTCGAAAGAGTTGGGACCGCAGGGTGTCCGCGTCAACGCGATCCGCCCCGGTTTGATCGATACGGAGATTCACGCCAGCGGAGGCCAGCCCGGCCGCGCACAGCGCCTGGGCGTCAACGCTCCGCTCGGGCGGGCCGGGCGGGCGGAGGAGGTGGCCGAGGCCGCCGTCTGGCTGCTGAGCGATGCCGCGTCCTACACGACCGGCGCGATCCTTGACGTATCCGGCGGGCGCTGACGGCACCGCAGAAAGAAAAAAGCCCCGGCTCCTGCGAGCCGGGGCTTTTTCGTTATCCAAACCGGAAGAGACGGATCACTCCGCCTTCTTGGTCAGGTCCTCGCCGGTGGCCTGGTCGACCTGCTTCATCGACAGCTTGACCTTGCCGCGGTCGTCGAAGCCGATGACCTTCACCTTCACCGAATCACCCTGCGACACGACGTCCGACACCTTGCCGACGCGCTGCTGCGCCAGCTCGGAGATGTGGACGAGGCCGTCGCGCGAGCCCAGGAAGTTCACGAAGGCGCCGAAATCGACGACCTTCACCACCTTGCCGGTGTAGACGACGTTCATTTCCGGCTCGGCGACGATGCCCTTGATCCACTCGATGGCGGCGTCCGACTTCTTCTGGTCGACGGCCGAGACCTTGACGGTGCCGTCGTCGTCGATGTCGATCTTGGCGCCGGTCTGCTCGACGATCTCGCGGATCACCTTGCCGCCGGAGCCGATCACGTCGCGGATCTTCTCCTTCGGGATGTTGATCACGGTGATGCGCGGGGCGTTCTCGTTGACGCCTTCGCGGGCGCCGGTCAGCGCCTTCGACATCTCGCCCAGGATGTGCAGGCGGCCGTCCTTGGCCTGGCCCAGCGCGATCTTCATGATCTCCTCGGTGATCGAGGTGATCTTGATGTCCATCTGCAGCGCGGTGACGCCGACTTCCGTCCCGGCGACCTTGAAGTCCATGTCGCCCAGGTGGTCTTCGTCACCCAGGATGTCCGACAGGACGGCGAAGCCGTGGTCTTCCTTGATCAGGCCCATGGCGATGCCGGCGACCGGACGGGCCAGCGGCGCACCGGCGTCCATCAGCGACAGCGAGGTGCCGCAGACGGTGGCCATCGAGGAGGAACCGTTGGACTCCGTGACTTCCGACACGACGCGCAGCGTGTAGGGGAAGTCTTCCTTCTTCGGCAGCAGCGGGTGGATGGCGCGCCACGCCAGCTTGCCGTGGCCGATCTCGCGGCGGCCCGGCGAACCCATGCGGCCGGCTTCACCCACCGAGTACGGGGGGAAGTTGTAGTGCAGCATGAAGTGCTCGCGGTACTCGCCTTCGAGCGCGTCGATGATCTGCTCGTCCTGGCTGGTGCCCAGCGTGGTGACGACCAGCGCCTGGGTCTCGCCGCGGGTGAACAGGGCCGAACCGTGGGCGCGCGGCAGCACGCCGACTTCCGACACGATCGGGCGCACGGTCTTGGTGTCGCGGCCGTCGATGCGGCGGCCGGTCTTCAGAACGGCGCCGCGCAGGATGTCGGCTTCCAGTTCCTTGAACTCGAAACCGATCGACTGGGCGTCGAATTCCTCGGCCAGCGTCTCGAGCGCCTTCGCCTTGGCGGCGCCGACCTTCTCGTAGCGGCTCTGCTTGACCGTCTCGGTGTAGGCGGCTTCGACATCCGACCCGACGGTCTCGCGCAGGCGGGCCTTCAGGGCCTTGCGGTCATAGGCCGGCTCCGGCAGATCCCACGGCTCCTTGGCGGCTTCCTCGGCCAGATCGATGATCATGTTGATCACCGGCTGGAAGTTGGTGTGGCCGAACATGACGGCGCCCAGCATGACCTCTTCGGTCAGCTCCTTGGCTTCCGATTCGACCATCAGCACGCCTTCGACGGTGCCGGCGACGACCAGATCCAGGTCGCTGTCCTCGACCTCGTCCATGGTCGGGTTCAGAACATACTGGCCGTTCTTGTAGCCGACGCGGGCGGCGCCGATCGGACCCAGGAACGGGATGCCGGAAATCGTCAGGGCGGCGGACGCGCCGACCATCGCCACGATGTCCGGATCGTTCTCCAGATCATGGCTCAGCACGGTGCAGACGACCTGCGTCTCGTTGCGGAAGCCATCGGCGAACAGCGGACGGATCGGACGGTCGATCAGGCGGCTGACCAGCGTTTCCTTCTCGGTCGGACGGCCTTCGCGCTTGAAGAAGCCGCCGGGAATCTTGCCGGCCGCGAACGCCTTTTCCTGGTAATTGACGGTCAGCGGGAAGAAATCGACGCCCGGCTTCGGCGCCTTGGCGGCGACGGCGGTGCACAGGACGGTGGTGTCACCATAGGTGACCAGAACCGCGCCGTTGGCCTGACGGGCGATCTTGCCCGTTTCCAGGACCAGCTTGCGCCCGCCCCACTCGATTTCCTTGCGATGAACAGTAAACATGGATTTTTTCCTTCCATCCGACACCCTGCAACGGCCGGATTGCCGCCCAAGGCCGGGGCCATCGGTCGTAGGACCCCGCGAGAAAACTGGAGATGTGGTGTTCGACAACAGGAATGAACGAATCAAGATAGAGGCGCCGCGGATGCAAAAAAGGCCGGTCCCCGAATGATCGGGCCGGCCTGTCCGTTACGAAACGCTCAAGATCGAGTTTCTATTGCCAATAACCAATGAGGTGTTCCGGAACGATACAGGTGGATGAAAACTTCATGCTGCGCTGGACTGGAAGGAAACCCCCGGCCGCTGGACCGGGGGAACCCAAACCCGTCAGTGGAACAACGCGGCTTGTTAGCGGCGCAGGCCCAGACGCTCGATCAGAGCGGCGTAGCGCGACTGATCCTTCTTCTTCAGGTAGTCGAGCAGACGGCGGCGCTGACCGACCATCACCAGCAGACCACGGCGGGAGTGGAAGTCCTTCTTGTGGCCCTTCAGGTGATCCGTCAGGTTGCTGATGCGCTCCGTCAGGATCGACACCTGGACCTCGGGCGAACCGGTGTCGTTGGTGCCGCGGGAAAATTCCTTGATCAGCTCTTGCTTGCGCTCGGGCGTAATCGACATCGGGGTCTCCTAAATCACGTGAGGTTGAGCACGCGCACCGGACGGACCTCCGCCCCCTCGACACGGGCCAACGCCACCGGCGTTCCGCCGAAAAGCGCAATGACGGTGCCATCCCCACCGTCAGCACCCTGAACCGCCATCAGGCGGTCACGGTCCTGCCGGGTGAGGAGAGCGACCGTCTGGCCGTGCCTCAGTCGGTGCGCTTCCGCTTCCGTCAGGGCCAGCGCCGGGATGTCGTCCAGCGCGGTCTCGATCGGCAACAGAAGTCGTTCGACGGCCGCACCTTGCTCCATGGCGGCCAGTTCGTCCAGGGAAATCGCGCGCTCCAGCGTGAAGGACCCGACGCGCAGACGGCGCAGCAGCCCGACATGGCCGACCGTGCCGAGCGCTTCCGACAGGTCGCGGGCCAGCGAGCGGACATAGGTCCCCTTGCCGCAATCGACCTCGAACACCGCATGGTCGGCGTCCGGCTCCTCGACCAGCTCGAAACGGTCGATGCGCACGGTGCGGGCGGCCAGATCGACCGCATCGCCTTCGCGCGCGATGTCGTAGGCGCGCTCGCCGTCGATCTTGATGGCGCAGAACTGCGGCGGAACCTGCTGGATCTCGCCCAGGAAGGCGGGCAGGGCGGCGCGGATCGCCTCGGTCGTCGGCCGGTGGTCCGAGCGGGCGACCACCTCGCCCTCGCGGTCGTCGGTGGTGGTGCGCTCGCCCCAGCGGATGGAGAAACGGTAGGTCTTGGCGCCGTCCATGGCATAGGAGACGGTCTTGGTCGCCTCGCCCAGCGCGATCGGCAGGATGCCGGTCGCCAGCGGGTCCAGCGTGCCGCCATGCCCGGCCTTCTCGGCGTTCAGCAGGCGGCGCACCTTCGACAGCGCCTGGGTGGAGGTCATGCCTTCCGGCTTGTCCAGCACCACCCAGCCATGGATCGGCGTGCCCTTGCGCTTACGAGCCACGACGGCCGCCCCGGCTCTCGTCGTCGCTTTCGCCCTTATCTTCGTCGTCGAGCATCGCCCGGTCGTCGTCGAGGTCGTCGTCCTCATCCGCCTCGTCGGGGCCGAGATCGTCATCTTCGTCCCAGGAATCGTCCTCATCCTCGTCATGGTCGTCGTCGCCGTTGACGCGGCTCAGGGGATGGCCGCTCAGGTCGCGGGCGACTTCCGGGCTGTGCAGGATGCTGTCGATGCGGTGGGCGTAGTCGAAGGAGGTGTCGCCCTCGAAGCTCAGCGTCGGGGCGTGGCGCAGGTTGACCATGCGCGCGACCTGTCCGCGCAGGAAGGCGGCGGCCCGCTTCAGGGCGACCTGGGCCTCCTCCATCCGTTCGCCGCCCAGCGTCGAATAGAAGACGGTGGCGTTCGACAGGTCCGGGCTGATCCGCACCTCGGTGACCGTGACGTTCAGCGAGGCCAGCTCGGGATCGTGGAAGTCCCCCCGGCGGAACAGATCGGCCAGGGCGTGGCGCAACTCCTCGCCGACGCGCAGTTGCCGTTGGGACGGGGGCTTGCCGGCGATGAACGCGCCGCGCTTCTTGCTGGCCATGATACGTGTCTTTCGTCGATGTCTGGCGCCGGGCCGATTCAGCTCTCCGGCCGATCACACACATATGGGAGCCGCCGGTCTCCCACCTCAACCGCCTCCCACCGAGCGGAGGCAGGGTGGTGGCGATCACCCCAATATAGGAACAGGGCGCAGGACTGATCCCGCGCCCCTAAAAGCGAAGAAGGCCGCCCGATCCGTCCCGGCCGGATGCCGGAAGGGATCGGGCGAACCGAACAGGTCAAAGCTCGCGGGCGATTTCCTCGATCTCGAAGGCTTCGATCTGATCGCCGGCCTGGATGTTGTCGTAGTTCTCGAAGGCCATGCCGCACTCGTAACCCTCGCGGACGTCCTTGACTTCGTCCTTGAAGCGCTTGAGCGTCTTGAGCGTGCCTTCGTGAATGACGACGTTGTCGCGCAGCAGGCGGACGCCGGCGCCGCGCTTGACGGTGCCCTGCGTGACCATACAACCGGCGACCTTGCCGACCTTCGTGATGTTGAACACCTCGCGGATGGTCGCGTAGCCGATGAAGCGTTCCCGCAGCGTCGGAGACAACAGACCGGTCAGCGCCGCCTTCACGTCGTCGATCACGTTGTAGATGATCGAGTAGTAGCGGATTTCGACGCCGTCGCGCTTGGCGAGGTCGCGGGCCTGCGGGTTGGCGCGGACGTTGAAGCCGATGATCATCGCGTTGGACGCATTGGCCAGCGTGATGTCGGACTCGTTGATCGCACCGACCGAGTTGTGCAGGACGCGGACCTTGACCTCGGTGTTCTCGGCCGTGAGCTTCTCCAGCGAGCTGGCGATGGCTTCGATCGAGCCCTGCACGTCGCCCTTGATGACGACCGGCAGTTCCTTGGCCTCGCCGGCCTGGATGCGGCTGAACATGTCCTGCAGCGAACCGCGGGCCGAGGCCGCCACCACCGCTTCGCGCTTCTTGCGCTGGCGGAACTCGGCGATCTCGCGGGCACGGGCTTCGGACTCGACGACGGTGAAGTCGTCGCCGGCCATCGGCGTGCCGTTCAGGCCCAGGACCTCGACGGGGACGGCCGGGGCCGCCTCGTTGACGGTCTGGCCGCGGTCGTTGATCAGGGCGCGGACGCGGCCCCACTCGGCGCCGGTGACGAACACGTCGCCGACCTTCAGCGTGCCGCGCTGGACCAGCACGGTGGCGACCGAACCACGGCCACGCTCCAGCTTCGCCTCGATGACGACGCCTTCGGCGGCACGCTCGGGGTTGGCCCGCAGCTCCAGGATTTCGGCCTGGAGGAGGATGGCCTCTTCCAGCTTGTTCAGGTTGCGCTTGGCCTTGGCCGACACTTCGACGTCGAGAACGTCGCCGCCCATCTCCTCGACCACCAGCTCGTGCTGGAGCAGTTCCTGGCGGACACGCTCCGGCTTGGCGTCGGGAAGGTCGCACTTGTTGATGGCGACGATGATCGGAACCTTGGCCGCCTTGGCGTGGCGGATGGCCTCGATCGTCTGCGGCATGACGCCGTCGTTGGCGGCGACCACCAGCACGACCACGTCGGTGACGTTGGCGCCGCGGGCACGCATTTCGGTGAAGGCGGCGTGGCCCGGCGTGTCGATGAAGGTGATCTTCGCACCCGACTCCAGCTGCACCTGATAGGCGCCGATGTGCTGGGTGATGCCGCCGGCCTCGCCCGACACCACGTCGGTCTGGCGCAGCGCGTCGAGCAGCGAGGTCTTGCCGTGGTCGACGTGGCCCATGATGGTGACGACCGGCGGACGCGGCACCAGGATGGCGCCCTCTTCCTCGGTGGCACGCAGGCCGATCTCGACGTCGGATTCCGACACGCGGCGGACGCGGTGGCCGAACTCGGTGATGACCAGTTCGGCGGTGTCGGCGTCGATGGTCTGGTTGATGGTCGCCATCACGCCCATGCGCATCAGCGCCTTGATGACGTCGGCGCCACGCTCGGCCATGCGGTTGGCCAGCTCCTGGACGGTGATGACTTCCGGCAGCACGACGTCGCGGGTGACCTTCGCCGTCTCCTGGCGGCTCATCTGGCGCAGGCGTTCACGCTCGCGGGCACGGCGGACGGCGGCCAGCGACCGGGTGCGGTCGCCGCCATCGTCGCTGAGCGCCTGCGAGACGGTGAGCTTGGTGCCCTTGCGGCGGTCGGCGCCGGCGGGAGCCTTGGCGGCCGGACGGGCCGGAGCGGCCTTGGCCGGGGCGCCACCACGGCCACCCTTGCGGCGGTTGTCCTCCTCCTCCTCGACGGCGCGGGCCGGCGGGGCACCGGCGCCCGGCAGGGTGCGGCCGGGAGCGGCGTCGCCGGCCGGACGGGCGGAGGCACCGCCGGGGCGCTGGTCCCCGGCCGGACGGGCGCCGGCGGGGCGGGCACCGTCGCGGGGGGCAGCATCGCGGCCACCGTCACGGTTGCCATCACGGCGGGCCGCAGGTTCGGCGTCGCGGCGCTTGGCCTCCTCGGCTTCCTTGCGCTTGGCCTCTTCCTCCTTGCGGCGGCGTTCGGCCTCCTCGGCGATCTTGCGCTCCTCCTCCTGGATGGCGCGCATCTCGTCCAGCTCGCGCTGGCGCAAGGTCTCGGCATCCAGGATGATCGGCGGAATTTCCGGCTGGGCCGCAGTCGGCGCCTCGGCTGCTGCTGCGGCGGCGGGGACTGCTGCGGCGGTATCGGCAGGAGCGGCCGCCTCTTCGGCGGCGCGTTCGGCGGCCTCTGCGGCGCGGGCTTCGGCGCGGGCCGCTTCTTCCTCGGCCTCGATCCGGCGCTGCTCTTCGAACGCCGCGGCGCCACGAAGTGCACGCAGGCGCGATTCCAGCTCCTCACGGGTCAGCTGGCGCCCGGCAGGAGCACCGCCGCCGCGGGGCCGCTGGCCCGCCGCACCGCGGATGGGCAAGCCCTGGGCAGCCTGACGGGCGGCGGCGCCGCCGTCGGCAACGCCGGGCACGGCGCCCTTTTCAACATGACGCTTGCGCTTGACCTCGACGGTCACCGCTTTTGACCGGCCATGGGAGAAGCTCTGCCGGACCTGGGTCTCGACCGGCTTCTTCGACTCCAGCTTTCCTTTGCTGGCGCCGGTTAGGTGCAAGACTTTCTTCTGGTCCTGGTCGTTGCTGTCGGTCATCGGTTCCCGAATGGTCAGACGTTACATCGCAGGCCGGCCGGCCGTATCGCCGACTCCCAAGCCCTTATCAGATTCCTGGTGCGCGTCCCGGTCCCCAAGGGGACCTTTCAGGTCCAGGTTCCCAAGGGGACCTTTCAGCCCCCTCAGGCGTGCCGCATCGCGGGCCAGCCCTGCGGCCAGCCTGCCTCGCGCCACCACGGCGTGCACCGCGTGATCGCGTCCGAGCGCCGCGGCCAAGGCCGAGGACTGGAACAGATCGATCACCGGCAGCGACGGCGCGAGCGCCGTCACCTTGCCGCGTTGGTCCAGCGAGCCGTCCGCGGCTTCGACCAGCAGGGCCGGCGGGGGACCCGCACGGCCGACCTGGTTGGCCCTCAACGCCTCGCGCACCTTCTCGTACCCCGCCAGGACGTGGCCGGCACGGCGGGCAAGGCCCAACGCATGCAGACAACGGCGTTCCAGCAGCCGTTCCAGCCTTTCGGCCAGATCTGGCGGTAGCTTCACCGCCCGACGGGCCGCCTTGGCGAAAACGGATTTGCCCAAGGCCTTCGCCAGGGCATCCCGGTCGGCCGTGACCCAAAGGCCGCGGCCGGGCAGACGTTCCTCCAGGTCGGGAACCACCTCGCCGTCGGGGCCGATCACGAAGCGGATCATGCTCTCCTTCGGCCCCACCGTGCCCGACGCGATGCAGCGGCGCAGAGGCCCCTTCTCGTCGTCGGCCGGCAGGCGGTCCGTCCCGGCACCGTCGTCCGGTGCTAATTCCTGATCCGGCACCGCATCCGCGGCGGCGGTCGGTGTCCGTTCGTCGTTCCGTTCGGTCATCCGATCGTCATCCGCTCGCGCGGTCCCGAATAATCGTTCCTGTCGGGCGTAGTTCCAACCGGCATTGCTGCCGGTCAGGCCTGCGCGCCCTGACCATCGGCATTGCCGTCGGCCGAACCGTTGGTGGCCGGAGCCGCGGCGGCGCCGTCCTGTTCCTCACCCTCGAACCAGTGGGCGCGCGCGGCCATGATGATCGCGTTCGCCTCCTCTTCCGAGGGAGCGTCCTTGGCGCCGTCCTTGCTCAGGATCTCGACCAGCTCGTCGCCGGCCAGATCGGCCAGATCGTCCAGCGTCTTCACGCCGTTCTCACCCAGCTTCACCAGCTGCGTGGCGCTGAAGCCGGTCAGCTCGGCGACGATGTCCTCGACGCCCAGCTCAAGACGGCGCTCGTTCGCCTGCTCGTCCTGAACTTCCAGGAAGGCGAGGGCGCGCTGCTTCAGCTCGTCGGCGACCGACTCGTCGAAACCTTCGATTTCGGCCAGTTCCTCGGTCTCGACGAAGGCGATCTCCTCGACCGAGGTGAAGCCTTCGGCCACCAGCAGGTGGGCGATCACGTCGTCGACGTCCAGCGCCTGCATGAACAGGGCGGAGCGGCTGTGGATTTCCTCGGACCGGCGCTCCGACTCCTCCTGTTCGGTGAGGATGTCGATGTCCCAGCCAGTCAGCATCGAGGCGAGGCGCACATTCTGGCCGCGGCGGCCGATGGCCAGCGACAGCTGGTCGTCTGGCACCACCACCTCGATGCGGCGGTTGTCGTCGTCGAGCACGACCTTGGCGACTTCGGCCGGGGCGAGCGCGTTGACGACGAAGGTCGCCGCCTCGCCCGACCACGGGATGATGTCGATCTTCTCGCCCTGCAGCTCGCCGACGACGGCCTGGACGCGGCTGCCGCGCATGCCGACGCAGGCACCGACCGGGTCGATCGAGCTGTCGTTGCTGTGGACGGCGATCTTCGCACGGCTGCCCGGATCGCGGGCGACCGCCCGGATCTCGATGATGCCGTCGTAGATTTCCGGCACTTCCTGGGCGAACAGCTTCGCCATGAACATGGGATGCGTGCGCGACAGGAAGATCTGGGGCCCGCGCGGTTCCTCGCGGACGTCGTAGATATAGGCGCGGACGCGGTCGCCGTTCTTGAAATGCTCGCGGGGCAGCAGCTCGTCGCGTCGCAGGATCGCTTCGGCGCGGCCCAGATCGACGGTGACGTTGCCGTACTCGACGCGCTTGACCAGACCGTTGACGATCTCGCCGTTGCGGTCCTTGTACTCGTTGAACTGGCGCTTGCGCTCGGCGTCGCGCACCTTCTGCACGATCACCTGCTTGGCGGTCTGGGCGGCGATGCGGCCGAAATCGATCGGAGGCAGCGGGTCGACCAGGAAATCGCCGATCTTGGCGCCGGCCTTGCGGCGCTGGGCGTAGGGCAGGGTGACCTGCGTCGCCTCGTTCTCCACCGTTTCGACCACCTCCAGGTGGCGCGTCAGATGGATGTCGCCGGTCTTGCGGTCGATCCGGGCGCGGATGTCGTGCTCGTGGCCGTACTTGGAGCGGCCGGCCTTCTGAATCGCCTGCTCCATCGCCTCCAGGACTTCGTCCCGGTCGATGTTCTTTTCGCGGGCGACCGCGTCAGCGACTTGCAGCAATTCCATCCGTTACACTTCCTGGCTCGGTCTTGTGTGATGCCGGTCTTGCGTGATGTCCGGTCGTCTCGGCGGGATGTCGGTTCGGCTTTCGGGGGCGGGCATCCTGTCGGCGTGTCCTTGGCGGACCCCGGCCGTCAGTTCTGCGGGCCCTCCTGCTGCTCCTGGCTGGCGCGGATCAACTCGTCCGTCAGCACCAGCTTGGCGCGCAGGATGTTGTCGAACTCCAGCCGGGCCGGTCCCTGTTCGGTATCGACGCATACGAGGCCGTCCTCGACGCCCTTCAGCATGCCCTTGAAACGCTTGCGGCCATCGATGGCCATGCGGCTCTCCAGCCGGGCTTCGAAGCCGGCGAAGCGCTCGAAATCCTTGAGGCGGGTCAGCGGCCGGTCGATGCCGGGCGAGCTGACCTCCAGCGTGTAGGCTTCGCGGATCGGGTCTTCCACGTCCAGCAGGGCCGAGACGGAACGGCTGATGTCGGCACAATCCTCGACGGTCATGGGCGCGCCGTCGGCGCGCTCCGCCATGATCTGGAGAACCGACCGCTGGCCGCCTGAGATCTGAACGCGCACGACCTCATAGCCCATGGCTTCGACCGACGGCGTGATGATCTGTTCGATGCGACCTGTAGCGTCCATTCCACCTGACCCAAAGCCTGCGGCCGGGATCGAACCGGACGAGGTTTCCACAACAGAAGGTTCAACAAGCGCGCGCTTCCACACGCTCATAAAAAAATAAGTGGGCAAAAGCCCACCCGCAAAGCGTCTCGCCGGCCCGGTTGCCCGGGCCGCCGATCCGTATGGGTTCTCAGAGGGTGAATATAGCCATTCCAACCGATGCCGCAAGCCTTTTCCGGGCCGATCATCGTAACCGGCCGGATTCTCAAGCGGAGCGGGTATGCGTCAGCGCCGCGGGCGGCGGACGAAGCGCATGAAGACCGGCTTGCGGCCGGCGGCAACGGCCTTCTCCTCGTAGCGGGTCGCCGGCCAGTCCTCTGGGCGGATGCGCCAGTCCGACGGGCGGCGCGCCGTCCATTCGAAATCGGGATGCTTCACCGTGTGTTCGAGCATCCAGCGCACCAGACCCATGTCGTCGCTGGCCAGCCGCAGCTCGGCGCCATCCTTCAGCACGCGGGCCAACCGCGGCAGGTTCTCCGGTCCGATGAAGCGGCGGTCGGCATGGCGCTTCTTCGGCCAGGGGTCGGCGAAGAGAACGAAGGCGCGGCCGATGGAGGCGTCGGGCAGGGCGTCCAGCAGCGGCCGGGCGTCGTCGGGCTGGATGCGGACGTTGCTCAACCCGCCGTCCTCGACCATGCCCAGCAGGCCGGCGATGCCGTTGAGGAAGGGTTCGGCGCCGATGATGCCGACATCCGGATTGCGCCCGGCCTGCCAGGCGAGATGATGTCCCATGCCGAACCCGATCTCCAGCCAGACCTCCCGTTTCGGGCCGTCGAACAGGCCGGCCGGGTCCAGCCGGTCGCCGGGCTTCGGCAGCGCGATCTGAAGCTGCGGCAGCAGGGTATCGATCAGCTCCGTCCGGCGTTTGCGCAGCGGCCGGCCCTTGCGGCGCCCGAACAGGCGGTTGGAGCTTTCGGAAAGGGATCCGGAGGTGCTGTCGTCGGTCATGTCGGAACGCTGCGTGAAAATGAGGAAAGCGCAAAAGAAAGCAGGGGCCGTTTCCAGCCCCTGCCGTCTTTTCCGCATCGGCTGCGGATATTATGCCGCGAAGGCGCCTTAGAGGAAGGCGTTCCGCAGGTCGCCCACCAGATCGGTCTTCTCCCACGAGAAGCCGCCATCCACCTCCGGCTCGCGGCCGAAATGGCCGTAGGCGGCGGTGCGGGCGTAGATCGGCTTGTTCAGGCCCAGATGCGTGCGGATGCCGCGCGGGGACAGGTCCACCAGCTGCTGCAGCACATCGGACAGACGGTCCTCGTCGACGTTGCCGGTGCCGTGGGTGTCGACATAGACCGACAGCGGCTTCGACACGCCGATGGCGTAGGAGACCTGGATCGTGCACTTCTCCGCCAGCTCCGCCGCGACGACGTTCTTGGCGAGGTAGCGGGCGGCGTAGGCGGCCGAGCGGTCGACCTTCGTCGGATCCTTGCCGGAGAAGGCGCCGCCGCCGTGCGGAGCGGCACCGCCGTAGGTGTCGACGATGATCTTGCGGCCGGTCAGGCCGGCGTCACCGTCCGGGCCGCCGATGACGAAACGGCCGGTCGGGTTGACGTACAGGTTCTTATCGTCGCACATCCAGCCTTCCGGCAGGCAGTTGACGATGTGCGGCAGGACGATCTCGCGAACGGCGTCCTGGTCCAGCCCCTCGGCATGCTGGGTCGACAGCACGATGGCGGTGGCGCGGGTCGGGCGGCCGTCGATGTATTGCAGGGTGACCTGGCTCTTGGCGTCCGGGCCCAGCTGCGGGGCGGCGCCGGAATGGCGCGCCTCGGCCAGCGACTTCAGGATGGCGTGGCTGTAGTAGATCGGCGCCGGCATCAGCGCCGGGGTCTCGCGGCAGGCATAGCCGAACATGATGCCCTGGTCGCCGGCACCCTCGTCCTTGTTGCCGGCGGCGTCGACGCCGACGGCGATGTCGGCGGACTGGGAATGGACGAAGCACTTGACGTCCATCTTCTCCCAATGGAAGCCGTCCTGCTCGTAACCGATGTCCTTCACCGCGGCGCGGGCCACCTCGACCAGCTGGTCGGCCTTGATGCTGTCGGGGCCGCGGACTTCGCCGGCCAGAACGACCTGGTTGGTGGTCGCGAGCGTCTCGACGGCCACGCGGGCCTGCGGGTCGTGCGAAAGATAAAGATCGACGATGGCGTCGGAAATGCGGTCGCAGACCTTGTCGGGATGACCTTCCGACACGGACTCGCTGGTGAAGACGTAGTTGAGCTTTGCCACGGGAAACCTCGGCATTCGGCGGCACGCTATTTCATGAGCCGAAACGGCAGACCGGTACAGCGGCCGCAGACACCGGTCCAAAACCGGTTTTGACAAGGAATTCACCCGCGGTCAAGAAGACTACCAGCGGTAAAGCAACGGACCGATCAGCGCACACGCCACACGAAGGGGGAGCGCGGCTGCGCCGCACCATCCCCATTCGGTGGGTATCGCACGCTTTGCGTCAACCGGCAGGATTTACTCCGCGGCTTCCGCAACGGCGGCGCTGGCGACCGCTTTCGTCAACTCGAACAGGCGCTTGCGGACCGACGGGTCGCTGATCTTGTAATAGGCGCGGACCAGTTCCAACGTCTCGCGCTTGGCCATCGGATCGGGCTCGTAGGCGCCGGCGGAGCGCTCGTCCGACGCGCCCGCCTCATCGTCATCCTCGACACGGGCGGCGGCGGCATCGGCCGGCATGTCGTCGAAGAAGAAGGACACCGGCACGTCGAGCACGCGGCTGAGATCGAACAGGCGCGACGCGCCGATGCGGTTGGCGCCGCGCTCGTACTTCTGCACCTGCTGGAAGGTCAGGCCGATGGCCTCGCCCAGCTTCTCCTGGCTCATGCCGAGCAGCGTGCGGCGGAGACGGACGCGGGATCCGACATGGACGTCGATGGGATTCGGCTTTCCGGTCTTCGGACGGCCCGCACCCGCACGGCGCCCGCGCGGCGCCCCAGTTTCAGTCTGCATCTCGTTTATCCCTGCAACGGTTGTGCAACCTAGTTACGACATATCCACGTATGCAGTCAAGCCCGCTCCGGTCAAGCCGGATACACGAAATTGTTCTGCCTGTGGCGGGCTTATTGCCCGTAATGCTGCTTTACCGGTGATATCGCGAGGCCAAGGCCACCAGAAAACAGCCCAGAAGCCCTATGACGAAAATCCAGTCGCCCATGCGGGCATAGGCTGTGACGCCGTCTGGAGCTTTCGGCAATGTGGTATCGATGAAACCCCGCTCACCCAGTCCGAGCAAGTGTCTCACACGTCCGTAGGAATCCACCACCCCGGATATTCCCGTATTCGCCACCCGGACCAGCGGCAGCCCTTCCTCCACGGCGCGGACCCGATTGATGGCGAAATGCTGGTGGGGGCCGGCGGTGCGGCCGTACCAGGCATCGTTGGTCAGGTTCAGCAGCCATCGCGGCCGGTCGGCCGTGTCGACCACCGCGGCGGGGAAGATGCTCTCGTAACAGATCAGCGGGCTGAAGGGCGGCAGGCCGGGCGCTTGGGCGCCGAGATGGAGGGTGCGTGGCCCCGGCCCGGCGGAGAATTCCGCCCCGTTGCCGGCGATGGCGCCGACCGGCAACCATTGCCGCAACGGCATGTACTCGCCGAAGGGCACGAGGTGGAACTTGTCGTAGCTGGCGACCGCGGCGCCGCTGCCGTCCACCGCCACCATGCCGTTGTAGTAACGCCGCTCGCCGTCCTCGCCGACGGTGGTGCGGGGCGCTCCGGTGATCAGCAGCCCGCCGGGCGGCGTCACCGACGCCATGGCCTGCCGCACGCGGGCGTCATCTTCGATGAAGAAGGGGACGGCGGTCTCCGGCCAGATGATCACGGTGGGCGGCAGGGCGGCGGGATCGGCGGGAGGTTCGGCCGACAGGGCGAGGTGGCTCTGGAAATTCTGCACCCGCTCGCCGGGCGCCCATTTCAGCCGCTGGTCGATGGCCGCCTGAACCAGCCGCAGCCTGACGCCGGGCACCGGCTCGTCAACGGCGCCCGCCATCCTCCAGGCACCCCAGCCGCCGAGCGCGGCCAGCAGAGCCAGACCGGCGGCGACACCGGCCCAGGCACGGAGCGGCGTGGTGGCGCGGTCGGGCAGGGCGGCCGGCAACGAGGCCACCAGCACCGTGACCAGCGTCAGGCCATAGATGCCGAACAGCGACACGCTCTGCAGCACCGGCAGCACCCCGACCCAGCCATAGCCGATCAGGTTCCATGGGAAACCGGTGAAGACATGGCCGCGCAGCCATTCCCACAGGCACCAGCAGGCGGCGAACAGCAATGCGCGCGCCAGCCCGGCGCCGAAGCCGCGACGGCGCAGCAGGTGGAAGGACAGGGTGGCTCCGCCGCTGAACATCGCCAGCAGGATCGGCAGACCGGCCGCCGACAGCGGCAGGGCCCACCAGAAGCGCTCGATGTCGGTGAACAGCGCGGCACTGATCCAGTAGAGCCCGAGCAGATGATGGCCGAACCCGAAGAACCAGCCGACCGCGAAGGCGCCCTTCTTCGTCTCGACCCCGTCCAGCAGCCAGATCAATCCGGGAAAGGCCAGCAGCAGCACCGGCAGCAGATCGACCGGCGGCAAGGCCAGCGTGGCAAGCCCGCCCAGCGCCATGGCGGCGGCCGCCCGGTGCCATCCCGTCAATGCGGACAGCCGTGCGGAGACACGGCCCAGCCGGGCCGGGACGGGCAGGGTGTCGGTTACGGTCAAGGCTGAAACTCCGGCGGCGGCAAAGGCAAGCGGCGCCATAGGTAATGTCGCCCGGCTGGAGCGCCAAGGTTCTTGTGGGCGGGGCTGGGTTGTGGAAGAGGGGACAGTGCAGAGCGCCCCTCTCCGTCTTTCAGGCCATCGACTTTCAGGCCGTCGCCGCCAGTTTGGAGCTGTTGGCCGGAACGTTGTGGACGCGCAGGCGCTTCAGGCGGCGGGAGTCTGCATCGACGATCTCGAACTCCAGGCCCGAGGGGTGGACCAGCCGTTCGCCCAGGCCCGGCACGCGGCCGGCGATGGAGACGACAAGGCCGCCGAGCGTGTCGATGTCCTCGCGCTCCTCCTCGGTCAGGACCGGGCCGACCCGGTCTTCGAAATCCTCGATGGGCAGGCGGGCGTCGGCGATCAGGCTGCCGTCGGGGCGTTCGACCAGCCGCGGGGCCGTGGCCTCGTCATGCTCGTCCTCGATCTCGCCGACGATCTCCTCCACCAAATCCTCGATGGTGACGAGGCCGTCGATGCCGCCGAACTCGTCCACCACCAGCGCCATGTGCTGGCGGGTCTGGCGCATCTGCACCAGCAGGTCGAGCACAGGCATGGAGGGGGCGACGATCTTCGCCTCGCGGATGATGCCGGTCAGATCCGGCCGGTGGCGCAGGCCCTCGGGCGAGATCGCCTGCTTCGCCAGCAGGGTCAGCACATCCTTGATGTGGATGATGCCGACCACGTCGTCCAGCGTCTCGCGGAACACCGGCAGGCGGGAATGGCCTTCCTCGGCGACGCGCTGGACCAGGGTGGGGAAGGGCGTCTCGATCCCGACCGCGATGATGTCGGCGCGCGGCACCATCACGTCGGCGACGGTGCGGTCGCGCAGCTTCAGGATGTTGGTCAACAGCGCACGCTCGCCGGATCCCAGCGAATCCTCGCCGTCCTCGCTGGCGGCATCGTTCAGGCCGGCGATCAGTTCCTCGATCGTGCCGCGCAGGGAATTGTCCTCGCGGCCGCCCCAGACGGTGCGGAGCCACCCCTTGAACAGGTGGCCCAGGGAATGGTCTTCGGCCCCGTGGTCATCACGGGGCGTGCGACTGTCGGATATTTCGCTCATCGGTCCGGCGGTTGGTGGTTGGCGGCGTAAGGATCGTCGATTCCGAGGCTGGCAAGCAACCGGGTTTCCAGCGCTTCCATCTCCTCGGCCTCGTCGTCCGTCTCGTGATCATAGCCCAGCAGATGCAGAACACCATGCATCACAAGGTGAGTCAGATGGTCTTTGAAGTTTTTCCGCTGTTCGGAGGCTTCGCGGGCGACCGTTTCATAGGCCAGGATGACATCGCCCAGCATGACGGGCGCGCCGTCCTGCGCTTCCGGCTCCTCCGCTTCGGTGAGGGCGAAGGACAACACGTTGGTCGGCTTGTCCTTGCCGCGATACTCTCGGTTCAGCCTGTGGACCAGCGCATCGTCGGCCAGGACGACCGACAGCTCGGCCGGTCCTTCCTCGTCGTCATAGGCGGCACCCAGGGCGGCAAGCGCCGCGCGCTCGGCCAGCCACTCGGCGTCCTCGGCCCAGTCGCCGGCTTCACGTGAAACAGTGATGTCAACGGCGCTGGTCATTCCTCTTCCCCAACGATACCTGCCTCGCGGTCGGTCGTTTCGGATGCCGAACCGCTACGGCGGGCTTGCTTGCGCGCTGCCTCGCGGGCGTCGGCCTGGTCATAGGCGCGGATGATGCGGGCCACCATCGGGTGGCGGACCACGTCGGCGTCGGTGAAGCGGACGAAGCGCACGCCCTCCACCCCGCGCAGGATGTCCAGCGCGTCGCGCAGGCCCGAGCGGGTGCCCGACGGCAGGTCGATCTGGGAGATGTCGCCGGTGACGACCATCCGCCCGCCTTCGCCGAGGCGGGTCAGGAACATCTTCATCTGCATCGGCGTGGTGTTCTGCGCCTCGTCCAGGATGACGAAGGCGTTGCCCAGCGTCCGGCCGCGCATGAAGGCCAGCGGCGCGATCTCGATCTCCCCGGACTCCAGCCGCTTCTTCACCTGTTCCGCCGGCAGCATGTCGTGCAGCGCGTCGTAGAGCGGGCGCAGGTAAGGATCGACCTTCTCCTTCAGGTCGCCGGGCAGGAAGCCCAGCCGCTCGCCCGCCTCGACCGCCGGCCTCGACAGCACGATGCGGTCGACCTGACCGGTTGTCAGAAGGGCCACCGCCTGCGCCACCGCCAGATAGGTCTTGCCGGTGCCGGCCGGACCGAGCCCGAAGACCAGTTCGCTTTCCGCCAGGGCCTGCAGATAGGCGGCCTGGGTGGGAGACCGCGGAATGATCGGGCCGCGCCGGCGGGTGCGCAGCGCGATCTCCGCCCGGGTGATCGTCGCCTGCTGGCCGGGAGCGCGGGACTCCTCGCCCGAGGCGACCCCGGCGAAACCGGGATCGGCGGTCGCCATGCGGACGGCGCCGTCGACTTCGCCCCCGTCGATGGTCTGGCCGCGGGTCAGCCGCTGATACAGGCCGTTCAGCGCCGCCTGCGCCGTCTCGGCGGCGTCGGGCGGACCGGAGATGGTCAGGGTGTTGCCGCGCGAGATCAGCGACACGCCCAAAAGGGACTCGATGCGGGCGAGGTGGCGGTCATGCTCCCCGTACAGCATCGGCAGAAGCCGGTTGTCATCGAATTGAACGTCGATGCGCCGTTCGGGCAGACCGTTCAAGCGCTTGCCTCCAAGGTTACGGCAGGCTGTAGGGGAGAGGCGGTGATGTATTCGCCGGTCACCACCGTGCCGGCGAGGCTGTTGGCCAGCGCGGCGTCGACCCGCACCTCGACGATGCGGCCGAGCAGCCGCTCGTTCGCCTCGGCATGGACCGACTGCATCCACGGGCTGCGGCCCAGCAGCTGGCCGTCGCGGCGGCCGACCCGGTCGAACAGGACCGGCACGCTGCGTCCGACGAAGCCGTGGTTGAAGGCGACCTGCTGGGCGTTCAGCAACTGCTGCAGCGCCGCCAGACGGGACTCCTTCACCTCTTCCGGCAGCTGGGCGCCGTCGACGGATGCCGGCGTGCCGGGGCGCGGGCTGTATTTGAAGGAGTAGGCCTGGGCATAGCCGATGTCGGTGACCAGCTTCAGCGTTGCGGCGAAATCGGCATCGCTCTCGCCGGGGAAGCCGACGATGAAGTCGCCGGACATCGCCAGATCGGGTTTGGCGCTGCGCAGCCGGTCGACCAGACGGCGATAGTCGTCGGCGCTGTGCTTGCGGTTCATCGCCGCCAGGATGCGGTCCGACCCGGCCTGCACCGGCAGATGCAGGTAAGGCATCAGCTGCGGCACCTCGGCATGGGCGCGGATCAGGTCGTCGGCCATGTCGCGCGGGTGCGACGTGGTGTAGCGGATGCGCTCCAGCCCGTCGATCTCGGCCAGCTCGCGGATCAGTCGGCCGAGGCCCCAGGTCGAGCCATCCGGCCCGTCGCCGTGCCAGGCGTTGACGTTCTGGCCCAGCAGGGTGATCTCGCGCGTGCCTCCGGCGACAAGCCGTTTTGCTTCCGCAACGATCTGCTCGGCAGGGCGGGAGAACTCGGCGCCGCGGGTGTAGGGCACGACGCAGAAGGTGCAGAACTTGTCGCAGCCCTCCTGCACCGCCAGGAAAGCGGAGACGCCTTGGGATCCCGCCTCCTCCGGCAGGAAGTCGAACTTGGATTCGGCCGGGAAATCGGTGTTCAGCACGCTGCCGGCGGCGCGGCTGGCCTTCGCTACCATCTCCGGCAGGGTGTGGTAGGTCTGCGGGCCGAAAACCATGTCGACGAAGGGGGCACGGGCGACGATCTCCTCGCCTTCGGCCTGGGCGACACAGCCGGCGACCGCCAGGATCATCCGGCCGTCCTCGGTCTCCGCCTTGCGGTCCTTCATCTGGCGCAGGCGCCCCAGCTCGGAGAAGACCTTTTCGGCCGCCTTCTCGCGGATGTGGCAGGTGTTCAGGATCACCATGTCGGCGCCGTCCGGCTCATCGACCGGTTGGTAGCCCAGCGGTGCCAGGACATCCGCCATCCGGGCGGAGTCATAGACGTTCATCTGGCAGCCCCAGGTCTTGATGAACAGCTTCTTGGTCAACCCGCACCCTTCCGCTTGGAACCAAAACGAATAGCGCGCTCACGATGTTGCGTGGCGCGCGGCGCGCCGTCCGTCCGGCGTCGCTCCTGAAAAGATGGTATCGCGTGTGGGGCGAATCGAGTCAATCCCGCTTCGCCCCACCCATGCGTGCAAGACCCCGGTCTGCGCGATGGGGTTCGGTCACGCCGTTCCGGCCTGCAGCCCGCCGCGCCAGAACCAGTCGGTCCGCCGCACGCGGTCAGTCCAGAGTCGCTCCGCCGCCGTCCGTGCGAAAAGGGCGCTGAAAGGGACGGGGGGTTCTCCGGTCTGGATGCCGGCCGGCATGTCGAGGGACTGCGCCAGCACCGGGGTGGCGCCGACGGTGCCGTCCTGCGCGCCCACCGGTTCCGGCCTGCCGATCATGCCGGCGGCGCCGGACAGCGCGCCTTCGACCAGTTCCAGGCCCAGCAGCCGGTTCATGTCGACCGGACCCGGCATCTCCATGCCCAGCGTCAGGGTGCGGGAGAAGCCGAACCGCTCGTAATAGGGGGCGTCGCCGACCAGGATCACCGACTTGTGGCCCAGCGCCACCGCCTTGTTCAGGCTCATCCGGATCAGCTTGCTGCCCAGTCCGCTGCCCTGCAGATGGGCGGCGACGGCGATGGGGCCGAGCAGGATGGACGGGGTGGCGCCGCCGACCAGGATCGGCCAATAGCGGATGGTGCCCACCACCACCTCGCGCCCATGCTCGTCATGCTCGATGGCGACGAGGTTCAGGGCGGGGATGGAGTCGATGCCGTCGCGCAGCCGGTAGGCGGTCTTGGAAAAGCGGTCGGGGCCGAACGACGCGTCCAGCAGGGCTTCGATGGCGGCGGCGTGCTTCGGCTCTTCGACGGTGATGATCATGCGTGGGGCTCCCGGCGGGAAGAAGGTCTTCTCAGAAGTCTTCTGAAGGGCGGATCGCGCCGCCGCCGGAAGGCCGGGGGTGTCAGGTCCCCGATGTGCCTTTGGCGTCCGCACGCGACCCAAGGACGGCCGCAACCGCGATGCGCGGTGCGAGGCTCCGTCGTCGGATGCGAAGGGCGTGCGAACGGGACATGGACAAGGCTCATCGGCCGTTGCTGGGACTTGCGCATATATCATCGTCGTCCCTCCGTCGCAAGACCGTGGAGACCCGGGGACTGTGCATGACTGTATCGATCCCGGTGCGTGGATGTCGCAGCTTTGTCCGGCCGGGTTCTGGACAGTGGGGAAGGCCGACTTTATTCTGCGCTGAACCGCCGCCCAGCCACCCGGACCCCCGGCCGCCAGTCCTTTTTCGGCCGGCCCCGTCCTCGGATCGTCTGCCAGGATCGCCAGACATGTACACTGCCGTCACCCATGACATCCGCGTCACCGTCCAGCCCGTGTTCCTGGAAGACCAGTCGGCCCCAGCCGAGAGCCGCTTCGTCTGGGCCTACCATGTGCGCATCGAGAACGAGGGCAGCGAGACGGTCCAACTGCGCACCCGCCACTGGCGCATCACCGACGCCATGGGCCGCGTGCAGGAGGTGCGGGGCCCCGGCGTGGTCGGCGAGCAGCCGGTCCTGGAGCCCGGCGACCATTTCGAATACACCAGCGGCACGCCGCTGGGCACGCCGTCCGGCATCATGGCCGGCACCTACGGCATGGAGGGGGCGGATGGCCGCGCGTTCGACGTGACCATCCCGGCCTTCTCGCTCGACAGCCCGCACCAGCCGATGCAGCTGAACTGATCGGACGACCCGACCGACCGGCAAATCCGACGCACATGAATAGTACAACGGAATTTGTGTATATATGGGAAGAAATTAACACTCAGCTTTGACAATCCGCATGGCTGTCCGTACTTTATCCATCGCTTGACGACCATGGGTCCGACCCTATCTACCGGCTTCCGAATGGCGCCCGGAGACGGATACCGGGCGGAAATGGGAAGGCGGACGCCGCCACTCCGTTCATGGATTAGGTGCTTTTCGTCTTGCGAGCCGTTCGGCTGATCCGCCGAGGCATCGGCTTCGTACTGACGCTGGACACTATGGGCGTGTTGCGCGACAGCTCTCGGTTCACGGCAACCGGCTTCGCGCAGGGCGTTTCCCAGTATTGGAAAGGATGTTCCCGTGACGGCTACCAAGACCCCGCACGTCAACCCCCCGGCGGTCGACAATGTGCTTCGCGGCCCCGGACTGTCCCGGCCCGACACCATCGCCCGTCCGTCACGCGCCGAAGCGGAGGAAGCCGTGCGGACCCTGATCCGCTGGGCCGGCGACGATCCGGCGCGCGAAGGTCTGGTCGGCACGCCCGACCGCGTCGTCCGCTCCTACGACGAGTTCTTCGCCGGCTATCGCATCGACCCGGTCGAGATCCTGTCGCGCACCTTCGAGGAGACCGACGGCTACGACGAGATGGTCATTCTGCGCGACATCCGGGTGGAGTCCTACTGCGAGCACCACATGGTGCCGATCATCGGCAAGGCCCATGTCGCCTATCTGCCGCGCCGCCGCGTCGTCGGCATCTCCAAGCTGGCGCGTCTGGTCGAGGCCTATGGCAAGCGCCTGCAGATCCAGGAGAAGATGACTGCCCAGATCGCCAACACGATCGACGAGGTCCTTCAGCCCGAAGGCGTCGCCGTGGTGGTCGAGGCGCAGCACCAGTGCATGACCACCCGTGGCGTCCACAAGACCGGCGTGACCATGGTGACCAGCCGCATGCTGGGCGCCTTCCGTACCGATCCCTCCACCCGCCGCGAATTCCTGACGATGATCGGCAATCCGTCCTCGCGCGGCGGCGAATGACCATCTCCCTCTCCCGCAATGGGAGGGGGCTTTACACCCATCGCAGCGCCTGCCAAGCTCCCGCCGCTGTTTTCCAGTGAGCGGTGCGGAGCATGGCGGCTAAGGTCACACCGGCGGTCAATGCGGCGAAGGCGGCGGGCGTCGGCTTCCGGCTGATGGAGTACGACTACGACCCGTCGGCCGACGCCATCGGCCTGCACGCCGCCGAATCGCTCGGGCTCGATCCCGCCATCGTCTACAAGACCCTGATCGTCCAGCTGGAGCCGAAGGCGCTGGCCTGCGCCGTCATTCCGGTCGCGGCGAAGTTGGATTTGAAGGCCATTGCAGCGGCGGCAAAGGCGAAGAAGGCCGATCTTGCCGACCCGGCGCTGGCGGAAAAGACCACAGGCTTCCTGGTCGGCGGCATCAGCCCGCTGGGCCAGAAGAAGGCCCTGCCGACCTTTATCGACGCGAGCGCCGAGGCGCTGCCGGAAATGGTGGTGAATGGCGGACGGCGCGGCCTTCAGATCGTGCTGGCTCCCGCCGATCTCGCCAAGGCGACGAATGCGGCGGTCTGCGCCATCGTGGCCCATTGATTGCCGCGCATCGGACGTTGCCCGCTGAACCCGGAACGCTGAACCCGAAAGGGCGGTGGTGACCCCGGCAGGACTCGAACCTGCTGCCTCAAGTTTAGGAAACTCGCGCTCTATCCTGATGAGCTACGGGGCCACTTGCGCCGCACCTTAACGGTTTCGCCGGGAAGGGGAAAGTGGCTTTTGGTGAGGGCAATCGCATTTGAAATCTAGAGTCCTATGAAGGGACTTCCGTCATCCCCGCCTTCGCGGGGATGACGGGTTTCCTTGGAAAGGAGCATGATCTTCATATGCGATTGCCCTGCTGTGAAATGCGCGCGGGGCATCCCGGCAGAAACGTCAGTTCGCTTCCCGCATGCGCGCCGCCGCCAGGGCAACCTGCTCCTCACGCTTGAGGCGACGCTTCTTCGTGTCGGCAAGCACGGCCTGCACGACAGGCTCCGGTGACGTATAGGGTGTGCCGCCCTTGAACGGGGGTTCCGGGTCGTATTCCATGGCGAGTTGGATTTTCATCGCCACCTCGTCGCCCGCAAGATCGCCGACGACCCGCAACGCCATGTCGATGCCGGAGGTCACGCCGCCCGCCGTATAGAGGTTGCCGTCCCTCGTCATGCGATCGTTCGAGACTGTGGCGCCGAATTGCGTCAGCAGGTCACGCGCCTGCCAATGTCCGCCGGCGCGGCGGCCTCGCAGCAGCCCCGCGGCACCGAGCAGCAGGGAACCGGTGCAGACACCAAACACATATTTGGCCGTCGCCGCCTGGTGCTGGACGAAAGCGATCCATGCCGGATCGAGCATCGCCGCATCGATACCGGTTCCTCCCGGCACGACGATGATGTCGCATGGCTTGGCGGTCTCGCGCGTGGCGCTGGGCAGCAGCCGCAGCCCGCGGTCCGTACGGACGGGATCCATGGTCGCCGCGACAAGATCGACCGTCCAGCCGGGCGTACGCGCCAACACTTCGAACGGACCGGTGATGTCGAGCTGCACCATGTCGGGCACGGTCACGATGTTGCAGTGCATCCCCTGCTTCGAGAGACTTGCCACTGCCCCATCATTTTCCGCGCCGCGCGCAAGACGACCGCCGCCGACGATCACGGAAACGGCTGCGGCAATGCCGAAAGTTTCCCGACGCGTGAAATCCATCGCAATCTCCTCTCATGTATTGACAGCGTCATTTCCTTTGGGAAATCTATGATTATGATTTGCAGACGATGGATATTCTGTCCATGCCAAACACAGACCAGAAAGTGCCAAGTCGACTGATCTTGATATTGGCATTTCCCGGCGTTCAGATCATCGACGTCGCCGGGCCGACCCAGGTGTTCACCACGGCGAACGAGGAAGGGGCGACACCGCCCTACGAGTTGCGGGTCGTCGCCTTCGCGGACGGGCCGGTCGAAACCGCGTCCGGGGTCGGGCTGGTCGCGACCGCGATCCCTGCCGTGGAGACGGTCGATACGGTCTTCGTGCCGGGCGGACCCGGCGTTCACGAGGTCCGTCGGGATCCCGGATTCATTGCCGCTCTCCAGGCCCTGCTTCGCCGCGCGGAGCGTATCTGCGCAGTGTGCACCGGGGCGTTCCTGCTGGCCGAAACCGGCGTTCTCGACAAGCGCAAGGCGGTCACGCATTGGCGCTCCTGCGAGCGCTTCGCTCGGGAATTCCCCTCGATCAGGGTCGACCCGGCCCCGTTGTTCATGAATGACGGGCCGATCTGGACGACGGCGGGCGTCACCGCCGGGATCGACCTGTCGCTGGAGCTGGTCCAGCGGGATCACGATCCTGCGCTCGCCGCGCGCATCGCGCGGCGGCTCGTCGTCTACATGAAGCGGCCGGGCGGACAAAAACAATACAGCGAACCGTTAGCACTGCAGATCGCCGACGCATCGCCTTACCGGGAGTTGACCCAGCGCATCGTCAGCAATCCCGTGGCGGACTGGACCGTGGAGAGGATGGCCGAAATCGCCGGTCAGTCATTGCGAACCTTCCATCGCCGCTTCCAGGCGGCGACGGGAGCAACTCCGGCCGAAGCCGTCGAAAAGGTCAGGTGCGAGCTGGCCCGGTCCCTCCTTCACACAACCGACCTCGGCTTCGGGCAAATCGCCGCACAGACCGGGTTCCATTCCGAGGTCGGCTTGCGGCGGGCGATGATCCGCCAATTCGGGATCGGACCGAACGAGATGCGCAAGCGCTTCGCCTGAAGCGGGAGAGTCGGTTCCGTCAGGTGTCACGCCAGGTCCGGGTTCACGGCCTGTTTCGGGCCGTCAGTCGGAATAGCGTTCCTCCAGCCACGGGTCGGCGTGATTGTTGTAGCCGCGGACCTCCCAATAGCCCTTGCGGTCGCCGGCCAGCAGCTCGATCCGCTTCACCCACTTGGCGCTCTTCCACAGATACAGCTTGGGCAGGATGATCCGCACCGGGCCGCCATGCTCGCGGCTGATCGGCTGGCCTTCCCAATTGGTGGCGAGCAGCACGCCGTCGTCGTCGAAGTCCGGCAGGGCGACGTTGGTGGTGTAGCCGTCGAAGGAATGGAAGACGACGAAGCGCGCCTCCGGCTTCGGCCGGGCCAGCTCCAGCAGGCGGCGGGCGCTGACGCCCTCCCACCGGTTGTCGTAGCGCGACCATGTGGTGACGCAGTGGATGTCGGAGACGAAGCTCTCCTGCGGCTGGGCCTGGAAATCCTGCCAGGTCCAGGACAGCGGGTTCTCCACCAGCCCGTCGACGCTCAGCGTCCAGTTGGCGGTCGTCACCTTCGGCGTGATGCCGAGGTCCAGCACCGGCCAGTCGGTCACCAGGCGCTGGCCGGGTGGCAGCCGGTCGCGCGCCGGATCGGCGGCATGGCCGGTCAGGGCGCGGCCGTCGCGCGCCCACCGCTCCTTGGTGGCGACCAGCTTGTCGCGGACGGCGCCCTCCTGCTCCACTTCCTGGCCGGGTTCCGGCCCGGTGATCCTGTCCGCGTCCTTGTCCGGTATGGCGGGTGTATCGCTCATGGCTCGTCCTCTTCTGCGTTTCCGGGGCGTCCGGCAGGGGTCCCGCTTAAAAAAGGAACAGACGGTCGGGTTGGCAAGCGGAAGCTGGAGACCTAACTTCCCGAAACCCGGCATATTGGAGCCACAGTTCCAGGCCAGGGTTCCGGCCGGCTGCTTTCCGCCGGCTCCGTTTTCCGCCGCCATTTCCGAGACCACCCGAGTGAATTGCCGATGATCCGGTCCGCAACGCCCGCCGCACCCTCCCCTGCACATGTCTGGGCACGCGCTTGGCGTTTGTTCCTGTCCGGCGGCCTTGCCGTCCTGCTGCTCGCGGCCCTGCTCGCCGGGGCTGGTCCGGCCGCTCTGGCCGCATCGCCTGCGCCTGCCGCCGCTCCGGCACCCGCCGGCGGCGCCGCTCCCGCGGCCCCGGTGGTGGTGGACGAGGCCACCGTGCAGCAGCTGGAGGCGCTGGTCGGCACGCTGGAGAACCAGGATGCCCGGTCGCAGCTGGTCACGCAGCTGCGCAACCTGATCACCGCCCAGCGCGGGCTGGCCCAGGCCAAGGAGGCGGAAGGCGAATCGGCGCTGCCGCAGACCATCGGCGCCCGGGCGCTGGCCTTCCTGGCGGCCCGCATGGACGTGGTCAGCCGCCAGCTGGTGCAGGTGGCCAACGTCTTCGCCGATCTGCCGGGGGCCCTGTCCTGGGTGCAGCGGCAGGTGCAGGACGACATGGCGCGCGAGCGCTGGGTGCAGATCGCCGTCCAGCTGGCGATGATCCTCGGCATCGGCGTCGTGGCCGCCCGCGGCATCGCCTGGCTGCTCGCCCGGCCGCGCCAGGCGCTGGCCGCCCGCCATGTCGGCTCCACCCTGCTGCGCATTCCGATGCTGCTCGGCCGCGCGGTGCTGGAGTTGGCGCCGATCGTCGGCTTCATCGTCGTTGCCTACACCATCCTGTCGGTGACCGAACCGGCGCCGCGCGTGCGGCTGGTGGCGCTGGCGGTGGTGAACGCCACGGTCATCACCCAGGCGCTGCTGATCCTGGTGCGGATGACCTTCGCTCCCGATGCCCCCAACCTGCGGATCGTTCAGACCAGCGACGTCGGGGCACGCCGCTGTTACGTCTGGTCCCGCCGTCTGGTCGCGGTCGCGGTCTACGGCTATTTCCTGGCGGAGGGCGCCTATGTGCTGGGCCTGCCGCTGGGCGCCTACGGCGCGCTGCTGAAGCTGCTGGGCGTGGTTCTCGCCGTCATGACCACCCTGCTGATCCTGCAGAACCGCGTCGCCGTGGCCGACTGGATGCGCGGCAACCCGCTGTCGGGCGACGGCGACCCGCTGGCCACCGCCCGGCGCGAGGCGGAAGGGCAGGGGGCGGTCCTGCGCACCGCACGCCGCCGCTTCGCCGAGATCTGGCATGTCCTCGCCATCCTCTATGTCGTGGTGACGCTGGGCGTCTGGGTGCTGAACGTCTATGGCGGCTTCGAGTATCTGGCCCGCGGCACCGCGGTGACGGTGGTGGCGGTGGTGGTGGCCCGGCTGCTGGTGGGCGGGCTGAACCGGGCGCTGCGCCGCGGCCTGACCATGAACCGCGATCTGGCCGGCAACCTGCCGCAGCTGCACCTGCGCGCCTTCCATTACCTTCCCATCGTCCAGCGCATCGGCAAGATCGTCATCTGGCTGGTCGCGCTGGGCGTCGCACTGAACGGCTGGGGCATCGACACGCTGGGGATGGTCGAGACGGCCGCCGGCCGCCGCATCGTCGGCAGCGTCATCTCCATCGGCCTGCTGCTTGCCGGCGCCATCGTCGCCTGGGAGGTGGTGAGCGCGCTGATCGAGCATCTGTTGCGTGCCACCGACAAGAACGGCACCCGCATCGAGCGCAGCGCCCGCATGCGCACCCTGCTGCCGCTGCTGCGCAACGCCTTCCTGATCCTGCTGGTGACGATGGTGTCGCTGATCACCCTGTCGGAGCTGGGCGTCAACATCGCGCCGCTGCTGGCCGGTGCCGGTGTGGTCGGTCTGGCCATCGGTTTCGGATCGCAGACCCTGGTCAAGGACATCATCACCGGCCTGTTCATCCTGTTCGAGGACACGGTGTCGGTCGGCGACGTGGTGGACGTCGGCGGCGGCCATTCCGGCACGGTGGAGGCGATCTCGATCCGCTCCATCCGGCTGCGCGACGGGGCGGGCGCGGTCCATTCGGTGCCGTTCAGCGCCGTCACCACCGTGAAGAACATGAGCAAGGACTTCTCGGTCACGCTGTTCACCGTCACGGTGTCCAACCGCGAGGATCCCGACCGCGTCATCACCGTGCTGAAGGAGACGGGTGCCGAGGTGCAGGCCCAGCCGCAATTCGCCGCCGACATCCTGACTCCGCTGGAGGTGCTGGGCGTCGACAAGCTGTCCGACACCGGCATCAACATCCTGGCCCAGTTCAAGACCCGTCCGACCCGCCAGTGGGGCGTGAGCCGCGAGTTCAACCGCCTGCTGAAGAAGAAGTTCGACGAGCTGGGCATAGCCATGCCGACCCAGTCCATGCAGCTGGTCGTCGGCCAGAACCCGCAAGACCGTGCATTGGCGGACGCGCTCAGTCAGGGGTCGTGACGCAGGCGCAGACTCCGGTCTCGGTGGCTTGGGCCTCAGCGACAGGGAAACGCCCGGCATTGCCGGGCGTTTCCCTTGGTGCCTCCTCCTTGCCGCCGTCGCTCCGCCGTCATCCTTACCCGGCCGGTGCCGGCGGGCAGGGCGGGCGGCGCCAGCGATGCAGCGCGTCGTCCAGCGCGCGGGCGAAGCTGGAGCGCTCGTCCGGTGTCAGGAAGCTGCCGACACCGACCGACTGGCCGTGCGAGGTCAGCGTGACCTGACCGGCCGGACCGCTGCGGTCGTGGTCGGCGCGCTCGGTGTGGGTGATCCGCAGCCAGTGGGGATGGAAGGACCAGTGACGCTCCGGCGCCTTCCAATGGACCCGCTGCACCGTCAGGGAGGTTTCGGTCAGCCGCACCCGCTCATACTGGCGGGCGGACCGGTAGCTGACGCGGAAGGCCAGCCACAGCGCCAGCACGTCCAGCCCGCAGAAGGGCACCACCGGCCAGGCGCCATTGGCGACGAAGATGCCGGCGACGACCAGATTCAGCAGGATCACCACCGCCATCAGCGTCCGGTAGCCATTGCGGCCCAGGCTGCGGTGAGGGTGGAGGATGGCATCGAAGAACACGCGCACGGAACCGCTGCCGGCGTGACCCTTCCGGAGTGCGTCGCCGGCCTGCTCGTCCGGCCGGCCATCGGGCTGGTCGCCGGGCCGGGAGTCGGAGATGTCGATGGGCATGGCATCGATACTAGACGACCCATGCGCTATTGAAAACCGCCAGCGTGAGGGCGACCCGCCGAACAACTGTCGGACCGGCGGATTATGCCGCTTTCGACACCATAGGCACCACACCGCCGTGGAGCACCCAGGCCATGGCGCTGTCCATCCTGGCGAAATCGTCCGTTGGCAACCCGCCGGCCGGATCCTCCTCCGGCGCATCTGCTGTATCGCCTGCCGCCTGAACGAAGATCCGCGCCTGGTCGTTAATGCCGGCGGCGATCATCGCATCGGCCATGACAGAGGCCCAATGCCAGTCGGTCATCACCACCGCGCAGCGCAACTGGCCGCAGCGCCGCGCCAGCTTCATCAGGGCAACGACGATCTCAGGCCGGAAGTCGTCGATCTCGAAGCGGTCGAACTCGATCAGACAGCTCCATGGCGTGCCGCGGCTGCCCAGATTGGCGCACTGCACCTCCACCCGCCGGGCAATGTCATTGCGTTGGTCGATCGACAGCGAGCCCTGCAACCGGACGTGCAGTCCCCAATCCTTGACTTCCACGAGGTAAGACGCGGTCATATCAATACACCCTCATCCGGACCGAGCGACACAATCAAAAAGACAAGTGGTTCAAGCATGGGCGTTCGGCCGGTGTCTTGCCGACCAGCAAATCATATGCCAGTGCTGCATCCGGGGAGAAGCGGCAATCATGCGACGAATTCTGTTGGAATGGTGTGATTTCGCTCTATTTCTGTCGCAATCTGCGATGCGGTGCTGCAGTTTGGCGCGCTCTCCGTCGGCGGCTCTCCGGCGCTGGCGCAACCCCGGCCGTTGCGGCTATGGTGGCGGCCATGAAGCCCGCTGCCGTCCAGGAATTCTTCCGCCGCCTGTCCGCCGCCAACCCGGAACCCCGGAGCGAGCTGGAATACGTCAATCCTTACACGCTGCTGGTTGCCGTTGTGCTGTCGGCCCAGGCGACCGATGTCGGCGTGAACAAGGCCACCGGCCCGCTGTTCAAGGTCGTCGCCACGCCCGAACAGATGGTGGCGCTGGGCGAGGAAGGGTTGCGGCAGTACATCAAGACGATCGGCCTGTTCAACACCAAGGCCAAGAACGTCATCCGCCTGTCGGAACTGCTGATCGAACGCCATGGCGGCGAGGTGCCGCGCGACCGCGAGGCGCTGGAACAGCTTCCCGGCGTCGGCCGCAAGACCGCCAACGTCGTCCTGAACGTCGCCTTCGGGGAGGAGACCATCGCGGTCGACACCCACATCTTCCGCGTCGGCAACCGCACCGGGCTCGCTCCCGGCAAGACGCCGGACGCGGTGGAGGCCAAGCTGCTGAAGGCGGTGCCGAAGCTCTACCGCCGCCATGCCCACCATTGGCTGATCCTGCACGGCCGCTATGTCTGCAAGGCCCGCAAGCCCGACTGCCCGATCTGCCCGGTGGCCGACCTCTGCGCCTTCAAGGACAAGGTCATCGCCTGAAGGCTGTCCCACGGGATGGGTCAGGACACGAAAAAGCCCGGCGTGGCGGAAGCCAGCCGGGCTTTTTTGCGTCTGGTGCGGCTCAGACCACTTCGGCCGCCGGAGCCTGCTCGACCTGCGCCGGGGCCGGGGCCGTGACCGGCGCGGCGGCCGGCTTGGCGCCCGTGCTGTAGAGCTGGAGATCGCCGATCAGCTGGCCGCCGGCATCGACCGCCAGCTCGCCGAAGCGGATCGACCCGGTGATCCTGCCGGTGGAGCGCACGGTCAGACGGCCGCGGACGGCGATGTCGCCCTCGAACCGGCCGGCGATGTCAGCCTCCTCGATATCGACCGAGCCCTTGAACAGGCCGCTCTCCGCGATCTCGACCAGACGGCCCTCGCGCAGCTTTGCCTCCACCGTGCCCTCGACCACCAGAACGTCGCAGGACCCGATCTCGCCGGTCAGGGAAATGTCGCGGCCGACGGTCAGGCGGCGCTGTTCCGGCATGGCCGGGGCGGGCGCAACCGGAGCGGCGGCGACCGGGGCCGCCGGGGTGGCGACGGGGATCGACGGCTGGCGCGGGGCCGCGCCCGGCATGTCGACGACGCGGCGCGGCACATCGGTCTTGAAGCCGGCGCCGGGCACGGACGGCGCGGTCGGGGGCTTGGGAATGTTGTTCATGTCGGGTCCCTTCGAAGCGGAAGGCATATCGGGATGAGCCGGCGCGGCGTGCTGCGCGTCGGTCAGGGCATGGGCCATGCTGGGCGCGGCGGCTCCGGCCGCGACGGCGGACGTCGGGTTGCCGCCCTGCATTTGTCCGGGCATCTGGCCCGGAATCTGGCCGGGAACCGGGTTGTTCAGCGAGGCGAGCGGCGACGAGACGGCGCCGGCCTCGCCCGGTGCGTAGGGACGGGCACCCGGCTGCGGTGGGGCGGGGCTGTCGGCCTTGGGAGCGGCGGGCGGAGACTTTCGTCCGAACAGCATGAGCGGTTCCCCCAATCTGGACATACGGGTGGCGGGATGGGCCGGAGGGCTGGAGGCCCGGTGCCGGAAGGGCGCCGCCGGGCAGGCGACGGTGTTCGACCGTGCAGCCTAGCGGCGTATCACGGTCGTCCGGCCCGCCGCAAGGGGAGCCGACATGGACTGTAGGACATGAACCATGAAGGCGCTGGCGACGACCGGGACCAGCAAATTGACGAAGGGGATTGTCGAAAGAAAGGCGATGGCGACCCCGGCCAAAAAAGGTTTCAGCGGCCGGGCCCGCCGCAGCATCCGTGCCGACGTCCGGTCCAGCCGCCGGTGGGCGACCATCTCGAAATACTCCCGCCCCAGCAGATAGCCGTTGACGGTGTAGAAGACGATCAGGTTCAGGCCAGGCGCGAAGATGTAGACCGGCAGCGCCACCAGGTTGATCGCCAGGACGAGGATCAGGAAACGCAGCGCGGTCGCCAACTCCTCCATCAGGCCGGCCTGGCGCGGGGCGGGCAGGGCGGGATAATGCCGCGCCTCCACCCGTTCCACCACCTCGTCCAGGAAGAAGCTCGACACCATGCCGACGGTGGCAGGGAACAGCAGCCACGCCACCACCAGAACCCCCAGCCCGCCCAGCAGGTCGATGATGGTGTCGAGCCAGACATAGCCGCTGAGCGGCGTCACCGACAGCGCCCACCACGCTCCGCCGGCCAGCAGCGCATAGGCAAGCGCCGAGACGAACACGCCGGTCCACACCACCCGGCGCACACGGGGATCGGACAGCTGGGAGAAGGCAAGCAGAAGGGCGCGGATCATCGACGGTCCCTGACACTGTGTGGGAAAGAGCGGTTGGCAGCCGCCCGCATATCTACGGTGGCCGCGGCCCCGCTTCCAGATCCGGGCGCGGTAATTCGCCTCCCCGGCTGCCCCATGCCGGGCTGCGCTTGTGATGCGGACGGCGGCGGCTATACTCGCGCCGCAACATCGCCTTCACCGCCAGACCTTTCAGGAGAGCCCATGGCCACGTCTGCCTACGACGTCACCGGCATCGGCAACGCCATCGTGGACGTGATCGCCCACGCCGACGACGCCTTTCTCGCCGCCAACACCATCGAGAAAGGGGCGATGACGCTGATCGACGCCGCCCGTGCGGAGGAGCTGTACGGCCGCATGGGTCCGGGCATCGAGGTCTCCGGCGGCTCGGCGGGCAACACCATGGCCGGCATCGCCATGCTGGGCGGACGCGGCGCCTATATCGGCAAGGTCGCCAAGGACCAGCTGGGCGACGTGTTCCGCCACGACATCCGTGCCTCCGGCGTCGCCTTCGACAGCGCGCCCCTGGTTGCCGGGGCGCCGACCGCGCGCTGCCTGATCCTGGTGACGCCGGACGCCCAGCGCTCGATGAACACCTATCTCGGCGCCTGCGTGGAGCTGGGGCCGGAGGACATCGACGAGGCGCTGATCGCCGGCTCGCAGGTGACCTATCTGGAAGGCTATCTGTGGGATCCGCCCCGCGCCAAGGAGGCCTTCCGCAAGGCGGCGGAGATCGCCCATGCCGCCGGCCGCAAGGTGTCGCTGTCGCTGTCCGACAGCTTCTGCGTCCACCGCCACCATGCCGAGTTCGTCGATCTGGTCGAGCGCCATGTCGACATCCTGTTCGCCAACGAGCATGAGATCGGCGCCCTCTATGGCACCGACCGCTTCGAGGATGCGCTGGCCGCGGTGAAACGGCTGGGCAAGACCGCGGCGCTGACCCGCAGCGAGAAGGGCGCCGTCATCGTCTCCGGCGGCGAGGTGGTCGAAGTTGCGGCGGAGCCGGTCGAGCGCGTGGTCGACACCACAGGCGCCGGCGACCTCTATGCCTCCGGCTTCCTGTTCGGCTACACCCGCGGCCTGTCGCCTGCGGTCTGCGGCCGTCTGGGCGCCATCGCCGCGGCGGAGATCATCGGCCATGTCGGCGCCCGGCCGGAGGTGAGCCTGCGCGATCTCGTCGCGTCGAAGGGCGTCCTGTAAGCGCGAATTGCGCGTCATTTCGCGACGACGTTGCCGGCCGCGTTGCATTCTGCAACTGCGGCCGGTTTCATGTGTGTCAGTTGAGCTGGTCGTCCACCACCGGCCGTTCCGGTACGGTGATCCTGGCGCACAGCAGCGCCATCGCCGTCCCGCTGTCGGGGGCGGCAACCGCCCAGCGTTCCGGGCGGTCCGGCCGCGGAACCGTGAGCAGCCACAGCCGGTCCTTGTCGCCGAACCGCTCGTTCAGCAACGTGTATTCCCTGGGGCCGTGGCGACGGAGGTCGTTCAACCGGCTCTGCAGTTCAGCCGTCTGTGCGGTGCGCACGGCGATGGCGTCTTCCGTCTGGCGCAGTTCGGCCTCGTGGCGGCGCATGTCGCGGCGCAGCGCCTCGGTGGTCTGGATCAGTTCCGTCCGTCCCTGGCGCAGCTGCGACTTGCGGCGCTGGACCATAGCGATCCGATTGCCGATGCGGATGATCGACACGGTGATCCAGCATAGGCAGGCCATCAGGATCACCATCTCCAGGACAAGCAGGAGCGGCGCGTCCGACGTCATTCCCGCATCTCCCGTTCGCTGCCACCCGCACGCAACTTGTCGTCCATCCGTCCCTCCGGCACGCTCCTTGCTGCGTGCAAGCCCATCGGCGGTTCAGCAACGGACGTGCCAAGGACAGGAATGCAAGGCACAGGGATGGTGCGGTGATGGAGGCGGTGCGGACGATCCTCGACTCGGTGGTCCCGCTGGTGGCGGCGCTGGCGGTGCTGTGCCACCTGAGCTGGGTCGGGTTCCGCCGCGGCTGGGAGCGGGCGGCCGGGCTGGAGCGGATGCGGCGCTCCGTTCAGCCGTTGAAGGAACGCCAGCGCGCGGAGGCGGAGGCGCTGGCCGACCTGACCTGCCGGCTGGATGAGGCCAAGGCCCGTCTGTCCGCCGCCGAACAGCGGGCCAACCATCTCCAGCGCCAGATCGACGCGCTGGACAAGGAACCGCCGGTCTTCCTGCATATCCTCGGTACTCCCAGCTCCAACCGGCGGGTCTTCCGGGCGGAGGTTCAGTACGACACGAATGCCGCGACGGCCGCCCGCGCCGCCGGGAAGCCGGTGAACCCGGCCTGGCGCTATGGCAACCGGATCGTGGTGCATGCGCTGGACATGTCCTCCGCCCGGCGCGAGGCGGAGCATGTCTTCCCGCACAAGGCGGGCTATCAGGTCTTCTTCCACGCAGCGGTGTCCTGACGCCTAAGCAGGTTTCTCCGGATCGGGCCACAGGCCCGGCCTGGAGAAACCTGCGGACTCTATGGTTTTGCAGGTTTTCCGAGTCTGCCCATCTGTGGGCGGAGTACGGAAAACCTGCCTAGCCCCAAAGGCCGGCGCTGCGGTCTTCCGCCACCGCGCCGGCTCGGGTAAGCTGCCGCTCCCGCCGCCCGTCCCGAACATCTCCGACAGACACGTCCATTCATGCAAGTCTACCTGCCGATTGCCGAGATGTCGGTCAACGCGCTGCTGGTGCTCGGCATGGGCTGGCTCGTGGGCTTCCTGTCGGGAATGTTCGGGGTGGGCGGCGGATTTCTGATGACGCCGCTGCTGATCTTCATCGGCGTCCCACCCGCCATCGCCGTCGGCACCCAGGCCAACCAGCTGGTGGCCGCCAGCGTGTCGGGCGTGCTCGCCCACTGGCGGCGCGGCAACGTCGACGTCAAGCTGGGCGTCGTCATGCTGGGCGGCGGCGTGGTCGGCACTGCGGTGGGGGTTTGGATCTTCGGCATCCTGCAGCGGCTGGGCCAGATCGACATCGCCATCACCCTGTCCTACGTCTTCTTCCTGGGCACCATCGGCGGCATGATGCTGGTGGAAAGCAGCCGCGCCATCCTGCGCCGCCGCGCCCCCACGGCCAGACGCGGCAAGCTGCACCGCCACATCTGGCTGCACGGCCTGCCCTTCAAGATGCGCTTCCAGCGCTCCAAGCTCTACATCTCCGCCCTGCTGCCGGCGGGGATCGGGGCGGTCGGCGGCATGCTGGTGGCGATCATGGGCATCGGCGGCGGCTTTCTGCTGGTGCCGGCGATGATCTATCTGCTGAACATGCCCGCCGGTCTGGTCGCCGGCACCTCGCTGTTCCAGATCATCTTCACCACCGCGGCGGCGACCCTGCTGCAGGCCGCCACCAACCAGACGGTGGACGCCATGCTGGCGCTTCTTCTGCTGATCGGCGGCGTCGTGGGCGCGCAGTTCGGCACCAAGGCCGGCAGCCGGCTGCGTGGAGAGAATGCAAGGCTGGCGCTGGCGACGATCGTGGTGGCGGTGGCGCTGAAGCTGGCCTGGGACCTGTTCTCGCGTCCCGACGACCTGTTCACCCTGACCATGGGGGTGCGGTGATGGGGCTCCTTGCCAAACTCCGTCCAACTATACCTCGGCTGGCCAAACGTCGGCTGGTGCAGGGGGGAGCGGCGTTGGCCGGGCTGCTGCTGGGCGGCACGGTGGCGGCGACGGTGTGGGCGCAGCAGCTGGTCGCCGACCTGTCCAGCCACCTGATCGCCATCACCACCGGCTTCACCGGCACGGAGGTCGTGCTGTTCGGCACCACCGACGGGGCGGGCGACGTCGCCATCGTCGTCACCGGTCCGCGGGCGCCCGCCACCGTCCGCCGGAAGGAGCGGGTGGCCGGCATGTGGATGAACACCGACAGTCTGCGCTTCGACCAGGTGCCCAGCTTCTATACGGTGGCGGTCAGCCGCCCGCTCGACCAGCTGGTCGGCCGCCCGGTGCTGGAGCGCCACCAGCTCGGCCTGCCGCAGCTGCAGCTGCCGGCCGACGCCACCCTGCCGCCGGACGAGCTTGCCGCCTACCGCCGCGCGCTGATCCGCAACAAGCAGCGCCAGGGGCTGTACGCCATCTCCATGGGGCAGGTCGCCTTCCTGGGCGAACGGCTGTTCCGCACCAACATCTATTTCCCGGCCAATGTCCCGACCGGGCTGTACAATGTCGAAGCCTTGCTGATCCGTGACGGCGACGTGGTCAGCGCCCAGACCACGCCGCTGGTGGTGTCCAAGATCGGGTTCAGCGCCGAAGTTTCTGACTTCGCCCGCAACCGCCCGGTCACCTACGGGGTGGCCGCTGTCATCGGCGCCATCGCGGCCGGCTGGGCGGCCGGCGCCGCATTCCGCCGGGTCTAAGCCGAGAGGGGTATCGAGATGACCGATGCGACGCAGACTCCCACGCCCGTGCGCATCTTCCTGGTGGTGGTCGACGACAGCCCCGAGCTGAAGGTGGCACTGCGCTATGCCTGCCTGCGCGCCCGCAAGTCGGGCGGCAAGGTGGCGCTGCTGACCGTGCTGGAACAGGGCGAGATGCAGCATTGGCTGGCGGTGGAGAACCTGATCCGCGAGGAGCAGCGCGCCGAGGCGGAGCAGAAGCTGCAGAAGCTGGCGCGCGAGGTCAACCAGCTGACCGGCACCCTGCCTGCGCTCTATGTCCGCGAAGGCAACCGGCTGGAGGAGGTGCTGTCCCTGATCGCGGAGGAGCCCAGCATCTCCATCCTGGTGCTGGCCGCCGGCACCGACCCGGAAGGCCCCGGACCGCTGATCTCCTACTACACCGGCCGCGGGCTTGGGCGCCTGCGCATCCCGCTGACCATCGTCCCCGGCGGTCTCAGCAACGAGGCGCTCGACGCGATCACCTGACGCCACGCAAGTAAGGATAGAGCCGGCGCATGCCGGATGCCGAATACCCACACAGTCCGGGTCCTTGATCCGCCGGGCGTTTCGGCCCAAATTTCCCCCAATCGTGCCGCGGCCCAATCCCGGGCGCGCCGGCGGTTCCATTCCGCCGCCGATGGAGGACCAGACCATGTTCATTCAGACCGAGCAGACGCCCAACCCGGCGACTCTCAAGTTCCTGCCGGGGCGTGACGTGCTCGGACGCGGCACCGCCGACTTCACCAGCCGCGAGGATGCCGCCCGTTCACCGCTGGCCCAGCGCCTGTTCGAGATCGAGGGCGTCGTGGGCGTCTTCCTGGGCGCCGACTTCATCACCATCACCAAGACCGATGCGCGCGACTGGTTCCTGCTGAAGCCGTCGATCCTCGGCGTCATCATGGAGCATTTCACCGCCGACCGCCCGGTCCTGTTGGAGGACGGCGGCGACGGCCATGCCGCTGCGTCGAACGCCGACGACGAGGAGATCGTCGAGCAGATCAAGGAGCTGCTGGACACCCGCGTCCGCCCGTCGGTCGCCCAGGACGGCGGCGACATCACCTTCCAGGGCTTCGAGAAGGGCGTCGTCTATCTGGCGATGAAGGGAGCCTGCTCCGGCTGCCCCAGCTCCACCGCCACGCTGAAGCACGGCATCGAGAACATGCTGCGCCACTACATCCCCGAAGTGGTCGAAGTCCGCGCCGTTCAGTAAGGACCGTCTGGGGTGATGCCGGGCCGCACTTGATCGGGCGGGCCGGCATTCCCATGCTGGCTGGATGATCGTCTCCGCCAGCTACAAGACCGACATCCCCGCCTTCTATGGGCGCTGGTTCCTGAACCGCCTGGACGCCGGTTACTGCCGGATGGTCAATCCCTATGGCGGCCAGACCTACCGCATCGACCTGACCCGGCCGGCGGTCGACGGATTCATCTTCTGGACCAAGAATCTGGGGCCGTTCCTCGGCGCTCTCGACAGTGTGGCGGAGCGGGGCTTTCCCTTCGTGGTGCAATACAGCGTCACCGGCCTGCCCACCGTTCTGGAGCGTTCGGTCCCCGCCTGGGAAACAGCGGTCGGGCACATCATGCAGGTGCGCGAACGCTGGGGGGCGCGGGCGGCGGTCTGGCGTTACGACCCGATCATCCTTACCGATGCCACTCCGCCGGCGTGGCACCGCGAGACCTTCGCCCGGATCGCCCGTGCCTTGCGCGGGGTCACCGACGAGGCGGTGGTGTCCTTCCTTCAGCCCTACCGCAAGACCGCCCGCAACCTCGCCGCTGCCGGCATCGGCTGGCGCGACCCGGAGGCGGAGGAGAAACGCGCCCTGTTGGCGGATTTGGCCGGGATCGCGGCGGGGGAGGGTATGGCGCTGACGCTCTGCACCCAGCCGGAGCTGGTGGACACGCCCGGCACGGCGCCGGCGCGCTGCGTCGATGCGCTGCGGCTGTCGGACGTGGCGGGCTATGCCGTCGCGGTGCGGGAGAAGGGAAACCGGCCTGGCTGCCTGTGCGCCGAAAGCCGCGACATCGGCGATTACGACAGCTGTCCGCACGGGTGCGTCTACTGCTATGCCGTCGCCGACCGCGGCACGGCGCAGCGGAGGTTCAGCGCCCATGACCCGGAGGGGGAGTTTCTGGTGGCGCGGCGGACGCCTCCTCCCTGACCTATCCTTACGGACAGACCTTACGCACCGTCTCCACCAGCTTTTCCGGGTTGAAGGGCTTCACCAGCCAACCGGTTGCGCCGGCTTCGCGGCCGGCGGTCTTCTTGGCGGGGTCGGCTTCGGTGGTCAGCAGCAGCACCGGAGTGACGCGATTGAGGGCCGACGTGCGGATGGCGCGGGTCAGGGCCAGCCCGTCCAACCCCGGCATGTTCAGGTCGGTGATGATGCAGTCGAACTTGCGCTGGCTGATCAGGGCCAGACCGGCGTTGCCGTCCGATGCCTCCGCCACCTCATAGCCGGCGCCTTTCAGCGTGAATCCCACCATGTCGCGGATGGTCTTGGAATCGTCGACGGTCAGGACGCTCTTGGGCGCAGAGGGGGGCATGGAACGCGGCTCCGGTTGCTCGGCCGAAAGGACTAAGGGAAAGGCCTAGGCAATTTCCCGCCGACCGTCAACCGTTGGCGTCCCCTATTCCGAACAACGCCGGACCCCGGCCCGGCGGCATCGCCGCTGGACCGGGGATCTGGTAAAGACACTATGATTACGCCTTCGTATCGAGGTGCTGCCCGCCGGCATCACCGCCCTTGGCGACGCCGACCATCGCTTCGCGCAGCAGGCGGCCATGGATGGTGTAGCCCGGCTGCAGCACCTGGACGACGGTGCCGGCGGCCTTGCCGGTGTTCTCGATCTCGAACATCACCTGATGGAAGTTCGGGTCGAACGGCTCGCCGGCCGGGTCCAGCTTCTTGATGCCGGCGCGGTCGAAGGCGGCGAACAGCTGGCGCTCGGTCGCCTCGACGCCGACGGCGAGGCCCTTCAGCATATCGTCCTGCTCGCGGCCCTCGGCCGGGACGGCGTCCAGCGCACGGCGCAGGTTGTCGGCGACCGAAACCAATTCCTTGGCGAAGCTGGACACCGCGAACTTGGTGGCATCCTCGCGGTCGCGCTGGGCACGGCGGCGGGTGTTCTCCGTCTCCGCCATGGCGCGCAGAAGCTGGTCCTTCAGGCTGGCGACCTCGGCCTCCAGCTTGGCGACGCGGTCTTCGGGCGAACCGGTGCCCGTCTGGCCGGCATCGGCACCGTTGGCGGCGGCCGTGTTGGCGGCCTCGGTCGGCTCCACGGTGGCGTCGGCGGGCTTGTTCTGCTCTTCGCTCATGGTTTTCTCAATTCTTGCTTGGTCGGTATGGCAGGGAGTGAGGCGGGATGGGACGGTCAGCCGATCAGCCGGCTGACCACCTTGGCGGTGTAATCCACCAGCGGAATGATGCGGGCGTAATTGATGCGGGTCGGACCGATGACCCCGATGGCGCCGATGACCTGCTCGCGGCTGTTCTGGAAGGGGGAGATGATCATCGAACAGCCGGAGTGGTTGAACAGCACGTTCTCCGCCCCGATGAAGATCTGCACGCCGTCGCCGCGGCCGGTGGCGTCCAGCATCCGCAACATCGTCTCCTTGGTCTCCAGCGCCTCGAACAGGGCGCGCACGCGCTCCAGGTCTGAGAGCGCCGTGACGTCCTCCAGCAGGCGGGACTGGCCGCGGACGATCAACTGGCCGGCGTTCGACCCGCCGCTGCCGGCCCAGGTGGCCAGACCGGCGGAAACCACCTTGCGCGACAGCTCGTCCAGCTGGGTCTTCTGCTGCTCGATCTCCTGCAGCACCTCCTGCCGCGCCTCGTCCAGCGTGCGGCCGGCGAGCTTGGCGCTGAGGAAGTTCGACACCGTCTGCAGGGTGGAGGTCGGGACCCCCATCGGCACCTCGATCACCCGGTTCTCGACCAGCCCGTCCTCGTTGACCAGGACGACCAGGGCGCGGCCGGGGCCGAGCGCCACGAACTCGATGTGCTTCAGCGGACGGTCGGTCTTGGGCGCCACCACCAGCCCGGCGCAATGCGACAGGCCGGACAGCATGGTCGACGCCTCGCCCAGCACATCGGCGAAGGCGCGGCCGGAGGCGGCGCATTTCGCTTCGATCGAGGCGCGCTCGTCCTCGGTCAGCGACCCGATCTCCAGCAGGCCGTCGACGAACATGCGCAGGCCGGCGTCGGTCGGGATGCGGCCGGCCGAGGTGTGCGGAGCGTAGAGCAGCCCCTGCTCCTCCAGGTCGGCCATCACGTTGCGGATGGTCGCGGGCGACAGGGCCATGCCAAGCCGCCGCGAAATGGTGCGCGAGCCGACCGGCTCGCCGGACGCCACATAGGCGTCGACGATCAGCCGGAAGATTTCGCGCGATCGCTGGTTCAGCTCGTTGATCATGGGCCTTCTGACGGTTCGGTCTGCTGCCGTTGCCGGACGGGACTGCCGACGGGTCCGAATTTAGGCAGGTCCGATCACCGAATCAACGTGCCGGGCCGACAAGCCTGCAAGCAGGCGCGGCGGCGTTCCGCTGCGCCGCTTCCGCCTGCGGCATTTCGCCATCGTCCCCCCGCCTCCGTCCCCTGCCTCCGCTTTCGCCTCCGCCGCGGCCCGGTGGCGCCATGCGGTTGCCGCGCCCAGACAACAACCAAAAGGAAATAAAAGAACGATGCCATTTTTAAAAAGTTGATAACTTTTAGAAATACTCTCCATACCGGACGAAAGGAAAGATAATTCACTACCGAACTTTCGGTCCACGAACGATTTGACCCGGCGAAGCCGGCACAATGCAATGAAGGGAACGATCCATGGCCTCCTGCGCGTCGCATCACTCCCGGTCCGTCTCCACTGCGCCCGATCGCCGTCGCGGATGGGCGCGCGAAATCCTGCTGGCCGATGCCTCCCTTCCCGACCTCGACCGGCTCCTTCATTCATGCCGCGACGGGGTCGAGGTGCGGCTGGTCGGGTCGGACGAGGATGGCTTCGCCGCACTGACGGCGGCGCTGGCCGAGGGGCCGGCGGCCATCCATCTGGTCGCCCATGGCGAACCGGGGCTCATCCGGCTGGGCCGCCGCCCGCTCGACCGGGCGCTGCTCCCGGAGACCGCGCCCGGCGGCCCGTCTTCGGCCGATCTGCTGCTCTACGGGTGCGGGACCGGGGCCGGTGCCGCGGGGCGGGGATTCGTCGATGCGCTGGCCGGCTGGACCGGCGGCGGGGTTGCCGCCGCCAGCCGCCCGGTGGGCGATGCCGGGCGGGGCGGCTGCTGGGAGCTGGATGTGACCGCCGGGTCGCCGTCGGCTGCACCGGCGCTGGGCGCGGGACGGGAGTCCTGGCCGCATCTGCTGGTCCAGCTCGAGGGCGATGCCGGGGACAACGTCTTGGAGGGCAACCTGTATGAGGACACCCTCGTCGGGTTTGGCGGCAACGACACACTGGTCGGCTACGACGGGAACGACAATCTGGGCGGCGGGGATGGCGACGACAGCGTCGTCGGCGGCAACGGCGACGATCTGCTCTGGGGCGATGCCGGCAACGACATCCTGGTCGGCGGAAGCGGAAGCGACTCGCTGATCGGCGACGACGGGCTGGACATCGCGGTCTTCACCGGCAACCGGGCCGATTACGACCTGTCGCAGCCGGGGCTGGTGATCCATCTGGCGACGGGCGACGCCGACACGATGTCCGGCATCGACCGGCTGATCTTCGACGACGAGACGATCGACATCAATCTGGCGCCGACCGCCGCCATCGACATCGACGAGGCTCCGAACGAGGTGTCGGAGGCCGCACACACCGGCGACACCGTCGGACTGTGCGCCCTGTCGCTCGATTCGGAAGGCACCATCCTGACCTACAGCCTTGCCGACGATGCCGGCGGGCGCTTCGCAATCGATTCCGTCACCGGCCTGGTGACGGTGGCCGACGCCACCCTGCTGGATTTCGAGACGGCGTCCAGCCACGACATCGTCGTCGCGGTCAGCGACGGCTCGATCACCACCACCACCACCATGACCATCGCCGTGCTGGACGGCAACGACCGGCCGACCCGGCCGGTGGATGTCGATGCGGCGGTGAACACCGTGTCCGAACGGGCGGCGGTCGGCACCGTGGTCGGGATCACCGCCTTCGCCACCGATCCCAACCCCGGCGAAACCGTCACCTACAGCCTCGCCGACAACGCCTATGGCTCCTTCGCCATCGATTCCACCACCGGCGTTGTCACCGTCGCCTCCAACCAGCGGCTGGATTACGGGATCGGCGACAGCCGCACCATCGTCGTCCGTGCCACCGACAGCAATGGCCAGCCCATCAGCAACGACCAGACCTTCACCATCGCCGTCACCAACCTGGTGGAACAGCGCAGCTACACCGGCGGCTCCGCCAACAACTATTTCGTCGCCAGCGCGCCCGATTACTGGACGATCGACGGGGGGGCCGGCAACGACAACCTGACCGGCAACGCGCTGTCCGACACGCTGCTCGGCGGGGAGGGGAACGACGTGCTTTACGGTGCCGGTGGTGACGACCAGCTTCAGGGCGGGGCCGGCAACGACACGCTGGAGGGCGGCGCCGGAGCGGACCTGCTGTCCGGCGGCGCCGGCATCGACACCGTCCGCTACACCGCGGCGGTGAAGATCGATCTGGCGACGGGGCAGCACACCGGGCAGGCGGCCGGCGACGTCTTCGACGGGATCGAGATTTTCCAGGGCTCGTCCTATCAGGACACGCTGATCGGCGACGCCGGCGACAACTGGCTGGTCGGCGGCAGCGGAAACGACACGCTGATCGGCGGCGCTGGGGCCGATACGCTGGACGGCGGCTACGGGATCATAGACACCGTTTCCTATGCCAACGAGACGGCGTCCATTCTCATCGACTTCGCCACCGGGGTGAACGGGGGGGCGGCTGCCGGCGACGTGCTGATCAGCATCGAAGAGGTCGATGGAACGGCCTATGGCGACCTGATGATCGGCAATGCGGGCACCAACAACCTCTGGGGCGAGGGTGGTGACGACACTCTGCTCGGTGGTGCCGGAGCCGATGGGATGAGCGGCGGGGCTGGGAACGACATCCTCGACGGCGGCACCGGTCACGACGCCATGCGCGGCGGTCTCGGCGATGACATCTTCTATGTCGATATGAGCAACGATTCCGTCACGGAATTCCTGAACGAAGGCATCGACACCGTCCGTTCGGTATTGTCCTCCTACCGCCTGACCGACAATGTCGAGAACCTGATCTATGACGGCGCCGGATCCTTCACCGGCACCGGCAATGCGCTGGACAACCGGCTGACCGGCGGTGCCGGGGACGACACGCTGACCGGCGGCGGCGGCGCCGACACCCTGACCGGCGGGGCCGGCGCCGACCTGTTCGTCCTCGCCTCCCACACCGACAGCGGCCTCGGCGCCGCCGCCGACCTGATCCAGGATTTCTCCGCCGGTCAGGACATGATCGATCTGCGGAAGGTGGACGCCAACAGCGGTCTGTCGGGCGATCAGGCCTTCACCTTCATCGGCACCGCCGCCTTCACCGGAGTTGCCGGGCAACTGTCCTACCGGACGCTTGCCGACGGCACGACGCGGGTCTCCGCCGACCGCAACGGCGACGGGCTGCCGGACATGGAGCTGTCGCTGTCCGGGACGCTGACCCTGTCCGCGTCCAACTTCTATCTCTGACCGCCCTGTCCCGACCGTTGTTGCGGCGGGGGCCGCCGTCCCGCGGCCCCCGTCTCAGCCTTCCGACAGGAAGGCGCGGTATTGGGCGCTGATGGCACCGACCGCCGCCTCGTACAGCTGGCGGCCGTGCTCGGGGCGGGCAAGGCCGGGGGCGGAGCCGATGCGGCCGTCCGGGTAGCGGCGGCGGAAGTCGCGGGCGTCGTGGAAGCCGCCGGCCGGCGCCTGTTCCGGCTCCATCGCCGCGCTCTTGATCGATTCGGGATAGGCGTATTGGGTGACAGACACCTCGCTGGGCGTGGCGTGCGAGCCTTCCTTGCCCTGGTACAGCTCGCGCGACAGCCGGCCGACCTCGCCGTTCTCCCACCAGTTCACCAGGGCGCAGCGCAGGTCCGGCGCGTCGCGGCCACGCAGCGCCCGGTTCTCCGCATGGATCTCGTAGAAGGCGGCGCGGACGGTGGCGATGTTGCCGCCATGGCCGTTGACGAAGAAGAAGCGCTCGAACCCGTGTTCGGCCAGCGAGCCGACATAGTCGCGCAGCACGGCGATCAGCGTCGACGGCTTCAGCGTCATCGAGCCGGGAAACTCCATATGGTGCACGGCCATGCCGACCGGGATCGTCGGGCCGACCAGCGCGCCGGTGGCGTCGCCGACGCCCTTCGCGATGACCTCGGCGCAGATGGCGTCGGTGCCGACCAGCCCGTTCGGCCCATGCTGCTCGGTCGAGCCGATCGGCATGATGATGCCCTTGGAGGTCTTCAGATAGGCCTCGACCTCGGCCCAGGTGCTCAGGTGAAGCTGCACGGTGGCTGATCCTTTTCGACGATGCGTGCCGGGAATGCGGCCGGGAATGCGTTGGCCCTCATGTTAGGCGGCGCACCGGCCGCGACAACCGTTCCCTGCGCCGGGCGGGCATGACGGGACCGTGCCGGCCGGCCGGGCTCATCCCGTGCTGGCGCAATGCTGCGCCGATGACTACAATCGCGTGCATTCCGCCCGAGCGGGCGTCTCTTCCGGGGTGCGGTGGTGGTTGCGCGCGTCAACACGGTGGCGTTCCAGGGCATCGAGGTGCTGGGGATCGACGTGCAGGTCCAGATGTCCGGCGGACTCGTCGCCTTCACCGTCGTCGGCCTGCCCGACAAGGCGGTGGGTGAAAGCCGGGAGCGGGTCCGCGCCGCCCTGCACGCGCTGGGGCTGGCGCTGCCGGCCAAGCGCATCACCGTCAACCTCGCCCCGGCCGACGTGCTGAAGGAGGGCAGCCATTTCGACCTGCCGATCGCGCTCGGCCTGCTGACCGTGATGGGGGTGCTGCCGGATGCGGAGATCGCCCGCTATGTCGCGCTGGGCGAACTGGCTCTCGACGGCGCCCTGACCCCGGTGGCCGGCGTGCTGCCCGCCGCCATCGACGCGTTGGCCAACGACCGCGGCCTGATCTGCCCGGCGGCCTGCGGCGGCGAGGCGGCCTGGGCCGGTCCCGATCTGGACGTGCTGGCGCCGGCCAACCTGCTGGCTCTCATCAACCATTTCAAGGGCACCCAGGTGCTGACCCCGCCCAAGCCGCGCATGCAGGAACAGGACGCGCCGCCGCCCGACCTGCGCGACGTCAAGGGCAACGAAACCGCCAAGCGCGCGCTGGAGGTGGCGGCCGCCGGGTCGCACAATCTGCTGATGATCGGTCCGCCCGGTTCCGGCAAGTCGATGCTGGCCGCCCGCCTGCCCGGCCTGCTGCCTCCGCTCGACCCGGCGGAGGCGCTGGAGGTGTCGATGATCCACAGCGTCGGCGGGCTGCTGGAGGAGGGGCGCCTGCTGCGCCAGCGCCCCTACCGCGCACCGCATCAGTCGGCCAGTCTGCCGGCGCTGGTCGGCGGCGGCACACGGGCCAAGCCGGGGGAGATTTCCCTGGCGCATCAGGGCGTTCTCTTCTTGGACGAGCTGCCGGAGTTTCCCCGTCCGCTGCTGGAGGCGCTGCGCCAGCCGCTGGAGACCGGCAAGGCGGTGGTCAGCCGCGCCAACCACCATGTGACCTATCCGGCGCGCGTGCAGCTGGTGGCGGCGATGAATCCCTGCCGCTGCGGCCATCTCGACGATGCTTCGCTCGCCTGTGCCCGTGCGCCGAAATGCGCCGCCGACTATCAGTCCAAAATAAGCGGGCCGTTGTTCGACCGCATCGATCTGCACATCGACGTTCCCGCAGTCAGCCCCGCCGACCTCAGCCTGCCGCCCCCGGCGGAGGGCAGCGCCGACATCGCCGCCCGCGTCGCCGTCGCCCGCGCCATCCAGGCGGAGCGCTATGGCGGCTTCGGTCCCTACCCGGCCGGGCGGGCGGTGCGCACGAACGCCGAGGCGGATGGGGAACTGCTGGAGAAGGTCGCCTCGCCCGACGCCCCAGGCCGCGCCCTGCTGACCGAGGCGGCGGAACGGCTGAAACTGTCGGCCCGCGGCTATCACCGGGTGATGCGGGTGGGGCGGACGCTGGCCGACCTGGACGGGATGGAGGGGGTGAGGCGCCGCCACATCGCCGAGGCGTTGAGCTACCGGCGGATCGCGCCGGGGCGGTAGCCTTTATCGGGGAGGCAATGCGGCGCGATCTTGCGCGGCACGGATGGCCGCCGCGATTGCGGTGTGCGCCTGCGGGCTGTTCTTCCAGCAGCTGGCGCCCAACTCTCCCGCTATGGCCGCGCACAGGGTTGCGGCGTCGGCTCTGGCCAGCGCTGCCAGATCATGGATTCCGATTTGCTCCAGCCTGCCGATCACTGTCGGGCCGACGCCCTTGACGGCCAGCAGCACGGCACGTTCGTCTGGTGGGAAGGGCATGGGAACGGGTATCTCCTGGGCTTCACGGCCGCTCGAACACCGGCGGCTTGGTCGCTCCCGGACAGACGGTGGCAGGCACCGTTTCCTGCTCGATGAAGGTCACCGCGGCGGCCATGGCGCAATCTTCGCTGGAGGTCACGATGTGGCTGGCGGCGCGGAAGACCAGATGGCGGCTCTTGGGCAGGGTGGCGGCGGCGCGGTCGCCCCACTCCGGCGGGGTGACGGGATCGTAGGCGCCGGACAGCAGCAGGACCGGCACCGGGCTGGCGACCGGCAGGCGTTCGGCCGGTTCCTGGTGGCCGGAAGACCAAAGTCGGCAGACGCGCTGACCGGGATCGTCCGTGGCGACCAGTCCGTAGGGCGCATAGCGGCGGGCGCTGTCGGCGCGCTTCAGCGGATCGGCGGTGTTGACCGATTCGCGGCATTCGGTGGAGAAGGCCAGCCCGTCCGCCACCTCGGGATCGCCCAGCCAGTTGATCGGTGCCCATTCCGCCAGGGCCGCATACTGGCCGCGGGCGGCACGGTCGATGATGGTTGGCATGAGCGGGATCGCCTCGCTGATCGCCAGGGCTTCCAGCCCGGCGGCGATCGTAACCCCGCCGGTCAGCCGCAGGGCGCGGCGCGTCTCATGGTCGCCGACGACGATGTCGACCGGATTGCGGTCCAGCCGCTCCACCAGATCGAGGAAGCGCTTTTCCAGATCGGGAAAGGCCGACCGGCAGCTGCGGTTGGCGGCGCAATCGTCGAACAGCCGGCGGTAGGTCCGCTGCGCCAGCCAGGCGGCGTCCTCCTGGGCGTTGACGTCGGGCGGATAGACGCTGTCGAACACCGCGGCGCGCACACGGCCGCCCTGCCGCCGCAGGATCTCCAGCCCGACCCGCGTGCCGTAGGACACGGCAAACAGGTTGATCCGTTGGGCGCCCAGCGCGGTGGCGATGTCGAGCGCATCCTCTGCCGCGACGGGGGTGGAGAACTGGGTGCCGTCCAGCCCGGCGGTTTCCAGCCGGGCGGCGCAGGCGCTGACCGCCGCCCGTTCCAAAGCCGCCCGCTGTTCGCGCGTCACGGGCCGGGTGCCGCGGGTGGGGGCGACGCCGTCCAGTTCGGGACAGTCGGTGTCCGGTTCCGCCCGGCCGACGCCGCGCGGATCGAACAGGATCAGGTTGCGGGCACGGCGGAAGGGGGCCGACAGCTCCCACCACACCTCCATCCGCTCTTCCGTCGCCTCGCTGCTGCCGAAGGGGGAAGCGCCGGGGCCACCCTCCAGGAACAGCACGGGGTCGGGGGCGGGCTGGCGGGCAGTGCTGAGCAGGACGGCGACCGGCAGGCGCAGGCTCCGGCTGTTGGGCCGGTCGCGCCGTTCCGGCACCGCCACCGTTCCGCACAAGGCCGCCTCGCCATCCGGCACGGTGAACCAGCAGGGGCCTGGGGTGAAGCGCGCCTCCGCCGCCGCCGGTCCGATCCACGGCGCCGCCATGGTCGCGACGGCCACCACGAGAACCGCCCGCAGCGTCAGGGCGGTGCGCACCGCTGTCGGCCATACGGAAGGGAGGGCGATCAACACGAACGGACGATCCGGAACCGATGGATAGGGAGCCGATGGACGGAGTACCGCCGACGGCATTTGCGGACGATTGTGTTTGACCGACCAGCCCCCCGCTTGTCCAGCGGCGCCCGACGCCATCCCGCGAGCAGGTGAAACGGCGCGCAAGCGGTGCCGATTTGCCACAGCCCTGCGGCAATGGTCCGTCCGTCCGTGGACGAATGGCTCATGGAAGCCAAGGACAGGTTGACGGAATACTTCCGAGTACGGAACTATTTCGCCTCCAGAGGCGCCGACGGCCGGGGCCTCTCAGGCAAAGGAGCAGATCATGCCGACCCTGTGGACGGCGTTGCGGAGCCGCTGGCTTGATTCCGGAGCATCTTCCGGGCCGGGCCGACTGTGCGATCACCTGCGGCGGGATATCGGACTGGCGGATGGGGAGACGGCCGAGCCCGGAGAACCATCCCTCGGCGGCCGTCTTCCGCCTTTTCACATCCGCGATCGGAACCTATCGGACGCGCGGACATTTTTGACCTTGCAACCGTATCGCTGAGCGGCGATACCGGATCCGCCGGTTTCTCACGCCGGCATCACTCAACCTCTGGAGAGTTTCGATGAAAGCCATCGTAGCCACCGCCTGGACTCGCCGATCGGGCGATCCGGCCATCACCGCCGCCAATCATGCCCAGCCGGCCCGACTTCTTCCCGCGGCCTTCGAACGTGAATTCCGGATATCGAGAGGATCCTATGTCTGTCTTTCTGGGTTTTTGCGGTCATCGTCTCTTCGTTGAACACGCCCGCTGGGCATCGCCGGCCGGGTCCTTCGACCTGAGGCGTGAAAACGGGGAAGTCATCCTATGGCTTGGACGCCTGAACATCATCTACACACCGGCCCGCTGGGGACCACCCTCCCGCGCTGCATAGCGCGCGGCGCCGCGGAGACCTGCTGAATGCCGGCCCGCGTTCGTCATGACGAGGTCCTTACCGTCGTCCAGGTGCTTGAGGCGTTCCGCAAGCTCGACCCCGACCTGCCCATCCAGTATGCGCTGAGTTTCATGACCATCGCGCAGAGCGAAGGCATCTCCATCGGCGAACTGGCGGAACGCCTGGGCATCGCCCAATCCTCCGCGTCGCGCAACGTCGCGGCGCTCAGCCGCTGGCACAGCTTCGGCAAGGCCGGCCTCGATCTGGTGCAGGCGCAGGAAGACCCGCGCGAGCGCCGCCGCAAGATCGTCACCCTGACCGACAAGGGCCGTGAGTTCCTGGACGCGCTGCGCGCCATCGTGAACCCGCCCGACCAGCGCCGCCCCGCCAGGACGGCCTGATTTCCGTATTCAGGCGATCCCGTCCAGCGCCCTGCGCAGCATCCCCACCAACGTGCGCACCGCCAGTTCCTGCCGATCCAAGCTCAGACCGCCGAAACGACGCAGCACCGCCGCGCGCTCCGGCAGCGGCGGCATGTGGAAGAAGCCGTAGGGGATATCCAGTCCGGCGCAATCGATGATATGCCGCGCCCGGTAGAACAGATGGTTGCCGAGGAAGCCGCCCGAAAAGTCGCCGAAGGTCACCGGCAGGCCTGCCATCGACAATTCCCGCATCACCCGAGGCACCGGCAGGGTGCTGCCATAGGCGGTCGGCCCGTCCGGCACGATGTCGGCATGGTCCCGCACCGTGCCGGCGGCGTCCGGCAGCGGGCTCTCGTCACGGTTCCAGGCCAGCCGTTCCAGCCGGATGTAATCGCTCGTTTCCAGATAGGCGAAGCCGAGCGCCGCCAGTGGCCGGTGTTCAGCCAGCAGCGCGGCGAAGGCCTCGCCGCAGGCATCATACAGAGGGGGGAGTGTGGCCGTGACGACCCCCGGCTCCCCCGCCAGCCGGTCCATCAGCAGGGCCGTCGGATCGGCGGCCCAGGGATGGTCCGATTGGGGGGCCGCTTCGCCGTCCGGGAGGACCCCGAACGGCGCGAAGCCGGTGATCAGGATGGGAGCCGTCACGGGCAAGGCATCCTTACGGCCGCAGCAGGCCGATGATGTCCTTCACGTCGTTCAGGTTCTTCTCCGCGATGGCGGCGGCGCGCTCGCCGCCCTTCTTCAGCAGCCGGTCGATCTCCGCCTTATCGGCCAGCAGTTCCTTCATGCGGGTGGTGATCGGCGCCAGCTTGTCCACCGACAGGTCGACCAGCGACTTCTTGAAGTCGGAGAACTGGGAACCGGCGAACTGCGCCAGAACCTGCTCGCGCGACTGGCCGGCCAGGGCGCCATAGATGGTGACGAGATTGTCGGCCTCGGGGCGGGCCTCCAGCTCGGTCACGGTTTCCGGCAGCGGTTCCGGATCGGTCTTCGCCTTGCGGATCTTCTGGGCGATGGTGTCGGCGTCGTCGGTCATGTTGATGCGCGAATATTCGGACTCGTCCGACTTCGACATCTTCTTCTTGCCGTCGCGCAGGCTCATCACCCGCGTCGCCTCGCCCAGGATCTGCGGCTCGGGCAGCGGGAAGAACTCGGTCTCATAGCGGCGGTTGAAGGCGCCGGCGATGTCGCGCGCCAGTTCCAGGTGCTGCTTCTGGTCCTCGCCCACCGGCACATGGGTGGCCTTGTAGAGCAGGATGTCGGCGGCCATCAGCGTCGGGTAGGCATAGAGGCCCAGATTGGCCATGTCCTTCTGCTTGCCGGCCTTTTCCTTGAACTGGGTCATGCGGTTCAGCCAGCCCAGCGGCGTGTGGCAGGACAGGATCCAGCCCAGCTCGGCATGGCCCGGCACGACCGACTGGTTGAACAGGATGTTCTTGTCCGGATCGATGCCGGCGGCGATGTAGGCCGCGGCGACCTCGCGGATGTTGTTGCGCAGAACCTCCGGGTCCTGGTCGATGGTCAGCGCGTGCAGGTCGACGACGCAGAAGATGCACTCGTAGCTGTTCTGCAAATCCACCCAGTTGCGCAGCGCCCCCAGATAGTTGCCGAGGTGAAGCTGCCGGGTCGGCTGCATGCCGGAGAAAATGCGGTTCACGGGTGGTCTCGCTCGAAAACTCTGGGAGGCGGCAGTTATCGCCCCCCGAAGTCCGCCGGTCAAGGCACGGTGCGCCGCAGCCGCGCCATGCGCGCGACGGTTTCGCCCGGCTCAAGCGGGCTGGCCGGACCCGCGTCTTGCCCGGCTGCACCGCCCGCCTGAGGTCTATCCTTACTTCCCCGCGCGGCGGCGCTCGATGGCATCCCACAGCAGGGCTTCCAGCTGCACGCCGTCCAGGCGGTTGATCTCCTGGATGCCGGTGGGGGAGGTGACGTTGATCTCTGTCATGTAGTCGCCGATCACATCGATGCCGACGAAGACCAGACCTTTCTCGCGCAGCACCGGGCCGATGGCGGCGCACATCTCGCGCTCGCGCGCGGTCAGTTCGGTCTTCCTGGCGCTGCCGCCGGCGTGGAAGTTGGCGCGGGCCTCGCCTTCCTGCGGCATGCGGCTGACCGCGCCCACCGGCTCGCCGTCGACCAGGATGATGCGCTTGTCGCCCTGGCGGATCTCCGGCAGGTACTTCTGCACGATCACCGGCTCGCGGTAGAGCTGGGTGAACATCTCAAGCAGGGATCCGAGATTCTCGTCGTCAGGCTTCAGGTGGAAGACACCGGCACCGCCGTTGCCGAACAGCGGCTTGACGATGATGTCCTTGTGCTCCGCCCGGAAGTCCAGGATGGCCTGCTTGTCGCTGGTGATCAGTGTCGGCGGCATCAGGTCGGGGAACTTGGTGATGAACAGCTTTTCCGGGGCGTTGCGCACCTCGGCCGGATCGTTGACCACCAGAACCTTCGGTTGCACATGCTCCAGCAGGTGGGTGGAGGTGATGTAGGCCATGTCGAAGGGCGGGTCCTGCCGCAGCAGGATGACGTCCATCGTCGACAGGTCGGTCGGCACCGGCTCGCCCAGCGTGTAATGGGCGCCGCGCTGGCGCACCACCGTCATTTCGCGCACACGGGCGGTGAGGCGGTTGCCGGTCAGGATCAGGTCGCGCGGGTGGTAATGGTACAGGCGATGGCCGCGCTTCTGCGCCTCCAGCGCCATCATGAAGCTGGAATCGGTGTCGATGTTGATCGACTCGATGGGGTCCATCTGGAAGGCGACGGCGAGGCTCATGACGGGTCTCCGGACCTCTGCGAACGGGGTCAGTTCAGGCGGTTCTTCAACTGCTGGATCAGCGAGGCGGTCTGGTGGCGGCGATGGTCGTCGCCGGTCAGCGCCATGAAGGTCTCCAGCGCGGTGATGGCGTCCTTCAGGTTGCCGGCATGGGCTTCCAGAAGGCCGGTCTCGCGCCACAGCGCCGGCTCGTGCGGGGCGAACAGGCGCATCGCCTCCAGCACCTCCAGCGCCTTCGGCACCTCGTGCGCCGACAGGTGGCGCAGCTTGATGTTGTTCTGCAGGCGCAGCAACACGTCGCGGTTCGACACCGGCTGGTAATGGCCGGGTTCCAGCTCGGCGGCGCTGCCGGCGGTGGCCTTCAGCAGGTCGCGCAGATCGACGACGCTGCGGGTCTGCCCCTCGTTGAAGGGGTCGATGATGGCGCGGGCGCCATCTTTTTCGATGCGGACCAGGAAATGGCCGGGGAAATTCAACCCGACCATCGGCCAGCCCTGCGAGCGGGCGGCATGCATGGTGAGGATGCCCAGCGCCACCGGCAGGCCGCGCCTGCGGTCGATCACCCGCAGCAGGTTGGCGTTCTGCAGATCGTCGTAGGTGTCGTGGTCGCCGGAATAGCCGTGGCGCCCGCCGATCACCGCACGCAGATGGGCGATGCGCGTCTCCAGGCTGTCGGCCGCCGGGTCCTGCGCCGCGACGCGGGCGGCCAGATCCTCGACGAGGGTGCGGACATGGGCGCGATAGGGAGCAAGATCGGCGCTGGGCAGTTCCAGCGCGCCCAGCGCCAGAGCGGCTTCGGCCAGATCGATCTCGTCGTCCGGCTGGTCGCCGATGCGGCGCAGGATTTCGCGGGCTTCCGCGCGGTTGCTCAAGACTGTCGCCCCCTCAAATTCGTCCCCTCACGATCTCCAGGCATCGACCAGATGACGGGGCCAGGCCCAAGGGGTAACCAGCATCACGTCGAAGCGCAAGACATAGCCGGCATAGCGGGGGGTGGCGCCCAGGAAGGCATGGGCGGCACGGACCAGCCGGCCGCGCTGGCGGGCGTTCAGCGCCTCGTTGGCGGTGTCCCAGTCGCCTCTGGCCTTCACTTCGACGATGGCGATGGTCTTGCCGCGCTTGGCGACGATGTCGATCTCGCCCATCGGCGTGCGCAGGCGGCTTGCCAGGATGCGGTAGCCGCGCAGCCGCAGCGACAGACGGCACAGCGCCTCCGCCCGGCGGCCCAGGCTTTCGGCACGCAGGCGCCGCGCATCCAGATCGGTCATTTCGCCTTCTCCTCCCGCTGCAGTTCCAACGCGCGGGCATAGACGGTGCGCTTGTGCTGGCCGGTGCGGGCGGCGACGTCGGCGGCGGCGTCGCGCACCGACAGGCGGGTCAGCGCGTCGCGCAGCAGGGCGTCGACATCGGCCTCGCCCGGTGTCGCCTCTTCGCCCGGCGGGCCGATGACCAGCACGACCTCGCCGCGCGGCGGGCCGGCCTCGGCGTAATGGGCGGCGAGATCCGGCAGGGTGCCGCGCCGCACCTCCTCGTACAGCTTGGTCAGTTCGCGCGCGACGGCGGCCTCGCGCTGGCCCAGGATATCGGCGAGATCGGCCAGCGACTCCGGCAGGCGTTGCGGCGATTCGAAGAACACCAGCGTGGCGGGCACGCCCTTCAACTCGCCGGCGGTGGCGCGTCGCGCGCTGCTCTTGTTCGGCAGGAAGCCGGCGAACAGGAAGCGGTCGGTCGGCAGGCCGGACAGCACCAGTGCCACCAGCGGGGCCGAGGCGCCGGGCAGGGTGGTCACCGCCACGCCTTCCGCCACGCATTCCCGCACCAGCTTGTAGCCGGGGTCGGAGACCAGCGGCGTGCCGGCATCGGTGACCAGCGCGATGGCCTCGCCCTTTTTCATGCGCTCGATCAGGACCGGACGCATCTTTGCGGCGTTGTGCTCGTGGTAGGAGACGAAGGGGGTGTGGATGCCGTGGATGCCCATCAGCTTTGCGGTGACGCGCGTATCCTCGCAGGCGATAGCGTCGGCCCGCTTCAGCGTGTCGAGCGCCCGCAGCGTGATGTCGGCGGCGTTTCCGATGGGGGTGGCGACGACATGGAGTCCGCCCGCGAGTTTACTTGGCGCGGCGAGGGGGCTACCTTGAGCGCCACTTTGAACCATGCCTTGGGTCTCGCCTTCGGTATCGGCGGCCGTTTCAGCAGATGTGGAGATGATCGGTGGCACGCTTGGCAACAGCTTTCTCACAGGGTCTGAAACGTCACGGCGTGGCAGCCTTGCTGGTCGCCGGCCTGTTGTCGGCCTGTTCGACTGTAAGCGCGCCGCCGCGGGTGGCACAAGCGCCGCAACCGGTTCCGGCTCCGGTGGCTCCTCTGCCGGAGGCGCAGGGCCCGATCAAGGTGGCGGTCCTGGTGCCGCTCAGCGGCCAGAGCGCGGCCATCGGACAGGCCATGCTGGACGCAGCTCAAATGGCGCTGTTCGACATGGCCGGCGACCAGCTGCAGCTTTTGCCGCGCGACACCAAGGGCACGCCGAGCGGTGCCGCCGATGCCGCCCGCCAGGCTCTGGCCGAAGGCGCGCGCCTGATCATCGGCCCGCTGTTCGCCGCCGATGTCGCCGCGGTGCGGCCGATCGCCCAGAATGCCGGCGTCGACGTTCTGGCTTTCACCAACGATGCCACCCAGGCCGGCAACGGCACCTATGTGCTTGGCTTTGTCCCGGCCGATCAGGTCAGCCGCGTCGCCGGCTTCGCCCGCTCCCGCGGCGCGACGCGTTTCACCGTGCTGGCGCCGCGTTCCCCCTATGGCGACGCGGTGGTCAACGCCATGCAGCAGATCGCACCACGCCTCGGCGCCATGACCACGCAGGTCGAACGCTACGACCCGGCCGTCACCGACCTGTCGATCCCGGCCAAGCAGGTGGCCCAGGAAACCCCGCAGCCGCAGGCGGTGATGCTGGCCGAAGGCGGACCGCGCGCCCAGGGCATCGCCCAGGCGCTGGCCGCCAACGGCGTGCAGCCGCAGCAGGTCAAGCTGCTGGGCACCGGCCTGTGGGACGATACGTCGCAAGGGGCTTTGGGGCAGGAGCCGGCGCTGGTCGGCGCCTGGTACGCGGCACCCGCGCCGCAGACCCGTACCCGCTTCGAGTCGCAGTTCGAGCAGGTCTATGGCCGCAAGCCGCCGCGCATCGCCACGCTGGCCTATGACGCGACGTCGATCGCCGCGGTGTTGACCCGCAGCGGCGGCCCGGTGCCCTTCGACCGCATGGCGATGACCAACCCGAACGGCTTCGAAGGGCTGGACGGCCTGTTCCGCCTGCGCGCCGACGGCTTGGTCGAACGCGGTCTGGCGGTGATGGAGATCACCCCCACCGGCTCGCGCGTGATCGATCCGGCGCCGCCGTCGTTCGAGATGCTTGGGCAGTGAATGACGATCTCTCTGCCCGCTGGGGAGAGGGGTGGGTGAGAGTTTGTGAGTCCCGATGTGCCGCCTTGGGCCGTCATCCCCGCCTTCGCGGGGATGACGGCCGAGAAAAGCCGATAAGAACTCACCGGCTCTGAAGGCTGAAGCGCCGCGGTCGTCTCGGGACGAGCCGCGGCGTTTTCGTATCTCAGGTAAGGATACTTGGGAATTGTCGCTGTGCGTCCCCCTCACCCTGACCCTCTCCCCAGGGGGAGGAGGGCAAGTAAAACGCTATCCTTACTTACGCCCGTGCCCGCAGGTAGGGGGTCAGGCGCCATTCGGCGAACTTGATCAGGCGGGTGGCGATGAAGTTCAGCACCAGATAGATCGCCCCGGCGACGATGAACAGTTCGAAGACCGCGAAGGTCTGGGCGATCATCCGCCGGGCGATGCCGGTGACCTCCATCAGCGTGATGGTGCTGGCGAGCGAGGTCGCCTTCACCATCAAAATCACCTCGTTGCCGTAGGCCGGCAGCATCTGGCGGATCGCCACCGGCAGGACGATGCGGCGGAAGGCCAGCGCCCGCGACATGCCGCAGGCCCGTGCCGCCTCCACCTGCCCCTGCGGCACCGACAGGATGGCGCCGCGCAGAACCTCGCTGGTGTAGGCGCCGGTGTTCAGCGTCAGCGCCAGGATGGCGCACCAGTAGGGTTCGCGCAGGAAGGGCCACAGGATGCTGTCGCGGATGAACTCGAACTGGCCCAGCCCGTAATAGACCAGGAAGATCTGCACCAGCAGCGGCGTCCCGCGGAAGACGAAGACATAGGCCGCGGCCAGCGTCTCCACCACCCTGTTGCCGGACAGCCGCAGAAGAGCCACGCCGAAGGCGACCAGCGCGCCCAGCGCCAGCGATCCGACGATCAACTGCAGCGTCAGCGACAGTCCGCCGATCATACGGGGCAGGCTGTCCCACATCAGTTGCCAGTTCATGGCCTCATGCCCTCCGGACGCCGCGGTTGGCGGAGATTTCGGCGCGGTTGAACAGCGCCGTCGAAACGGTGGTCAGCAGCAGGTACAGCACGGCGGCGGTCCCGTAGAACAGGAAGGGCTGGCGCGTGGCGCCGGCCGCCAGATGGGTCACGCGCATCAACTCGGCCAAGGCCGTCACCGACACCAGCGCGGTGTCCTTCAGCGTCAGCTGCCAGACATTGCCGAGGCCGGGCAGGGCGAAACGCAGGGTCTGCGGCACCAGCACTCGGCGCAGGATCAGCCAACGGCTCATCCCGCAGGCGCGCGCCGCCTCGATCTGGCCGAAGGGGACCGACTGCACCGCACCGCGGATCACCTCGGTCGAATAGGCACCGGAGATCAGGCCGACGGCCAGCACGCCGATGGTGAAGGCGTTCAGGTCGACCCGACCGTCATAGCCGAAGGCGGCGGCGATGGAGGTGGCGACGCTGCTGCCGCCGAAGAACAGCAGATAGATGACCAGCAGTTCGGGGATGCCGCGGACGACCGTGGTGTAGATGTCGGCCACCACGTTCAGCGCCATGGAATGGCTGAGCTTGGCCGAGGCGCCGAGCGACCCGACGAGGATGCCGAAGGCGAAGGCCGACACGGCGACCGCGACCGTCATCGCGGTTCCCATCAGAAGCTGTCCGCCCCAGCCGTTGGGACCGAAGGAAAGGAGTTCCAGCATTGGCACGCCCGGTAAGGCCCGCCGGGCGCGGCGCGGAAGGCCGGCCGTACGGGGTCAGCTAACGGCGATCGGGGAACGAACGGCGCCCGGTTGCCGCGAAGGCCGCCGGGCGCCGCTCCGATCAGACGGACGGATTGGAGATCCGTCTCACTCGATCCCCTTACTTGGGGGAGATGTCGTAGCCGAAATGCTGCGTGCTCAGCTTCTTGACGGTGCCGTCCTTCAGGGCCTCGGCAATGGCCTTGTCGAACATCGCCTTCAGGTCGGCGGTGTCCTTGCGCAGGCCGACGCCCATGCCCTCGCCGATCACGCCGCCGATGAAGTTCGGGCCGACGACGACCATCTTGCCGGGCGTTGCCTTCAGCACCGCCTCGACCACCGAACGGTCGCCGAACATGGCGTCGACGCGGCCGGAGTTCAGGTCGATGCCGGCATTGTCGATCTTGTCGTAGGTGCGCATGGTCACCTTCGACAGATGCTTGTCCATGAAGTCGGCCTGGATGGTCGACACCTGGACGCCGACGGACTTGCCCTTCAGCGCCTCGGCCAGCTTGTCCAGCACCGGCTTGGCCTTGGCCTGGTCGTTCAGGTCGATGCGGTCGGCGCCGAGATTCAGCGCCTTGGCCAGCGGCGAGCCGGTCGGCACGGCGAAGACCGACGGCTCGGTGCCGTAGGGGGCCGAGAAGTCGATGACCTTCTTGCGCTCGCCGGTGATGGTCATCGCCGACATGATGGCGTCGTACTTGCCCTGCTGCAGGGCCGGGATGATGCCGTCCCAGTCCTGGGCGACGAACTCGCAGGTGACCTTCATGCGCTTGCACAGGTCGTTGGCGAGGTCGACCTCGAAGCCGATCAGCTTGCCCGAGGTGTCGGTGGCGTTCCACGGAGGATAGGCGCCCTCGCTGCCGATGCGGACCGTCTTCCACTCCTTGGCACCGGCGGCGCCCGCCGCGGCCACAGCCATCATGGCGCCCAGCGCCAGGGCCGAAACGATCTTCTTCAACGCACACACTCCTCTGTTCGGTTCGCCCGTTCTTCCGCCCTTGTCGGGGGCCGGGCTGTTTCTGACGGTCCGGTCCTGCCCTCTGCCTCGTCCCCTCACGCCGCGCCGGACAGATGGCGCGAGAGGAACTGCCGCACCCGGTCCGAGTCGGGATCGGTCAGCACCTTGTCGGGTGACCCCTCCTCCTCGATCCGCCCCTGATGCAGGAAAACCACCTTGGACGCCACTTCGCGGGCGAAGCCCATCTCGTGCGTCACCAGGATCATCGTGTTGCCTTCGTCCGCCAGCTGGCGGATGACGCGCAGCACCTCGCCCACCAGCTCGGGGTCGAGCGCCGAGGTCGGCTCGTCGAACAGCATCACCTTCGGCTGCATGGCGAGCGCCCGCGCGATGGCCGCGCGCTGCTGCTGCCCGCCGGAGAGCTGGACCGGGTAGCTGTCGGCCTTGGCCAGGATGCCGACCTTGTCCAGGAGCCCGCGGGCGCGGTCGACGGCTTCGGCCTTCGGCACGCCCAGCACATGCACCGGCGCCTCGATCACATTCTCCAGGATGGTCATGTGGGTCCAGAGGTTGAAGCTCTGGAACACCATGCCGAGGCTGGTGCGGATGCGTTCCACCTGACGGGTGTCGGCGGGGACGGTGGCGCCGCCGCGCGTCTTCTTCAGCGCGATGGCCTCGCCGCCGATGACGACGCGCCCGTCGTCCGGGATCTCCAACATGTTGATGCAGCGCAGCAGCGTGCTCTTGCCCGAACCGGAGGAGCCGATCAGCGTGATCACGTCGCCTTCGCGCGCGGTCAGCGACACGCCCTTCAGCACCTCCAGCTCGCCGAACCGCTTGTGCAAATCCTCCACGACGACGGCGGCGGGTGCGGAGTCGCTGACGGGCGGATGGCGATGCATGCGTGGGAACCGGCAGGGTTGTGGGGGCTGGTTATGGTCTGACCATTGCGGCATAGGCTAGACCGGCGCGCAGGCGTTCCGCAACGCGGATTTCACACACCGCGCACGTTGTGCCGCTTGTGTCCGAAATTGATGCGTCACCACAACAAAAGTACCAGGATCTGCGGCCCCAGGATGCGCAGGCACATCGCCAGCGGATAGACCGTGGCATAGGCGAGCGCCGGAGCCTCCGACGCGACCAGCGCGTTGGCGTAGGCCAGCCCCGGCGGGTTGGTCTGGGCGCCGGCCAGCACGCCGCAGATGGTCAGGAAGTTCAGCTTCATCAGCCCGCGCGCGATCAGCCCGGTCAGCAGCAGCGGCACCAGCGTCACCAGCACGCCCCACATCATCCAGGGCCATCCGGCGCCGCTGGCCAGCGTGGCGACGAAGCGGTCGCCCGACGCGATGCCCAGCACGGCCAGGAACAGGACGATGCCGATCTCGCGCAGCGCCAGGTTGGCGGCCGGCGGCATGAACCACACCAGCGGCCCGACATGGCCGACGCGGCCCAGGATCAGCGCCACGATCAGCGGCCCGCCGGCCAGACCCAGGCGCAGCGGCGCCGGCATCCCCGGCAGGAAGATCGGGATGGCACCCAGTGCCGCACCCAGCGCGATGCCCAGGAACAGCGGGATCATCTCCACCTGCTGCAGCTTGCGGGCGGAGTTGCCGAAGACCTGCCCGACGGCGGCGAGGCTTTCGGGCCGGCCGATCACCGTCAGGATGTCACCGAACTGCAGCTTCAGCGCCTGGGTCGGCACCAGTTCCACGCCCGACCGGTTGACGCGGCTGACCACCACGTCATGGGCCTCCTGCAGGTTCAGGGCGGCGATCGACTTGCCCAGCACGCCGTTGTTGGTGACGACGATGCGCTCCCATTTCAGGTCGGTGCCCTTGGTGGTCAGCGGCCGTTCGAACTCCTGCCCCAGCAGCGCCCGCACCTGCTCCAGCTTCTGCCTCGGCCCGACCACATGCAGCACGTCGCCCAGCTTCAGGCGGGTGTCGTCATGCGGGACGCAGAGCTTGCCGTCGCACAGCAGGCGCGAGGCGACCACCCCCTGGCCGCACAGCAGGTCGATGGAGCCAAGCGTCTTGCCCGCCAGCTCCGGGTTGCGCACGGCCAGATCCATCGTCTCCAGCTTGGACACCTCGGCGCGGCGGCATTCCTCGAACCGGGCGGCCTCCGCCTCCGGGTCGATGCGGAACAGGATGCGGACGGCGGCCATCGCCAGCAGGTTGCCGGCGATGCCGAACGGGTAGGTGACGGCGAAGGCAAGGCCGGGCAGGGCCATCACCGCCGCGTCGGCTCCGACTTCCGTCAGGACCTGCTGGGTGGCGGCGAGCGCCGGGGCATTGGTCACCGCACCGGCGAACACCCCCAGCGAGGACCCCAGCGACAGCGACCCCGAGGAGACCAGCGCCGCGGTCAGCAGGATGCTCGATCCGACCATCAGCAGAGCCAGCCCGTTCAGCGCCAGCCCGGTGCGGCGCAACGCCGCGAAGAAGCCGGGGCCGACCTGGATGCCGATGGTGTAGACGAACAGGATCAACCCGAAGTCGCGGATGAAGTCCATCATCTCCGGATTGAAGGCGATGCCCGCCTGCTTGGCGATGTGGCCGCCGGCGATGCCGGAGAACAGAACGCCGCCGATGCCGAGCCCGACCCCCCGGATCTTGATGTGGCCGAGCGCCACGCCGGCCGCCGACACGAGGCCGAGCATGAGGACCACCCGCGCGATCGGCGGCATGGCCTGGAGAATGTCTGCGAAGGCCGATGTGAGGGCCGACATGGGAGGACTCGCTTGCTGAACACAATTGGGCAGGGTTGCGGCAGACCCCGGAAGGGCTCCTGGTAAGCCGCGACGCTTCCCGCGGACGGGGGCGACGGTGGCAGGATGCGGCAGGACGGCGGAGTAAGGCGTTGATTCAGAACAAGCGGTCAGGCTTTAGCCCTGCCGTAGCCGGCAGCCCCGCGCTGCATCCCGCGCATGGGAGCGCAGCGCTGCGATGCCGCCCGGTTGCCACAGGACAATGTCCGATTGCTCGAACTGCATCCAAATTTTGCCATTTTCTCCCTTTAGATCTGTTTTCAAGCAACCGGCGACGCATGTCGCGCGCATCGGCGTTCCCCCTAGCGCCACCGCAGCGACGAACGGACTCCGTTCCATAGAGCATCGTCTGGCCGGACCCGGCCGGGCGCGCGGCCATCGCGAGAACCCCCTCGCGGTGGCCTTTTTCTTTGCGCGGCTCATGCCGCGGTGACGCCATTCTTGCTCCGGCTTTTCTCCCGCCCTGTGCTATAGCAGCGCCTCCCTCAACCGGAAGCACGACCCGTCCCATGCCCGTTTTTTCCGGATCCGAGCTGACCTGCCTGCGTGGCGACCGGCTGGTCTTCACCGGGCTGGAGTTCCGCATCGCTGCCGGTGGCGCCTTGGTGCTGCTCGGCCCCAATGGCAGTGGCAAGTCCAGCCTGCTGCGGGTGATGGCCGGCCTGCTGAAGCCGCTGCGCGGCACGCTCGGCTGGGACGGGGTGTCGGTTGCCGAGGATCCCGACGGCCACCGGGCGCGGGTGCAGTATGTCGGCCATCTGGACGCGGTGAAGCCGGTGCTGACGGCGGCGGAGAACCTCGCCTTCTGGGCGGGGCTGGCCGGGGCCGCCGATCCGGCCGCCAATGCGCGGGCGGCGCTCGACCGGCTTGGGGTGCCGCACATCGCCGGGGTGCCGGGCCGCTATCTGTCGGCCGGGCAGAAGCGCCGGCTGAATCTGGCGCGGCTGCTGGCCGCACCGGCGACCTTGTGGCTGCTCGACGAACCGACGGTGGCGCTCGACCGTGCCGCCATCGCCCTGTTCGAGGGGCTGATCGCCGAACACCGCGCCCAGGGCGGCATGGTGGTGCTGTCCACCCACACCGACATCGCCACCCCTGGCGGCGAGGAACTGCATCTCGACGATTTCACCCCCTACGTTGATGACGAAGAGAGCGACGACGACGAAGGCGGTGGCGAAGAGTTTCAGGAAGAGGGAGCCGTGCGATGAGCCGTTTCCTGCGCCTTGTCGCGCGCGACCTGCGGCTGGCCCTGCGCCAGGGGTCGGACGCCACCATCGCCGTGATGTTCTTCGTCCTGTGCGTGGTGTTGTTTCCCTTCGGCGTCGGGCCGGAGCCGAACATCCTCGCCCGCATCGCCGCAGGTGTGATCTGGGTGGCGGCGCTGCTCGCCTCGCTGCTGTCGCTGGAGCGGCTGTTCCAGACCGATTACGAGGATGGCTCGCTGGAGCTTCTGTCGCTCTCCTCCCTGCCGCTGGAGGCCACGGTGCTGGCGAAGACGCTGGCCCATTGGCTGGTCACCGGCGTGCCGCTGATCGTCGCCGCCCCGCTGCTGGCCGTCCTGTTGAACATGGATGCGCAGGGCTTCGGCGTGCTGGTGCTGACCCTGACGCTGGGAACGCCGATCCTCAGCCTGATCGGTGCCATCGGCGCTGCGCTGACTCTCGGCGCACGGCGCGGCGGGGTGCTGCTGTCACTCCTGATCCTGCCGCTCTACATTCCGGTGCTGATCTTCGGTGCCGGCGCCATCGACGCTGCGATCAACAGCCTGACCCCGCGCCCGCACCTGCTGCTGCTTGCAGGCATCCTCGCCGCCGCCCTGCCGCTCGCCCCCTGGGCCGGCGCCGCTGCCCTGCGTCAGGCGGTGGAGTAGGGGAGGGGCGCGGAATCCGGCTCCTAGGATTTCGGCGCCTTCTCCGGCAGCAGCCTCTCGATCGCTTCGCGCACCTTGTCCGACTCGGGGTCGGTCATGGTGGAGAACCAGGACGCCAGCTTGCCGTCCGGCCCGACCAGATACTTGTGGAAGTTCCACCGCGGCTTGGCGATGAAGCCCATCTCGTCCGACGCCCAGCGGTAGAAGGGGTGGGCGCCGTCGCCCGACACCACCGTCTTGTCCGTCATCGGGAAGTCGATCCGATAGTTGACCTCGCAGAAATCCTTGATCTGGGTCGCAGTTCCAGGCTCCTGCCCGCCGAAGTCGTCCGACGGCACGCCGACCACCACCAGCCCACGGTCGCGGTAGCGCTGCCATAGCGCCTGCAGCCCCTGGTACTGCGGGGTGAAGCCGCATTGCGAGGCGGTGTTGACCACCAGGATAGCCTTGCCCGCGAACTGCGACAGCGGCAGCGGGCGCCCGTCGATGCCCTGGAAGGTGAAGCTGTAGGCGTTGACTTCACTGCTGGCGGCCATGGCGCTGGCGCCTCCCGTCATGGAGAAGACCGCCGCCAAGGCGGTAGGGATGGCGGCCAGGGCGGCGGTGCGAAAGCGGGTCCGGACGGTCATCGGTGCGGCTCGGCGGTTGGGGGGATATCGGCACTGTCGTCATCCCGGCGGATGGCGACATCCTCAGCTACGATGCCTCATACGCTCTCCGTCGCCTACCGGATCAAACGGACCGCGGAAAACGACCGTCATGCGCGCACCGCATCCAGCCTATCCCCATCGGATGGGTAGCGATACCGCCCTCCGAACAACGGCTTCATAGGTAAGGATGCGCGGCGGACCGCTCGCAGCGCACCCGCTTTTCCACCGGGAACCACCCGAAAAACGTCTCACCCAGTCCAGCCAAAGCCTGAGCATAAGATCCTATCCCATCGACATGGGTATGCGGCTTTCCGCTCCGTTCCCGCCATCGTCCCCCCCAGCCGCCTGGCGTCAGCATCCAGATGAACATTCCGCTTCGGTAACGACCCTTATGGCGTTCAGTACTCCGACTGTTCGATCTGTCCGGCTGCGGGGGCGTTTCCGTATTGTGCCTGTGACCACCTTGTGTCCTCGCTGTCGTCCTGGTCACCACTCCGGTCTCCTCCGGCGCCCAGTCTCCGCCCGTTCACGGATCCACAGAGCTTGAAAAGCCTGTACCGCCAGTCCTTCCGTGACAGGACCCATCCGCACCGGTAGGATCGCGCGGCCTGTCGCGAAGGCGGTAGACCGTTCGGGTGGTTTACGGAAACTCAACCGATCTCCGGCCTTCTGTCGGTCGGATGCATCCTGCGGTCCGTGGCGGGGTGGGGTAGGGAGAAGACCGGATGTTCGTGATCATCGGTTTGGTCATCGTGGTGGTCAGCGTGTTCGGCGGCTACATCCTCGGCGGCGGCCACATGGGCGTGCTGTGGATGCCGTTCGAGTTCATGATCATTCTCGGATCGGCCGCCGGAGCGTTCTTCATCGCCAACCCCAAGTCCGTTGTCACCCACACCGGCAAGGAACTGGGGCACCTCTTCAAAGGTCCGAAATACAAGAAGGAGGACTTCCTCGAGGTCCTCACCATGATGTACCAGGTCTTCAAGATCGCGAAGACCAAGGGCTTGCTGGCGCTGGAACAGCACATCGAAAAGCCGGAGGATTCCCCGCTTTTCCAGCAGTTCCCCAAATTCTACGGCGATCACCATGCCATCGCCTTTCTCTGCACCTATCTCCGTCTGATGTCGCTGGGCGCCGACAACCCGCATGAGCTGGTCGACCTGATGGACGAGGACATCGAGACGATGCACCACGAACACCAGCGCATCGCCGACGCCATCCAGGCGGTGGCCGACGCCGTGCCGGCGCTGGGCATCGTCGCCGCGGTGCTGGGTGTGATTCATACCATGGGCTCGATCACCGAACCGCCGGAGGTGCTGGGCAAGCTGATCGGCGGCGCACTGGTCGGCACCTTCACCGGCATTCTGGTGGCCTACGGTTTCCTCGCCCCCATCGCCAGCGGATTGAAGAACATCTATCACGCCGAGGGCAGGTATTATCACGCGATGAAGACCGGTTTGATCGCCCATCTGTCCGGCTATGCGCCTGCCATCTCGGTCGAATACGCGCGGAACGTGCTGGAGCCGGAATACCGTCCGACCTTTGCCCAGGTCGAAGAAGCAACCTCCGCCCTGCCGCCGGCCTGATCCGGAAGGCGGGGGCTCTCAACGGTTTCCGCCGCCCCTGCCGATGGTGTTTGCCTGATGATGGCGGGACGGGATCGGGCTATCCTTACCTGCGTGCCGACCCAACACAGCCTTTCCGCACGGGATGTCCGCCATGTCCGAACTCGAACCGTTGAAGCCCGGCGAAGCCGACGTCGCCATCGAACGCGCGATGCAGCAGCGGCCGAAGGCGATGATCATCCGTGAAAAGCTGCAGAAGATGCTGGATGACGAGAACACCGCGCGGCAATTCGTCGGCGCCATCCGGAACATGATGAACAGGGAATAGGCGCAACCTTGCGGCTTTCGCCGGCGGCGATCGCCGCCGGCATGCCGATCAGTGCTCGGCGATCAGCAGCTTGTTGCCTTATTGCAGCCTTTTTCCTCCGGGGAGGCCGACGCCGGGGTGCGTGCCAGTTGCAAGCCGCCGCGGGACTCCTCGAACAGTTTGTCGATCGCCCTCCGGGCCTGCTGGAAGTTCTGGAGTTCCCGCCCCTCCAGCTTTTCGCCGGTCGGCAGGTCGACGGAGCGCGGGTTCACCTGATGCCCGGCCTTCAGCACCTCGTAATGCAGGTGCGGACCGGTGGACCGCCCGGTGGAGCCGACATAGCCGATGATGTCGCCCTGATCGACCCGCGCACCGCGGCGGATAGACTTGGCGAAGCGGCTCATATGGGCGTAGGCGGTGGAGATCTCGGTGTTGTGGCGGATGCGGACATAGTTGCCGTAGGAGCTGTTGCGCTCTGCCAGCTCGATGGTTCCGCGGCCGGCGGCATAGATCGGCGTTCCCGACGGCGCGCCGAAATCCACGCCCTTGTGCATCTTGCTGAAGCCCAGGATCGGGTGATGGCGCATGCCGAAGCCCGATGTGATGCGGGCGCCGTCGATCGGGGTGCGCAGCAGGGCGCGGCGGATGCTCTCGCCATCGTCATTGAAATAGTCGATCCGCCCGTCGCGGGTCTTGAATCGGTAGATCGGCATGTCGTCGCCGCTCAGCGTCAGCGACGCGTAAAGCAGCTCGCCTTCGCCCGCCTCCGTGCCATCGGCGGTGACCAGCTTCTCATACATCACCTCGAACCGGTCGCCCGGCTGCAGGTCGCGCTGGAAGTCGACGTCATAGGAGAAGTTCTGGAGGAAGGCCATCATGACCGAGATCGGAACCCCGGCCTGGGCCCCCGCCTCGAACAGGCTCGACCGGATGACGCCCTGCGCCGCGACCGGCTTGCGGGTCACCGGTTTCTCGGTCTGGCTGGACGTGAAACCGGTATCGCCCTTGCGCGCGATCGACACCGACCGTAGCGGATCGGGAGCGAACTCGAACCCGACGAACTTGCGGGCGCCGCCGCGGCGCGGCTCGAACAGGACGGTCACGCGCTGGCCGACCTGGAGGCGGCGCGGGTTGTAGACGTCGCGCAAGGCGGCAACCGCGTCATGGGCGTCGTTCGCCGGCACCTTCGCTTCGGCGAGCAGATCCATCAGCGTGTCGCCGCGGCCGATGGAGAGGGTGCGGCGGTCGACCGGTCCGGCGGGACCGCCATCGTCGTCGTTGCGTTTGGCCTCGGACGCGTCTTCCGCTCCCGTGTTTGGCTTGACCGCAGGTTTGTAGGCCTGAGGCATCCGGCCGTTCGGCGCATCGGCACTCTGCGCGGAAACCACCGCAGGCGTCAGCGCACCGGCCGTCATGATGGCAAGCAAGGCGAGCGTGGGAAGGCGGGAGAGCCTCGAACGCACCGTCATCCTCCTCCTG